>NZ_CP046056.1:1643750-1972500 GCF_016132445.1 Venatoribacter cucullus | reverse complement strand
TTTGTAATGCGATGGGGGGACGGAGAAGGCTAGGCCAGCACGGCGTTGGTTGTCCGTGTTTAAGCATGTAGGCAGAAATCTTAGGCAAATCCGGGATTTCAATGCTGAGGTGTGATGACGGTGACTCTACGGAGTCCGAAGTGGTTGATGCCATGCTTCCAGGAAAAGCCTCTAAGCTTCAGTTACAAAGAGACCGTACCCGAAACCGACACAGGTGGGTAGGTAGAGAATACCAAGGCGCTTGAGAGAACTCGGGTGAAGGAACTAGGCAAAATGGCACCGTAACTTCGGGAGAAGGTGCGCTGGACTTGGTGAAGGGCTTGCCCCGTAAGCTGAGACCAGTCGAAGATACCAGTCCGCTGCAACTGTTTATTAAAAACACAGCACTCTGCAAACACGAAAGTGGACGTATAGGGTGTGACGCCTGCCCGGTGCCGGAAGGTTAATTGATGGGGTTAGCGCAAGCGAAGCTCTTGATCGAAGCCCCGGTAAACGGCGGCCGTAACTATAACGGTCCTAAGGTAGCGAAATTCCTTGTCGGGTAAGTTCCGACCTGCACGAATGGCGTAATGATGGCGGAGCTGTCTCCACCCGAGACTCAGTGAAATTGAAATCGCTGTTAAGATGCAGTGTACCCGCGGCTAGACGGAAAGACCCCGTGAACCTTTACTGTAGCTTTGCACTGAACTTTGAACCTATCTGTGTAGGATAGGTGGGAGGCTTTGAAGCTGAGACGCCAGTCTTAGTGGAGCCGTCCTTGAAATACCACCCTGGTATGTTTGAGGTTCTAACCTAGGCCCGTTATCCGGGCTGGGGACAGTGTATGGTGGGCAGTTTGACTGGGGCGGTCTCCTCCCAAAGAGTAACGGAGGAGCACGAAGGTCGGCTAATCCTGGTCGGACATCAGGAGGTTAGTGTAATGGCACAAGCCGGCTTAACTGCGAGACCAACACGTCGAGCAGGTACGAAAGTAGGTCATAGTGATCCGGTGGTTCTGTATGGAAGGGCCATCGCTCAACGGATAAAAGGTACTCCGGGGATAACAGGCTGATACCGCCCAAGAGTTCACATCGACGGCGGTGTTTGGCACCTCGATGTCGGCTCATCACATCCTGGGGCTGAAGCCGGTCCCAAGGGTATGGCTGTTCGCCATTTAAAGTGGTACGCGAGCTGGGTTTAGAACGTCGTGAGACAGTTCGGTCCCTATCTGCCGTGGGCGTTTGAGATTTGAGAAGCGCTGCTCCTAGTACGAGAGGACCGGAGTGGACGAACCTCTGGTGTTCCGGTTGTCACGCCCGTGGCATTGCCGGGTAGCTAAGTTCGGACAGGATAACCGCTGAAAGCATCTAAGCGGGAAACCTCCTTCAAGATGAGATCTCACTGGAACTTCGAGTTCCCTGTAGGGCCCTGGAAGACTACCAGGTTGATAGGTCAGGTGTGTAAGCGTTGTGAGGCGTTGAGCTAACTGATACTAATTGCCCGTGAGGCTTGACCATATAACACCCAAACTTGGTGTGAGTGGTAACACTCAGAAAACTGAGTTAAGAAACAGACCAGGCAACCGCCGGTTCGCGAGAGAATCCAATTTAAACTCATGTATCCGCCCTAATTTGAAGAAACGTCGCAGACTACGTAAGACGACAATGCTTCATAAAGGTTTGCTTGACGACCATAGAGCTGTGGAACCACCTGAATCCATTCCGAACTCAGAAGTGAAACGCAGTATCGCCGATGGTAGTGTGGGGTCTCCCCATGTGAGAGTAGGTCATCGTCAAGCTCTTATTCAAAACCCCCGGTAGCTCGCGCTATCGGGGGTTTTTCTTTTTGCGCTGACGATAAACTCACTCTCGCATGGGGCCCACAGGGCCGTGAGCACGAACGTGCTCTGTCGGCCGTGGGGTATCACTCGCACCATCCCTGGTGCTCGCCCTGCGGGCAGCAAGCTGTGCCAGCGGCTCCTGCCGCTGGTCCCCATGTGAGATAAGCAACACTTTCCGGAACGGATCAGGACAGCCATAGGCTGCCCGCAGGGCGAGTGCCCGGATGGCACGAGTCACTGTAGGTCATCGTCAAGCTCTTATTCAAAACCCCCGGTGGCTCACGCTATCGGGGGTTTTCATTGTACACCTCACTGCGCACAACCCTGCGGGCAGAGAGCTGTGTTGATCGGCTGTCCTGGCGAACACCGGCAGCGCTTTCCGGTGCTTCTGTTATAATCGATGCCAGTTAACCTACGAGATAATGCCGTGTTTGCCGATATTGAATTTCATCCCCGCTTGCTGGCCGGACTGGAGCAGCTGGAAATCACTCAGCCTACGGAAGTGCAGGCACTGATGCTGCCGCTGGCACTGGCTGGTCGTGATGTGCAGGTGTGTGCTGAAACTGGTAGTGGTAAAACCCTGGCGTATCTGTTGCCTATTATGGAAAAGCTGCTGGCTAACGCGGCACCGGCTTCCGCTACCCGTGCCCTGGTATTGGTGCCTACCCGCGAGCTGGCGCGGCAGGTTTTTAAAACCGCGCAGTTATTTTGTGATCTTAATTCGCTGAATGTTGGTTTGTTAACCGGCGGTGATGAGTTCAAATATCAGGCGGCAGTATTGCGTAAAAATCCGGAAATTGTGGTGTCGACGCCAGGGCGTCTGGTGGACCATTTGAAACGTGGTTCTGCTGAACTGAAGGATCTGGAGTTTCTGGTGCTGGACGAAGCCGACCGGATGCTGGATATGGGTTTTGCCGAAGATATGGAGATGATTGTCGGACGCAGCAAGAAAGAGCGTCAGACCTTTATGTTATCCGCTACCTTGCGTCATGAGGGTATTGGCCGCATTGCCCGGTCAATGCTGAATAATCCGGAAAGTCTTACCACCAGAACGGTGCAGGACCAGCATGAATTTATCCGTCAGCAGCGTATTCTGGCGGACGATAATGCGCATAAAGATCGTTTGCTGGTGTGGTTACTGGCGAATGAAACCTACGATAAAGCCATTATTTTTGTGAATAAACGCACCGAGGTGGATCGTCTCAACACTTTCCTGCGGCGTCATCGTAATGGTATCGCTATGCTGCATGGTGATATGACGCAGGATGAACGCAATTATGTGATGCAATCTTTGCGTGAGGGTAAGCGTAATATCCTGGTTGCTACCGATGTGGCGGCCCGTGGTCTGGATGTGGATGGCATGGATCTGGTGATTAACTATGACCTGGCCCGCAAAGGTGATGAATATGTACATCGCATCGGCCGTACCGGTCGGGCGGGCAATTCCGGTCTGGCGATCAGTCTGATTGCACCGCATGAATGGAATCTGAAAGCAGCCATTGAGCGTTATCTGCAGCAGCAGATGGAAGAGCGCACCATCGCTGAGCTGAAAGGCAATTATCGTGGCCCGAAAAAGGTTAAAGCATCGGGTAAGGCCGCCGGGAAGAAAAAGCCGAAAAGTAATACTAAAACAGCTAAAAGCACGGGCAAACCGCTGGCGAAAAAATCGGATAAGAAGAAGTCTGGTCCGCGTCCGAGCCGTCCACAGCCCCGGGCTGGTACGTTAATGGACAGTGAAGGGTTTGCACCGGTTAAACGCCGCAAGCCTGATGCGTCTTAACGCACGTTCTTAACCTGATAGACTGCGGTTAATAAAAAAACCGGCGTTCCGTTTTCGGCGCCGGTTTTTTTATACCTGGCTTCAACCTTCAGGCCTCAAGCATCAGTCACGACCGAAACGGCCGCTGTTGTAGTCGGCAATGGCTTGTTGAATTTCTTCAGTGCTGTTCATTACAAAGGGGCCGTAGTGCACCACTTTTTCCCTGATTGGTGTGCCGCGTAATAAGATCAGGCCGGCGTCATTGACAGCCTGCAGTTTTAACTCGTCCCCCTGGCCGAATACCAATAGCGATTTTTCCGGAGCTTGCGGGCTGGTATTCAGCTGGCCTTTATACACCAGAGCAATCACCCGCTGCTCTGCCGGCGTGGTAAGGGTCAGGCTGGCACCCGCCTGCAGATGAATGTCCAGATAGCCGGCATCGGCAGCCAGATCCATCAGTGGGCCTTCACTGGATTGGCCATTAATATTCCACGCGCCGGCAATCACCTGCACCTGGGCCTGGGGAAATTCTAACTGTGGAATTTCTGCTGCCGGAACGTCGCGGTATTTCGGAGCGCTCATTTTGTCTTTGGCTGGCAGGTTGATCCACAGCTGAAAGCCGTGCAGGAGTTGCATATCCAGAGCGGGCATTTCGCTGTGAATAATACCGCGCCCCGCTGACATCCATTGGGCGCCGCCACTGGTAATCAGTCCGCGATTACCCAGATGATCGCGGTGTTCCAGTGAGCCGTGGCGTAAATAGGTTAAGGTTTCCATACCCCGGTGCGGATGCGGCGGAAAGCCGCCGATATAGTCATCCGGATTATCCGATGACAGCTCATCCAGCATCAGAAATGGGTCAGTAGCGGGCAGGTCAAACATGGCGACACGGCGGATCTTTACACCGTCACCATCGGAACTTGGGTGGCTGGGAATTATATGCTGAAGGGTACGCTGGCTCATAAGGTGCTCCTGCCGGAAAAAGAATAACCCACTGTAGCGGTTGGCATGAGAAAAAAAGAGCCGATTTTTTCGCGCTCATCGTTCGAATTTCTGTGCCGCAGTTACACCGCGGATTGGGCTTCTACCTGTTCGGCCAGGCCCTGAATAATGGCATCTTTAAGCGCCAGGCATTGCTCCGCATCGGCAAACGGATGGCCATGCTGATCGAGGATATAAAAAATATCCGATACCCGTTCGCCTTCGGTCAGAATCTTTGCTCCCTGCAGCTGAATACCGGCGGCTGATAAAATTGCGCCCATGCGCGCCAGCAGGCCCGGCCGGTCGGCAGCAATAACTTCCAGTACAGTGCGCTGCATCAGCGGGTCGGTACTGATGGTCACCTGGGTTTCCACTTTGAACTGCTTCAGCGCACGCGGAGTGCGGCGCTGAATAATGGTGGTGTAGTTGTCCGGATCTGACAGCGCCTGAACCAGCGTCTGACGGATATGCTCAATGCGGGCAGGGTCGCTGATTGGCTGGTTGTTTTCATCCAGTACCACATAGGTGTCGACCACATTATGTTCTTTTTCCGACGTCATAATGCGGGCGTCCTGAATATTCAGGTTCAGCTGGTCGAGGGTGGCGGTGGTAGCCGCGAATAAGTTCACCTGATCTTTCATATAAATAAAGATCTGGGTAGCACCTTCTGATTTTCCCGCGGAGGTCTGGCGGATGGATACCAGCGGTGCATTGCTGTTGCCGTGGGCATCGATTTCCAGTGCATGCCAGACGACGTTATCAATGCCTTCTCGCAGAAAATAATCGTCGTCCGGGTCCCCCCATATTTGCCTGACCCTTGCTTCGCTGAGGCCTTTTTGCTGCAGCTGGGCCAGTGCTTCCTGTTGTACTTCACTGATCCAGGCATCTTTGTTGGGCGGCGTGTTCAGGCCGCGGCGCAAAGCGGCCTGAGTGCTGTGGTAAAGATCACTCATTTGCTCAGCGCGCCAGCTGGTCCAAAGCTTGGGGTTGGTGCTGTAAATATCCGCCACGGAAATAAGATAAAGTAAATCCAGGTGGTATTGGTCACCCACTTCACGGGCAAATGGATGAATATCTTCCGGGTTATTAATTTCCAGCCGCTGCGAGGCCTGCGACATTAATAAATGATTGGTACACAACCATTCCACCAGATGGCTGTCGGTCGGGCGCAGATTGTGCTGGCGGCAAAATGCAGCTGCTATTTCACCGCTGTTAGCGGTGTGGTCGCCATCCATACTTTTACCGGTGTCGTGCAGCAGCGCCGTTAAATACAGCAGTTCTTTTTTCTGCACCCGGTGAATAACTCCGGAGGCAAGGGGGAAGCGCTCGCGTATGCTGTCATCAAAGCGCAGCTGGCGTAAAAACCGCATCATACGCAAGCTGTGTTCATCCACGGTATACACATGAAACAGGTCGTGTTCCATCATGCCGATAATATGACCAAACGCCGGAATATAACGTCCCAGAATGCCGTAGCGCATCATGCGGGATAATTCCCGCACTACCCGTGAGCGGTGGCGCATTAATTCCATGAAAATAGCATTGTATTCCGGGTTCTGGCGGTACTGATCATCAATTAAATGACGGTGGTCGCGCAGGGCGCGGATGGTGTCTGAATGTATTCCTTTGGCGTGTGGAGTGTCGGCCATTAAGACAAATACCTGCAGCAGCCAGCCTGGTTCGCGGGCAAACAGGCCGGCATCCTGCAGCTGCAGGTAACCATTATTCAGGACAAAGTGCTCGCTCAGGGTAACGATTTCATGCACCTTATCGCGCTTCATAAAATCTTCGTTGAAGTGCAGCAGTAATAAATCGCACAGCTCCATAGTGGCCAGCTGGTTACGATAAAACCGCCCCATAAAGTATTCCACACCAAGGCGTGATTTATCGTCCCGGAAACCCAGCAGGGCAGCAACTTCACGCTGCAGGTCAAACAACAGGCGGTCTTCCTCGCGCCCCGTCAGCATGTGCAGCGCGTAGCGTACCTGCCATAAAAAGTGCAGGCTGCGTTGCAGGCGCTCAAATTCGAACGGCGTCAGAAACCCCTGCTGCTGTAACGATTGTAAGGTGCCCTCACCAAAGTAACGCATGGTAGCCCAGCAGATGGTCTGGATATCGCGCAGAGTGCCGGGTGATTTTTTAACATTGGGCTCAAGATTGTATTCAGAATCGTTGTGCTTGCGGTGGCGGTCGCGCAGCTCCTGCCATTTGGCCTGAAAAAATTCTTGCGCCGGCCAAAGCCGATCGGGGGCGGTGGCCTGCTTTAACTGTTCGTGCAATGGATGGTCACCGGTCAGCAAGCGGCTTTCCATCATATTGGTAATAATGGTCAGGTCTTTGCCGGCTTCGGTTACGCATTCAGCGAGGGTGCGGACACTGTGGCCGACGTCCAGCTTCAGATCCCACAGCAGGGTAATAAAGCGCTGCAACGGCTCACTGTAGGTGGTAATGGCCTGTTCATCCCGGCACAGCAGTAATAAATCAATATCAGAATGCGGATGCAGCTCGCCGCGGCCATACCCCCCCACCGCAATCAGTGCCAGCTCGTGCTGGGGCAGGCCGGAGCTTTGCCACAGACAGCTCAGAATCTGGTCAATCAGAGTGGCGCGGTGGCGCACCAGGGTTGCCGCATCAAGAGTGGCGCGGAAGTAGTGGTGCGATTGCTCCTGAATCTGTTTCAGTAGTGGCCGGATAACGGGTAACGGCGACCGTGCAGCCTGTAAATCCTGCAGCAGCTGGACGCTGTTAATAACCGGCAGAGCCGGCAGTTCATTATCCGGCGACATGGCTCAGCTCTGGTAGCGGGTTTCTTCGCTGCGTAAGGTCAGAATTTCTACGCCGGTATCGGTTACCAGAATAGTGTGTTCCCACTGGGCTGAAGGTTTGCGGTCTTTGGTAACCACGGTCCAGCCATCTTTCATCAGCTTGTTGAAGCGGGTACCCAGGTTGATCATCGGTTCGATGGTGAAGATCATGCCGGCCTGTAATTCCAGCCCGGTACCGGGACGGCCGTAGTGCAATACCTGCGGATCTTCATGGAAAACCTGGCCAATACCATGGCCGCAGTATTCCCGTACCACCGAGTAGTGGTTGGATTCAGCGTGCTGCTGAATGGCATGGCCGATATCACCAAGGCGGGCACCGGGCTTAACCAGATCAATACCGATGTACAGACATTCCTGGGTAACGCGTACCAGGCGCTCATTGGCCGGCGTCGGTTCACCGATAAAAAACATCTTACTGGTATCGCCGTGGTAACCGTCTTTGATCACGGTAATGTCGATATTAACGATATCGCCCTTTTTCAGGATCTTGTCATCGCTGGGAATGCCATGGCAGATCACATGGTTAATAGAGGTACAGATTGACTTGGGAAACCCGTGGTAATTCAGCGGTGCCGGCACAGCCTTTTGCACATTCACAATATAGTCGTGACAGATGCGGTCGAGCTCACCGGTAGAAACGCCGGGCTTTACATAAGGCTCGATCATTTCCAGAACTTCGGCGGCGAGGCGGCCGGCGATACGCATTTTGGCGATGTCCTCAGCGGACTTGATGCTGACACTCATGGGGAATTGGTTACCTGTGACTCGTAAGTGTGGCCATTGTACTGGTTGTGGCCGCGGTATTGAACCAACGCCGGCCAGCCTTTGGCCGCTTAGTAACAATTAAGCCATAAGTAGCCCCTGCTGGTGCCGGTTATGACAGGTTCCGGGCAACCCGGTGCTGGTCTTTGCAGCTGAAAGGTGGTATAAAGCGCCCGCGAAAAATCGCAGGCCAGCCACTCGTGGCAGCCCAATGACACACGTACCTCACAACGCTGTACCGGGGTGCCGTATCGCAGATACGGTCGGTAACGGTGGGGGTGCGGAGGCCTAACCCAATATTTTAAGGTATAGAAACATGGCACAAGTAAGCATGCGTGACCTGCTGAAAGCAGGCGTTCACTTCGGTCACCAGACCCGTTACTGGAACCCGAAAATGGGCAAGTACATTTTCGGCGCCCGCAACAAGATTCACATCATCAACCTGGAGCACACTGTTCCGGCCATGAATGATGCGCTGAAACTGGTTGAATCCATGGCTGCCCGTAACAACAAAGTTCTGTTTGTTGGTACCAAACGCGCCGCTGGTAAAATCATGAAAGAGCAGGCCGAGCGTGCTGGCATGCCTTTCGTAGCGCACCGCTGGTTAGGCGGTATGCTGACCAACTACAAAACCATCCGTCAGTCCATCAAACGTCTGCGTGATCTGGAAGGCCAGCGCACCGACGGTACTTTTGAGCAGCTGACCAAAAAAGAAGCTCTGATGCGTACCCGTGAAATGGAGAAGCTGGAGCGTTCTATCGGTGGTATCAAAGACATGGGCGGCCTGCCGGACGTGCTGTTCGTAATCGACGTTGATCACGAGCGCATTGCCATTCAGGAAGCCAACAAGCTGGGTATTCCGGTTATTGGTATCGTGGATACCAACTCCAACCCGGACGGTATCGACTACGTTATCCCGGGTAACGACGACGCCATCCGTGCTATCCAGATCTACGCTACTGCAGTGGCTGATGCTGTGCTGGAAGGCAAGCAGCAGAACGGCGTTGCAGCCAGCGAATTTGTCGAAGTGGCAGAAGACGCTCCGGCGCAGGAAGCTGCAGAGTAAGCGCAGTTTTTCACTAAAAAGGGGGCTTGCCCCCTTTTTTTAGGTGCAAGATTTCAGACAAGTTAAAAATAGAGGATTACACAGATGTCTAACGTTTCTGCCACTCAGGTAAAAGAACTGCGCGAGCGTACTGGCCTGGGCATGATGGAGTGCAAAAAAGCACTGGTTGAAGCCAATGGTGATATCGATCTGGCGATTGAAAACCTGCGCAAAAATTCTGGCCTGAAAGCCGCCAAGAAAGCCGACCGTACTGCCGCTGAAGGTAAAATCCGCGTGGTGGTTAGCGCTGGTGTGGCCGTGGCTGTTGAAGTGAACTCTGAAACTGACTTCGCCGCTGGCGATGCCAACTTCAACAACTTTGCCGATCAGGTTGTGGCTAAACTGGCTGCTACCAAAGAAGCCGATGTGGCCAAACTGATGGAAGGCGAACTGGAACAGGCGCGTGAAGCACTGGTACAGAAAATCGGTGAGAACATCACCGTGCGTCGTCCGGCCGTTGTGGAAGCTGAAACTGTGGGTGCTTACGTGCACTCTAACGGCAAAATCGCCTGTATCGTAGCCCTGAAAGGCGGCAACGAAGAACTGGCCAAAGACATTGCTATGCACGTAACTGCGGCTAACCCGCGCGTGGTTCGCGGTGACGACATGCCGGCCGAAGTGCTGGAAAAAGAAAAGGAAATTATCCGTGCGCAGCCGGATATGGCTGGTAAGCCTGCCGAAATCGTTGAAAAAATGATGGGCGGCCGTATCAACAAGTTCCTGAAAGAAAACAGCCTGCTGGATCAGCCGTTCGTTAAGAACCCTGACCAGACTGTTGGCCAGCTGGCCAAAGAAGGCGGTGCTGAAGTGATCTCCTTCCTGCGTCTGGAAGTGGGTGAAGGCATCGAAGTTGAAAAAGTAGACTTCGCCGCCGAAGTAGCAGCACAGCTGAAAGGCTGATACTGCCACCGGGTAGCACAGCCGCAATCTGGTTGAATACCCATCTATATGCCGGGCTCGCCCGGCATATTTGTATCTGCGCCGGCACCGGTGCAGGATAGCGGTCGGTAATACCGCATGGTCCAAAGAAAACCCCGACATCACATATTCCGGAGATCACCATGGCTGAGCAAAAAAGTGCCAAATACAAACGTATCCTGCTGAAACTGAGCGGCGAAGCCCTGATGGGCGATATGGATTTTGGTATTGACCCGAAAGTACTCGACCGTATGGCTCTGGAAGTAGGGCAGTTGCGCGGTATTGGTGTGCAGGTTGGTCTGGTGATTGGTGGTGGCAACCTGTTCCGTGGCAAGGCACTGAGCGAAGCCGGCCTGGACCGGGTCGCCGGTGACCATATGGGTATGCTGGCCACGGTCATGAATGCACTGGCCATGCGCGACGCGCTGGAGCGGGCCAATATGCCGACCCGTGTCATGTCTGCTATTCCGATGAGTGGTGTGGTGGATCATTACGACCGCCGCAGTGCGATCCGGGCCCTGGAAATCGGGGATGTGGTGATCTTCGCTGCCGGCACCGGTAACCCGTTTTTTACTACCGACTCCGCCGCTTGTCTGCGGGGTATTGAGATCAACGCCGACGTGGTTCTGAAAGCCACCAATGTCGATGGCGTGTATACTGCCGATCCTAAGAAAGACCCGACTGCGGAAAAATACGACATCCTGACCTATCAGGAAGTCCTGGAAAAACAACTGGGTGTGATGGATCTTACGGCCATCTGCCTGGCGCGGGACCATAATATGCCCCTGCGGGTTTATGATATGAATGAACCGGGTGTGCTGGCCCGTCTGATGACTGGCGGCAATGACGGCACCCTGATCGTAAGTGAGGAAAAGTAAGCATGGTTAACGACATTAAAAAGGATGCGGAAGACCGCATGAGCAAAAGCGTGCAAGCGCTGGTGGAAGCCTTTAAAAAAGTGCGCACCGGCCGCGCGAATCCCGCCATTCTGGATGGTGTGATGGTGGACTACTACGGTACGCCTACCCAGCTCTCCCAGGTTGCCAACATTATTGTGGAAGATGCCCGCTCGCTGGCGATCAACCCGTGGGAAAAAAGCCTGGTACCGGCCATTGAAAAGGCCATTATGAAGTCTGATCTGGGGCTTAACCCATCAACCAACGGTGACACCATCCGTTTGCCGATGCCGGCACTCACCGAAGAAACCCGTAAAAACTTTATCAAGCAGGCCAAGGCCGAAGCAGAGAAAGGCCGGGTTTCGGTGCGCAATATCCGTCGTGATGCCAATGCGCAGATTAAAGATCTGGAGAAAGAAAAACTGATCTCGTCCGACGAACAGCGCGGTGGTGAAGATCAGATCCAGAAATTAACCGATAAATTCATTGCTGAAATCGACAACCTGCTGGCCGCCAAAGAAAAAGACCTGATGCAGGTCTGATGCCCTATGTCGACCAGTATTGACGACACCCTGGCTGTGCAGGGCGATATTCCCCGCCACGTTGCCATCATCATGGATGGCAATAACCGTTGGGCCAAGCGTCGTTTTATGCCCGGTGTTGCCGGGCATAAAGCCGGTGTGGATGCGGTGCGGGCGGTGGTGGAACATTCTGCCAAACAGGGTGTTGAAGTGCTCACGCTGTTTGCCTTCAGCAGTGAAAACTGGCGGCGACCGGCGGATGAAGTCAGCGCCCTGATGAGCCTGTTTGTGCTGGCGCTGGAGCGCGAAGTGCGCAAACTGCACCGGCACAATATCCGCCTGCAGATTATGGGCGATGTATCGGGTTTTACTCCGCGCCTGCAACAGCTGATCCGTGAATCCGAGGCCTTAACCGCCGGCAATACCGCCATGACCCTGGTGGTCGCCGCCAACTATGGTGGCCAGTGGGATATTGCCCGGGCGGCCCGGCGTATTGCTGAGGAAGTACAGGCCGGCACCCTGCAGCCGCAGGATATTAATGAACAGTTGTTTCACCGTTACACCTGGCTGGCCGATTTACCGCCGCCGGATTTACTGATCCGCACCGGTGGCGAGCAGCGCATCAGCAACTTTATGCTGTGGCAAACCGCCTATTCCGAGCTGTATTTTTCGCCGGTATTTTGGCCGGATTTCAAACAACAAGAATATCAGCAAGCGTTGACGGCTTTTGCCGAGCGTACCCGTCGCTTTGGCCGTACCGACGACCAGTTAGAAGGAAAAAAATAAGGTGTTTAAGGAACGCGTACTCACTGCGCTGGTGCTGGCGCCGCTGATGATCGGCGGTATTTTCTTTCTGCCGCTGCAGGAATTTGCCATTTTTATTGCCGTGATTGCCACGGTAGGTGCTTGGGAATGGGCCAATATTGCCGGTTACCAGAAAAACTGGAGCCGCATTCTGTATGCGTTGGTGGTGTTTCTGTGTTTATACGCCAGTGCGCGTTTTCTGCGCATTCATGAAGAATACAAAGTCTATTATCTGGCGGCCGGCGCGCTGTGGTGGGTGCTGGCATTTGCCTTGGTGAAACGCTATCCGGGCGGCACTGAAGTGTGGGCGGCGCGTCCGATCCGGGCGTTGCTGGGGCTGTGTGTGCTGATCCCTATGTGGGTTGGCTTTATGCACCTGAAAGTCTCCGAACACAGCTCGTTGTTAATTGTGTATGTGATGCTGGTGGTGTGGGGCGCGGATACCGGCGCCTACTTCTCGGGTAAACGCTGGGGGCGCAGCAAGCTGGCGCCGCACGTCAGTCCGGGGAAATCCTGGGCCGGTTTCTGGGGTGGCCTGGCCACGACACTGCTGGTGGCGGCCTGCTTTGCCTTTTACATCGACGGCTGGCTGCGTCCGGTCGATACCCTGTTTGGTTTACAGTTATTGCTGATTACCCTGGTCACCATGGTCATTTCGGTACTGGGCGATCTGGTGGAAAGCATGATGAAGCGCCACCGTGGCATTAAAGACAGCTCGTCGCTGCTGCCCGGCCATGGCGGTGTGCTGGATCGCATCGACAGCATGGCGGCGGCGGTGCCGGTGTTCGCCTTTATGATGCTGATTCTCGACTGGAATCTGACATGATCCAACGCATTACGGTACTGGGGTCGACCGGCTCTATTGGCTGTAACACGCTGGATGTGGTGCGCCGCCATCAAGGTCGTTATCAGGTATTTGCCCTGGCGGCTGGCCGTAACGCCGCCTTAATGGCGCAACAGATTACTGAATTTACCCCCCGTTTTGCGGTTATGGCCGATAACGACGCGGCCATCGCGCTGCAGGCGTTGTTACCAGCCGGTTGTGCCACCACCGTACTCAGCGGCAGCGCCGCCATGGCGGATGTGGCGGCGCATGCCGACACCGAAATGGTGATGGCAGCCATTGTCGGTGCCGCCGGTTTATTACCCACGCTGGCAGCGGCCCGTGCCGGTAAGCGGGTATTGCTGGCCAATAAAGAAAGCCTGGTAATGGCTGGCCCATTGTTTATGCAGGCGGTGCGTGACGGCGGGGCGGTATTGCTGCCCATCGACAGTGAACACAACGCCATTTTTCAGGCATTACCGGCCGATTACCGCGGTGATTTTACTCTGCACGGTATCAGTAAAATTCTGCTCACCGCCTCCGGTGGACCATTCCGTGGCCGTACCCATGCCGAGCTTCAGCAGGTTACCCCGGCGCAGGCGGTGGCACATCCCAACTGGTCGATGGGGCAAAAGATTTCCGTCGATTCCGCCACGTTAATGAACAAAGGGCTGGAGCTGATCGAGGCCTGCTTTTTGTTTAACTGCCAGCCCGCCCAGGTGCAGGTGGTGGTGCATCCGCAAAGCGTCATTCACTCCATGGTGCAGTATTGCGATGGTTCGGTACTGGCGCAGCTGGGCCAGCCGGATATGCGCACCCCCATTGCTTACGGCATGGCCTGGCCCCAGCGCATCGAGGCCGGCGTGCAGGCGTTGGATTTATTCAGCATTGCGCGGCTGGATTTTGAACCGGCTGATGAGGTTAATTTTCCCTGCCTGCAATTGGCGCGCGATGCCTTTGCCGCCGGCGGCACCATGCCAGCGGTACTGAACGCTGCCAACGAGGTGGCGGTAGCAGCCTTCCTGCGGGAACAAATTGGCTTTACCGATATCCCACTGCTCATCGCCGCTGTTATGCAACAGCATACCGTTCAAGCCGTTACTGAGCTGGCTCCGGTGCTGGAGGCTGACCAATGGGCGCGTGAGTGCGCTGGCCGCTGGTTGCTGCAAGCGGGAACGACGTTACCGGAATCAGGAAACGCATGCTGACACTGTTGTATTTTATTCTGGCCATCAGCCTGCTGGTGGTGATTCACGAATACGGTCATTTCTGGGTGGCGCGCCGCTGTGGCGTGCGCGTGTTGCGTTTTTCCGTTGGCTTTGGCAAGCCACTGTGGTCGTTCCGTGACCGTCACGGCACTGAATTTGCCATTGCTCCTATTCCATTGGGCGGCTTTGTCAGCATGCTCGACGAGCGCGAAGCGCCAGTGCCCGAACATCTGCAGCAGCAGGCATTCAATCGCAAAAGTCCGTGGGCGCGCATCGCCATTGCCAGTGCCGGGCCGCTGGCCAATTTTATATTTGCCATTCTGGCTTACTGGGCTTTATTCGTCGCGGGTACCAGCGGCCTGGTGCCGGTGGTCGGGCAGGTTAAGCCCGATTCGGTGGCGCAGCTGGCGGGTATCCGCAGCGGCGATGAAATTGTGGCGGTGCAGCAGCACCCCACGCCAACCTGGGAAGCGGTGAACTGGCAGTTACTGAATTTTATTGGCGAAGACGCCGACATTCAGCTGACGGTAACAGATGCCGATGGCCTGCAGCGCCAGGTGTGGCTGAGTGTAAACCGCTGGCTGGCCGGCCCGGAAGTGCCGGATCCTTTTGCGGCGCTGGGGCTTGAACCGCGCCAGTTACCTATTCCGGCCATCATCGGTGAGGTGATGCCGGGTGAAGCGGCCGAGCGGGCCGGTTTGCAGGCCGGTGACCGCATTGTGGCTGTGAATAATGACCCCGTTATCGATTGGTACGATTGGGTCGAACGCATTCGTCCGACGGCCGGTGAAGCGTTAGCGGTTGAACTGGAGCGTGCCGGTAAAACGGTCACGCTGGTGCTGACGCCCGGCCGCCGTACCGATGAGCAGGGCAACCACAGTGGTTTTATCGGCGCACAGGTGGCAGTACCCGAATACCCGGCCGGCTGGGTACGCACCAGCTACAGCGGGGTGCTGGAAGGCTTACAGCGTGGCTGGCAGAAAACGGTGGATCTGACGGTCTTTACCCTTGATTCGCTGTGGAAAATGCTGCTGGGTGATGTATCGGTAAAGAACTTGAGTGGCCCTATCACCATTGCTAAAGTAGCCGGCGCTTCGGCCGCCGGCGGGCTGGAAGCCTTTGTTGGCTTTCTGGCGCTGCTCAGTGTGTCGCTGGCGGTGCTGAATCTGTTGCCGGTACCGGTACTGGACGGTGGCCATATTCTGTTTTATGCGGCGGAAATTCTCCGTGGTAAACCTTTGCCCGAGCGTGTACAGGCGGTTGCTGTGCAGGTGGGTATGTTCCTGCTGCTGAGCCTGATGCTGGTGGCTTTTTATAATGATATAGGCCGGCTGTAAGCCGGATGACTGGATACTGAATCTGATGCGTTTCTGGCTGTTGGCGCTGGTCCTGAGTGGTTTGTCTGCGATTGCTCAGGCTGAGTCTTTTGTGGTGGCGGATATCCGTCTGGAAGGGTTACAGCGCGTTTCAGCGGGTACTGTGTTTGAGGCCTTTCCGGTCAGTACTGGTGAGCGGGTCGATTCGCAACGTCTGGTCGACGCCTCGCGTCGGCTGTTCCGCTCGGGTTTGTTTGATGATGTACGCCTGCTGCGCGATGGCGACGTGCTGGTGGTGCAGGTGGTGGAATTGCCCACCATTACCGGCATTGAAATTTCCGGCAACAAAGCCATTCAGACCGACATGCTGCTGGATGGCTTAAAGCAATCCGGGCTGGCGGAAGGGCTGGTATTCAAACGCTCCACGCTGGAGCGGATTGCGCTGGAGCTGGAACGTCAGTATGTGTCACAGGGCCGCTACGATGCCCGCATTACCACCGACGTGGAACGTCTGCCGCGCAACCGGGTAGCACTGGATATTCAGGTGGAAGAAGGCAGCGTCGCCAGTATTGAACACATCAATATTCTGGGTAATGAAGCGTTCAGCAACGACGAGCTGCTGAAACAGTTCCAGCTGCAGACCAGTAATTTCTGGTCCTGGTACGCCAGCGACAACAAATACAGCCGCGAAAAACTGGCTGCCGATCTGGAAACCCTGCGTTCCTGGTATCTCGACCGCGGTTATATCCGTTTCAATATTGAATCCACCCAGGTATCACTGTCGCCCGATAAAGAGGGTGTCTATATCACCATTAACGTGACCGAAGGCGATATTTACAGCGTTAAAGATATTCGTCTGGCCGGTAACCTGGTGCTGGAAGAAAGCGCTCTGCGGCCGCTGGTGCTGGTTAAAGAAGACGATACCTTTTCCCGTCAGATGGTTACCTACAGCAGTGAACTGATGACCAAGCGTCTGGGTAACGAAGGTTATACCTTTGCCAAAGTGGACGGGGTGCCGAAAATCAACGATGAAGACCGCACGGTTGAGCTGACGTTCTTTGTCGAACCCGGTAAACGTACCTATGTGCGCAGCATTAATTTTACCGGCAACGAAAGCACCATGGATGAAGTGCTGCGCCGGGAAATGCTGCAGATGGAAGGCGGCTGGGCCTCGACGGATAAAATCGATGCCGGCAAAAGCCGGCTGGATCAGCTCGGTTTCTTCAAAACCGTCAACGTCGATACGCCGGCCGTACCCGGTACCGATGACCTGATTGATGTGAATTACCACGTGGAAGAACAGCTGAGCGGCAGCCTGAATTTCAACATTGGTTACGCCGCCGGCAGTGGCATGATTCTGGGTACCAGCATCAGTCAGAATAACCTTTTTGGTACCGGTAACCGTATGTCGCTGGGGGTGCAGAAAAACGATTACACCCAGTCGTATAATTTCTCTTTCCTCGACCCTTATTACACCATCGATGGCGTCAGCCGCGGCTTTAACCTGTTTTACCGTAAAACCGACTTTGCCGAGCTGAATACCGTCAGCGATTATCAGACCAATATTGCCGGCGGTAATATCACCTTTGGTTACCCCATTTCATACCGTCAGCGCCTGTCATTTTCGCTGGGGCTGTCCAATACCGAGATGGTGGAAGGTTCGCTGGTGCCGAAAGAAATTACCGATTTTATCGAGCGGGAAGGCCGTGATTTTGACGAATTTACCCTCGGCATTAACTGGCGCTATAACGGCCTGAACCGTGGCCTGTTCCCCACCGCCGGTACGGAACACAAAATCTCTGCCGATATCGCCGTGCCGGGCAGTGACTTGTCCTGGTACAAAATGAACTACACCGCCAACTACTACCTGCCGCTGGCCCGCGAATGGTCCGTACGTCTGCGTACTGATCTGGGTTATGGCGACGGTTATGGTGATGTGGAAAAACTGCCGTTCTTCAAAAACTTCCGTTCCGGTGGTATCGGCTCGGTGCGTGGCTATCGCTCCAATAGCCTGGGGCCACGGGGTTTGTCGTATCTGATTGACGACATTGATGGCGTAAAACAACCCTATTACTACGACACCGACCGGGCGCTGGGTGGTAATATCCTGATTGAAACCAGTCTGGAACTGATTTTCCCACTGCCATTCCTTGAAGATCGCAGCTCAGTGCGTAGTGTGGTGTTCTTTGATGCCGGTAATGCTTTCAGCAGCGAGTGTTTTACACCGAATGATCCGGAGTTGCCGCAATTAACCGAGCATCCGTTCTGCAACAGCGGCGTGGACCTGAACGAACTGCGCCTCAGTACCGGTGTTGGCGTCACCTGGATTACGGCCATTGGTCCCTTGACCTTTACCTACTCATTCCCGCTCAATGACGAGAAAGATGACCGCACCGAAGGGTTTGAATTTTCACTGGGCCAGGTGTTTTAAGCTAAATAACGACCATTTTAATAACGACAATAAGGAGTACGACCATGCGATTTATGATTGCAATGCTGGCAGCCCTGTTTATGCAGGCGGCCGTGGCCGAGGCCGGCAAAGTTGGGGTAGTGGATATGGAGCGCGCGCTGTTCCTGTCGGAAGCCGCCAAAACCTCCATCCGCCAGTTTGAAAAAGACAACCAGGGCGAGCTGGATAAGCTGAAGGGCATTGAAGCCGAACTGGTCAAAATGAAAGAACAGATCGAAAAAGAAGGCGACGTCATGAGCAATGACGACCGTCGCAAGCTGGCCAACAGCTACGAAGAAAAATCGACCGAGTTCAAGTTTTACGCGCGCAAGCTGCAGCAACTGGAGCAAACCTGGAAGAGAGATTTTTTCCAGACACAATTGCCGGATCTTGAGCGTCATCTGAAAGCAATCATTGATGAAGGCGGTTATGATGTCGTTCTTCAGGCCGGCGCTGTTATTTACACCGCTCCGACTGCCGATCTGACTAAGCAGCTGCTGGATCGTCTTAACAGCAAGAAATAACGGAACATCCGATGCAACTGAGTTTAGGTGAACTGGCCCAACATCTGGGCGCCGAGCTGCGTGGTGATGCCGGCATTATGATCCGTGGGGTAGCGACCCTGCAGGACGCCGGTGCCGGTATGGTGAGTTTTCTGGCCAACCCGAGTTACCGCAGCCAATTAGCCGGTAGCGCCGCCAGCGCAGTGATTGTGGCCGCTGATGTGGCAGACGAAGCGCCCTGCGCCACGCTGGTGGTTAAGAATCCCTATCTCAGTTTTGCGCTGGTGACACAGCTTTTTGATAACCGTCCGCAACCCCGTGCCGGCATTCATGCCAGCGCGGTTATCGCCGCCAGTGCCCGTCTGGGCAACAACGTCAGCATCGGCCCCAATGTGGTGATCGGTGAGCATTGCGAACTGGGCGACGGCTGCGAGATCGGCGCCAATACCGTAATCAGCGACCATTGTGTGCTGGGTGCCGGTTGTATTCTGCGCGCCAACGTCACCCTCTACCACG
The DNA here is from genome assembly GCF_016132445.1 of Venatoribacter cucullus. Lineage (NCBI taxonomy): Bacteria > Pseudomonadati > Pseudomonadota > Gammaproteobacteria > Oceanospirillales > Oceanospirillaceae > Venatoribacter > Venatoribacter cucullus. Next base: position 1,953,295 of record NZ_CP046056.1, on the reverse strand, counting down.
ATGTGGTGCTGGGCGAACGGGTACAGATTCATTCCGGTACCGTTATTGGTGCCGATGGTTTTGGTTTCGCACCCGATAAAGGCCGCTGGCATAAAATTGCCCAGCTGGGTGGCGTACGCATCGGTAACGATGTCGAAATTGGTGCCAATACCTGCATCGACCGTGGTGCACTGGGTAATACCGAGATCGGTGACAACGTCATTCTGGATAACCTGATTCAGATTGCCCATAACGTAAAAGTGGGTGATGGAACGGCCATGGCCGCCTGTACTGGTATCGCCGGCAGCACCAGCATTGGTAAGCATTGCACCCTGGGCGGTAACGCCGGGGTAGCCGGCCATCTGGACATCGCCGATGGCGTACACATTGCCGGCAAGGCCCTGATCAGCAAATCGATTACCGAAGCAGGGGCTTATTCCTCTGCCACGCCGCAGATGCCGATGCAGGAATGGCGGCGAAATGCGGTACGTTTCCGCCAGCTGGACGATATGGCGAAACGGTTGCAAAAGTTAGAGAAAAGCCAAGAAGGTAAAGTTTGATGCCACACAGCAATATTCAACACATACAGGAATTTCTGCCACACCGTTACCCGTTCCTGTTGGTTGACCGGATTAAAGAAATTGACCTGGACGCCGACGGTGGCGCCCGGATTACCGCCCTGAAAAACGTTACCATTAACGAAGATTTTTTTAATGGTCATTTCCCGGGGCATCCCATTATGCCCGGCGTGTTAACCCTGGAAGCCATGGCTCAGGCCGCCGGTTTGTTAGGGCTGACCATGCTGGGTGAAAAACGCAAACCCACTACTTTGTATTACTTCGCCGGTGCCGATAACGTGCGTTTTAAACGGCCGATTGTGCCGGGTGATCAGCTGCATCTGCAGGCGCGTTTTATGCACGGCCGCAGCGGAATCTGGAAGTTCGATTGCTGTGCACTGGTGGATGATAAAGTGGTGTGTTCAGCAGAAATTACCTGCGCAGAGCGCGATCTGGAGCAAGCATGATCCACCCGAGTGCCATTGTGGACCCTTCAGCAACGATTGCCGAAGGTGTTGAAATTGGTCCTTATTCCATTATCGGCGCCGATGTCACCATCGGTGCCGGTACGGTTATTGGCCCGCACGTAATTGTGCGCGGACCGACCACTATTGGTAAGAACAACCGTATTTTTCAGTTCGCCAGTATTGGTGAAGAATGCCAGGACAAAAAATACAACGGTGAGCCCACCAGACTGATTATTGGCGACAATAACGTTATCCGTGAAGCCTGTACCTTCCACCGCGGTACGGTACAGGACAACGGCATTACTCAGGTTGGTTCCAATAACCTGTTTATGGTGAACGTGCACATCGCCCACGACGTGGTGGTGGGTGATAACTGCATTCTGGCCAACGACACCAACGTGGCCGGCCATGTGCATATCGGCGACTGGGCGATTCTGGGTGGTGCCACTCAGGTGCATCAGTTCTGCGTTATTGGTGCGCACTCTATGTGCGGTGCTGCTACCGTGGTACTGAAAGATATTCCTGCCTATGTTATGTCACTGGGTTATCCGGCGCAGCCGCACGGCCTGAACACCGAAGGCCTGAAGCGTCGCGGTTTCAGTGCCGACAGCATCAGCCGTCTGCGTAAAGCCTACAAAACCCTGTACCGTCAGGGGCTGACCCTGGCCGAGGCCATGCCGATACTGCAGGCCGAAGCGGCACAGGACCCGGCGGTGCAGGTGTTGGTCGACAGCCTTAATGCTTCTACCCGCGGTATTATCCGATAAATGCGCATTGCCATTGTTGCCGGTGAAACCTCGGGCGATATGCTCGGGGCCGGCCTGATCAAATCCCTGCAGCAACGCTTTCCCGATGCCACCTTTGAAGGCATCGGCGGGCCGTTAATGCAGGCGCAGGGGTTTAACACCTTTGTGCCGATGGAACGTCTGGCCGTGATGGGGCTGGTGGAAGTGCTCGGCCGCTTGTTTGAGCTGCTGAAAGTCCGCCGCGATCTGGTTAAGCATTGGCTGGCCAACCCGCCCGATGTGTTTATTGGCATCGATGCGCCGGATTTTAACCTGACGCTGGAACAGAAACTGCGCGCGGCCGGTATTAAAACCGTGCATTACGTCAGCCCGTCGGTGTGGATGTGGCGGCAAAAGCGCGTGTTCAAAATTGCCAAAGCCGTTGACCTGATGCTGACGCTGTTTCCCTTTGAGGCGAAATTCTACGAGCAGTACCAGGTGCCGGTAAAATTCGTTGGGCATCATCTGGCCGATAAAATCCCGCTGGAAACCCCGGCCGGCCCGGCCCGTGCCGCGCTTGGAATTAACCCGGAAGCCCGCGTGGTGTGTCTGATGCCAGGCAGCCGCTCCGGAGAAGTGGCCAAACTGGGCGAACTGTTTTTACAGACCGCCCGGCGCATGCTGCATGAACGGCCAGACCTGCAGTTTATTATTCCCGCTGCCAGCACCGAACGCCGCGACCAGATTCAGACCATGCTGGATGCCTACCCGGGACGCTTGCCAGTGACCGTGGTATTGGGCCAGTCGCATACCTGCATGGCCGCTGCCGATGCTATTTTACTGGCCTCGGGTACCGCCACGCTGGAAGCCATGCTGATGAAACGGCCGATGGTGGTCAGTTATAAACTGGCGCCGCTGACGTTCTGGATTCTGAAGCACATGGTCAGCCGCAAGTGGATTTCGTTACCCAATTTATTAGCCGACCGCGAGCTGGTACCGGAACTGTTACAGCAGGATGCCACGCCGGAAAAACTGGCAGCCGCCTTACTGGCGCAGCTGGAAAACAGCGTCGCCATGCAACAGCTGCATGAAACCTTTCTGTTTATTCACCGTCAGCTGAAACGCAGCGCCGATGACGAAGCCGCCGCCGCCATTGCCGGTTTATTGCAGCAATGACAGACGTTGCTACCGCAATAGAACAGCAACTTTTGCTTAACGCGGTGCCTTATTGCGGCGTCGATGAAGCGGGTGCCGGCCCGCTGTGCGGTGATGTGGTTGCCGCTGCCGTTATTCTGGACCCGGCTAACCCCATTGCCGGGTTAACCGATTCCAAAAAACTCAGCGAAAAAAAGCGCGAGCAGTTATTTGAAGAAATCTGTGCCAAGGCGCTGGATTTCTGCATTGCCCGCGCCACAGTCGAAGAAATTGACCGGCTGAATATCCTGAATGCCCGCATGCTGGCCATGAGCCGTGCCATCGACGGTTTAACCTTGCCCTGTCAGCATGCCCTGATCGACGGTAATAAAACCCCCGAAACCCTGCTGGAATGCACCGCCATTATTAAAGGCGACAGCCTGGTGGCCGCCATTTCCGCGGCCTCCATTCTGGCCAAGGTACAGCGCGACCGCGAAATGCTGGTACTCGATGCCCAATATCCCGGCTACGGCTTTGCCAAACACAAAGGCTATGGCACCGCCGCACACCTTGAAGCGCTGCAACAGCTCGGCCCTTGCCCCATTCACCGGCGTAGTTATGCGCCGGTAAAGGCTTTGTTATCTGATTGAATTTATAGCTTGTGCATCTTTCGGTTGTTATTTAGGCAACCGTGTGCGCCATGGCCTGATTATGTTCCCGACATAATCAGGCATTCCCCCCATCCTGGGGATCGACGCGGCATTCGAGCTTCCAGGGCCGCATTTCGTTCCCGACGAACTGCGGCATTCACCTCGTCCTGAGGATCGATGGATTTACAGCGAGTCTGTGAGCAGTCCCCGAATGTGTGCCACCTTCGGGAAGTAACGTTGAAGAGCGTTTTCGAACGCTTTAAGACTCTCTCAGAGCGAAAGTCTTACCGTGTAAATAATCCCGCAGCGCCTCCGGCGTGTCATACGCCGTCATCTCATCCCACTCAATGCGCTCACCGACGCTGATTTTAATAGTGGAATGACGCCGCTTTAAAAACTCCGCCGGAATCCGCAAGGTGCGCAGTGCCGGATGAATTTTCCCCAGCCAGTGAAAACTGCGGCTGTTATGGCCATGAAAATAAATCGGAATCACCGGCACCTGGGCTTTCTGAATTAACTTCATGCTGCTTAACGACCAGGGCCGGTCGGTAATTTCCCGGCTGCCCGGGTAGCGGGTAGCCACTTCACCGGCCGGAAACAAGCCTAAGCCTAAGCCTTGTTCCAGCTGTGTCAGGGATTTTTTCATGCCGTTCATACCCTTGGGGCCGGCATTTTCAAACGGATTCACGGTAATAAATAAATCGGAGATCGGCGCAAAATAGCTGAGCAGAAAATTCGCCACGGCGCGGAATTGTGGCCGCTCACGGCCGACGATTAACAGCAGAATAATACCGTCAAGAAACCCGAACGGGTGGTTCGATACGGTAATAAACGGCCCTTCAGCGGGTAATGCACGACGCAATGCCTCGTGATCGTAATCCAGCTCAATGCGCATATTGCGGAAGGCATTATCAATAACGCCCAGGCCTTCTTTTTCATCCAGGCCGTTATAAATACCTTCCAGCTGCGGGCCTTTCAGCAGGCGCAGCAACAGGTTGAGTTTACGGTCGGACAGACCGGTGGCAGTTTTCAGGCCCTGACGATCAAAAAGTTCCATACAGCAGAATATCCAGTAGCCGAAGGTGGCATAATAACGCGCTGCCACAGGGCAGCAGCAACCAGAGTAGGGCGCAGATGCTACAGAAATTTGAAGTCATCGTCATCGGGGCCGGCGCCGCCGGTTTAATGTGTGCCGCACAGGCAGCAGCGCGGGGCCGGCAGGTGCTGGTGCTCGATCATGCTAACAAGGCCGGGAAGAAAATCCTGATGTCAGGCGGTGGCCGCTGCAACTTCACCAACTACTTTGTCGCCCCGGATAAATACTTAAGTCACAACCCGCATTTCTGTAAGTCGGCGCTGAAGCGCTATACCCAGTGGGATTTTATTGCGCTGGTGGAAGCCCACGGTATTGCCTACCACGAAAAGAAAGACGGCCAGTTGTTCTGTGATAACAAAGCCTCCGACATCCTCAATATGCTGCTGGACGAGTGCGCCACCTATGGCGCACAAGTTCGTCTGAATACGCCGGTGGGGCAGGTAGAAAAAACCACAGAAGCCGGCTGTCGTTATCGCCTGCAGGCGGGCGGCCAGTGGCTGGGCTGTGAATCGCTGGTGGTGGCCACCGGCGGGCCTTCTATTCCCACCCTGGGCGCCACCGGCTTCGGCTACGAACTGGCCAGCCAGTTTGGCCTGCGGGTGTATCCGCAGCGCGCCGGCCTGGTGCCCTTTACCATTACCGACCAGCACAAAGCCCTGTGCACGGCCTTATCCGGTTCGGCGTTATCAGTAGAAGTACAGTGCGGGGCACAGAGTTTCCGTGACGATATGCTGTTTACTCACCGCGGCTTAAGCGGCCCGGCGATGCTGCAGATTTCCTCGTATTGGCAACCCGGTGACAGCCTGACCATTAACCTGATGCCCGACACCGATCTGGCCCAGGCATTACGCCAGGCCCAGCATCAGCGTCCGAAAGTGCTGCTGCGCAACTGGCTGGCCGAGCTGACTACGGCCAAATTTGCCGAACACTGGCTGGCCGACAGCCGCTTCAGCGGTGCTACGCTGGCGCAGTTAAGCGGCGCGGCTATGGACGAGCTGGCGGCCGGCCTGCATGGCTGGCAGGTAAAACCCGCCGGCACCGAAGGTTACCGCACCGCCGAAGTGGCACTGGGCGGGGTAGACACTGACGAGCTGTCATCCAAAACCCTGGAAGCCAAACAGCACCCGGGCCTGTTCTTTATCGGTGAAGTGGTCGACGTTACCGGCCATCTGGGCGGCTTTAATTTTCAGTGGGCCTGGTCGAGCGCGGTGGCGGCGGCAGAATACGTTTAAAAAGACAGGAATGACTGGTGCTAAAGCGGGTTTTACCGGCTGCACCGGCGCCGTCTCTGCGGCATTATTATTCCCTGGTTGTGCATTCACCCAAAAAATAGCAGATATAGATTCTATTGATTTTAATTATGTGGGTGAATTCACTACTATGCCCCTGCACTAACGTAATGCCCGCAGTCATTGTGGCTGTCAGGACGAACGTCACCCACCCAACTTGAAGGACTGATTCATGTCATACCAAGCTGAAATCAAAACCGCTCAGGCGCTGATCGAGAAGAACGGCTCCCAGTGGTCTGCTATCAAAGCAGAGTCTGTAGCCCGTATGCGTCTGCAGAACAAATTCAAAACCGGTCTGGACATCGCTAAGTACACCGCTGCCATCATGCGTCGTGACATGGCTGAGTTCGACAAAGACAAAACCAAATACACTCAGTCTCTGGGTTGCTGGCACGGTTTTGTTGGTCAGCAGAAACTGATCTCCATCAAGAAGCACTTCGGTACTACCGAACGTAAATACCTGTACCTGTCTGGCTGGATGGTTGCTGCACTGCGTTCTGACTTCGGCCCGCTGCCGGACCAGTCTATGCACGAAAAAACTGTGGTTGCTGACCTGATCGAAGAACTGTACAAGTTCCTGCGTCAGGCTGACGCCCGTGAACTGGGTATGCTGTTCCGTGAACTGGACGCTGCCAAAGCCGCTGGCGACGCAGCTAAAGCCAAAGACATCGAAGCCAAGATCGACAACTACGAAACTCACATCGTACCGATCATCGCTGACATCGACGCTGGTTTCGGTAACGAAGAAGCCACTTACCTGCTGGCTAAGAAAATGATCGAAGCCGGTGCTTGTGCCCTGCAGATCGAAAACCAGGTTGCTGACGAGAAGCAGTGTGGTCACCAGGACGGTAAAGTGACCGTTCCGCACGCTGACTTCCACTCTAAAATCCGCGCTCTGCGTTACGCCTTCCTGGAAATGGGTGTGGACGACGGTATCATCGTTGCCCGTACTGACTCTGAAGGTGCTGGCCTGACCAAGCAAATCGCTGTGGTTAACGAAGTAGGCGACCAGGGCGACGTATACAACTCCTACCTGGACGTTGAAGAAGTGTCTGCCGCTGACACCAAAGAAGGCGACGTACTGATCAGCCGTAACGGCAAACTGGTTCGTCCGAAGCGTCTGCCGTCTGGTCTGTTCCAGTTCCGTGAAGGCACTGGCCACGAGCGTTGCGTATTCGACTGTATCGAAGCCATCAACGCTGGTGCTGACCTGCTGTGGATCGAAACCGCTGTTCCGACTGTTCACGAAATCCGTGACATGATGAACGACGTACGCAAAGTACACCCGGATGCGAAACTGGTTTACAACAACTCTCCGTCCTTCAACTGGACTCTGAGCTTCCGTCAGCAAACTTACGATGCGTGGGTTGCTGAAGGTAAAGACGTTTCTGCTTACGACCGTACCAAGCTGATGTCTGCTGACTACGATGAGTCTGAACTGGCTGCAGAAGCGGATCGTCGTATCCAGAACTTCCAGGCTGAGTCTTCACGTGAAGCGAACATCTTCCACCACCTGATCACTCTGCCGACCTACCACACCACTGCGTTGTCTGTAGACAACCTGGCCAAAGAATACTTTGGCGCTGCTGGTATGCTGGGTTACGTGGCTGGCGTACAACGTAAAGAAATCCGTCAGGGTATCGCTTGTGTTAAGCACCAGAACATGTCTGGTTCTGACATCGGTGACGATCACAAAGAGTACTTCTCTGGTGATTACGCCCTGAAAGCGGGCGGTGCGAAGAACACTTCTAACCAGTTCAACAACATCTAAGTTTTTTAGATAACGTTGAGACGTTAGTGTTCGGAAAGAGGCGACCTTCGGGTCGCCTTTTTTGTGGCTGCTGTTTACGCTGGCCGCGTAGGAGTGACATTTTTGTCACGATGCGGGCTGGCAGGCCCGCCTGTGCAGCGTTGATGTGGCCGCACCTGCGTGGCTGGGTATGTCGTATGCCAGCCCTGCCGGGCTGATTGGCTGCCACTGCGTGGCAGCTGATGCGGGGCTCCGCCCCCGCGCCCCGATTGCGAGGAACTTATCCTCGCGCTCCAGCTTTGCGCTGTATAGCACGTATATCCTCATTCATCGTCATTGCCTGCGGCCACGGATCGTAAGGCGCGTCGTGCGCCACGATCCTCGCCCGGTCCATCCGGGCGGGCCTGTCAACGACGGTTCATTTCGGCGTGCTATAGGCGCGATTCAAACCGCAGCGGCTACGCCGGCAAAGTTTTTAATGTCCTTCGCGCAAAACCACAAACCAAAAGAAAACATCCGGCCGCAGGCCGCAAAAATCCATTCAGGTTGCTTCGGTTTTTCCCGGCCCAATCGGGCCAGCCCGCCGCTGAAAAAAGACGGTAGCCATGCCCGGCGGGATGCCGGGCAAGGATCGTGGTACAGGATGTACCTTACGATCCGTGGGCGTAAGCGGGTTTTTTCAGCAAGGATTAGCTGGGACGCGGGCCAGAGAGGTTGGTAAGGAGATCCTTCTCCTTACATCGGGGCGCGGGGGCGGAGCCCCGCATCAGCTGCCGCGCAGCGGCAGCTTAAACAGCGGCGGTAAGCCGCAAAAAGCCGTCACGCCGTGACGGCCAACCAGCCCAATGGGCTGGCCTACAGCGATGCTTAGGCCGTAGGCTAGCCGGTCCTGGTTTGCACCTTGGCGACAAATATTTGTGCCTGGTATTCAATAGTATTCAGCATCAATCCCTGAAACTCCCCATAAAGGGCAATAGTCCGTCTAACCACATCAGCAATAACAGGCTCTGCAGCGTAGGTGACCACTAACACCAGAAATCCCGCCGGAATGTATCTCAACGCGCCAACGCGGTCGCAGGCCGCAGCCTGTCATGGGGGTATTGGACTTTGGTGGCAGGAGCCGTTAAAACAGCCGCGATTGTTTCCTGAAATACCGGTAAAGCCCGCTTATTATGACCACAACAACAACCGATCGCCCGGCACCGTCACGCACTCTGTGGCAACGTCTGGCCCGCAGTCTCACCCAGCACGATTCCTTCGGTGCTTATTTTGAACCTCTTATTCAGCTGGCGCTGCCGATGTGGAGCACCAGCGGTTACCGCACCAAAGTACTGGAAGTCCGTACCGAATTACCCGATGTGTACAGCCTGGTACTGAAACCCGGCCGTGGCTGGGGTGGTTTCCGCGCCGGCCAGTTTGTGCAGATTGTGGCCGAGCAAAACGGTGTACTGTGCAGCCGTCACTTCAGTATTTCGTCATCCCCCGATCATTACGCCCGCACCGGCTTAATCGAGCTGACCATTCGCGTGCAGGATAAGGGCCGGATTACGCCCTGGTTACGTCAGCAGTTTGCCAATGGCGGCTGGCTGCGTATTTCGGCAGCGCAGGGCGATTTTGTGCTGCCGCAAGGCAATGGTCCGGTGTTATTGCTGGCCGGTGGCAGTGGTATTACGCCGTTTCGTTCAATGCTGAATCAATTACGGGCGCAGAACGACAACCGCGACGTGCAGTTGCTGTATTTTGCCCGTGACAATCAGCACTTTTTATTCCGGGATGAATTCAACCGTCTGCAGCTGGATAACCCGCAGCTGAACATCACCCTGCTGGATAACGAGCAGCATGGTCTGATCAGTGCCGAATTATTGCAGCAATACTGCCCGGATTTTGCCCGCCGCCAGATTCTTATTTGTGGTCCGGCGCCGATGATTGCGCTCAGCCGCAATATTCTTACCGACATGCAGGTGCCACAGCAGAATATCGGCTTTGAATACTTTGGTGCCGCGCCGATTGACCAGCCACGCAGCAGCAGCGACGCCGCGCTGGTGGCCTTCCGTCAGTCGGGTATCAATGTCGATATTGCCGCCGGTGAAAGCGCCCGCAGCCTGCTGGAAGTCGCGGAAAACGCCGGCCTGAAACCGGTCAGTGGTTGCCGGGTCGGCGTCTGCCACCAGTGCATCTGCCAGAAGCAGAGCGGGGTGGTGTACAACACCCGTACCGGCCAGTATTCCGATACCGGCGCCGGTGAAATTCAGTTATGCATCTCGGTCGCTGCCAGCGATCTGGTTCTGGACTTATAAGGAAAACACCATGCCTTCCGCTCATATTCCTTCGGCAGAAACCCTGCAGTCCTTTGAACAGGACATTAACCGCATCCGTGATAATACCCTGACCAACGTCGGCCAGGCGGATGCCGATTACATCCGCAATATGATCCGTTTCCAGCGCCTGCTGGATCTGTCTGGCCGCCTGTGCATGGTGCTGGGTTTTTTACACCCGCTGTGGTGGGTCGGTGGCGTCTTTGCCCTGGGCATTGCCAAAATTCTCGACAATATGGAAATCGGCCACAACGTGCTGCACGGTCAGTACGACTGGATGAACGATCCGCATATTAATTCGCGCAAATTTGAATGGGATAACGCCGGCGACAGCGGTTCCTGGAAGCGTTACCACAACCATGAACACCACACCTACACCAATATAATCGGTAAAGACCGGGATTATGGTTACGGCCTGCTGCGCCTGAGTAACGATTTACCCTGGCGGCCGAAAAATGTGCTGCAAATGGTCTATTACTGGCTGCTGAGCATTTTATTCGAGTGGGGGGTGGCGTATCACGAAGTGGCGGCCGAGCGGATTTTCTTCGGTAAAAAACGCAAACACAGCAGCCTGCCGATCAGCCGTGAGCAGCTGAAAAAAGATTTCTTTAATAAAATCTCTTATCAGATGTTTAAAGATTATATTTTCTGGCCGCTGCTGTGCTTCCCGGTGTTTTTTCAGGTCTTGCTGGGAAATATCTGCGCTAACCTGATCCGCAATTTATGGACCTCCACCATTATTTTCTGCGGCCACTTTACCGAAGAAGCCCACACCTTCAGCGAAGAAGAGTGTAAAAACGAAACCCGTGGGCAGTGGTATTACCGTCAGATTCTGGGTTCCTCCAATCTGGAAGGCCCGCGCTGGTTCCATATTTTAACCGGCCATCTCAGCTGTCAGGTGGAACACCACCTGTTCCCCGATGTGCCGGCGCGCCATTACCCGGCCATGGCTGCCGAGGTAGCTGAAGTCTGCAAAAAACACGGCATTCCTTACAATACCGGGCCGTTTTTTGCCCAGTATTTCACCGTGCTGCAGCGGGTATGGAAATACTCTTTCCCTTCTTCAGAAGGCAAACAACAAGCAGCCTGAGCCTCAGCGTTCAGCCTGTTAAGCAACCGCGGCCGGCCACTGTACAGTTGCCCGGCCGCGCTTGTTGGGGCTGGCCAAAAGTGTCGTTTGGGTTTCGCCGGAATTCCGTTATGATCCGCTCAGTTGTCTGTTGAAAGGACCCGCTGTGTCAAACTTCGATCAGGAATCCATCGTTTACGGGGTAATCCGCCATATTCCGGCGGCCGATCCTTTTACCGCCCGGGTGCACCGGCGCGCCAATTGGTCGGCTATCCAGTCGTTACCGCTGGGGGTGGATGATGAATGGTCGTTGCTGTGCCGGGAAATGTTCAGCATGCCCGGTGACGATGTCTTCAGCGGCACCTACCAGACCCAGTTAATTCACTTTGCCGCGTCCTACAAAGCGGTGGAATACGAGTGGGAACACTGGCTGCGCCAGTTTGAAACCCTGCTGAAAAGCATGTACTGGGTGTCGGCCACCGTGCATCTGGAAACCGAGCTGTCCGGTAAACACACCTTTAACTGGAATGCCGAGCAGGGCCATTGCCCGTCGGATGCCGATTTGCGTATGAATTGCGAATGGGAGCGGGAGGCTGGTTTTGCCATCTGATATTCCCGACTATCTGGACGAAACACCTCAGGATGGCGTTCTGGCCATTCCTTACCAACAGCTCAGCGCCGACGCTCTCGACGGTATTCTGGAAGACTTTGTTACCCGCGAAGGCACAGATTACGGCGATTACGACTACAGCCTGGCCGATAAAAAAGCCCATGTACTGGCGCAGTTGCAACGCGGTGATGCCACCTTGTTGTTTGACCCCAACAGCCTGACCTGCCACATTGAGATGACACGCACGTTGCGCCGTCAGGGCTGGTCGGGTGAACAAGATGAATGAACTCAGACAACAGCAGGTTAAGCGTAAAATCCGTCAGTCGCTGAGCGACATCGACCAGATGAAAGCCCAGCTGGCGGTTATCCGCAGCTGTTGTGCCGAACTGGCGGCTGCTATGCGCCAGATCCGCACCGACGCGGAACAGGCCAAAACCGAGGCCGAACAACGGCGTCAGCGCGAGCAGCGCAAACAACAACTGAAGCGGGTGGTATAAACCCGCTCCGTCAGAGGTTCTCTGGCAGTTTCCGCCGCACCATATCCCGCAGTAAAAACCGCCCCGGCCATAAGGCCTCAGCCATATCATTGCCGACCGGCAGCGCATCACCGCAGATCATCGCCGCCAGCATTTCCCCGCACAGCGGTGCCGACGCCAGCCCGCGCGAACCATGGCCGACATTCAGCCATAAGCCCGGTAATTGTGGTGCCGTAAGTGGTGGAATTTTTTTGGCGTTACGCACCAGTGGCGCAAAGGTGGCGGCAAAGGCTCGTGTGTCCGGCACCGCCCCCACCAATGGCAGATAATCCGGTGCGGTACAGCGGAACCCCACGCGGCCGCCGGTTACCCGGTTCATGCCCGTTTCCCCTGCCAGAGCGGCCCAGGACGGGCCGAAATCGGCCAGATGCTGCACGTTGGTAAGGTGATCCTGCTCACGCAGTGCCGGCTCGTCATCGCGCAGATTGTAGGTTGCCCCTAAGCATTGGCGACCATCGCGCGGTGGCGGCAGATAACTGCGCCCGCACAGCACGGTATGCAGCGCTGGTGTTTGGGTGGCATCCAGATAACTGAGCTGACCGCGGATACGTTTCAGCGGCAGATAAGCCTGCGGCAATAAGGACGTGGCCTCATAAGCCGTGGCCACCACCACCTGATCGGCGGTTAGTATCCCGGCGCTGGTGTGCACCTGCCAGCCCGGTTCCTCTGCGCCGGCGACAGGCAGCAGATGAGTAACCGCTTGTTCAATAACCGCAATTGCAGGATGTTGCAGCAGCTGGCGGCATAAATCGGCCGGGCTGACCCAGCCGGCGGCCGGGAAAAATAACCCGCCCTGCGGCTGTGGGCTGCCGGCCAGAGCACTGGCCTGTGCGGCATCGACCGGCTGTACCAGCTCTGCCGGTAAGGTCTGGCTGGCGGTAAATTTCTGCTGGCGGCTGGCTTCTTTGTCATCGTAGGCCAGCTGTAAGACACCGCATTGTTGCCAGTAGGGATTATCGGCCGTGCCTGGGCCCAGAAAGTGTTGCATAAAGGGCAGGGCATATTGGTAAGCGGCCAGATAAAAGGCGGTGTGCATAGCGTCATCACCGGCGGCCAGCTTGATGTACAGGCCGCCCTGCGGATTCCCCGACGCACCGTTGGCAATGCCGGCCGGGTCGAGCACGCTGACCTGGCAACCCCGTTCGGCCAGCGCCCTGGCGGTGCAGGCTCCGGCTAAACCGGCACCGATAACGGCCACTTTGGGCAGGCCAGCCGGGCTGCTGGTGGGTAACAGCCAGGGTTTGTGTAAGTAGTGTGGTGGCTGCTCGGGGCCGCAACGGCGGTTGAACACGCCGGCCAGCATTTCCCGTTTACGGCCAAAGCCCGGCACCCGTTTAACATCGAAGCCGGCACCTAGCAGACCACGGCGCACCAGCCCGGCGGCGGTAAAAGTGGCGACGGTGGCATTGCAGAGGCCATGGTATTGCTGCGGCTGGCGTTGGCTTAAACGGCGCATGGCGGTAAATAAGTCATCAGTCCACATATCCGGGTTACGCATCGGCGCAAAACCGTCCAGATACCAGGCGTGCACCGGGCCGCTTTGCTGCGGCAAGGCGTTGGCAACATCGTCAAACCAGAGGGTGAGGGATATACGCTCTTCCGGCCAGTGCAGATGATGCGCACCGCGCAACGGCAGTGGCCATTGCTGTTGTAAGCGTTCACTCAGCGCTTGCAGGCCGGGCCACAGGGCCTGTATTCGTTGCAGCTGGTCGCGGGTTAAGGGGTATTTTTCCACACTGGTAAAATGCAGCCAGCCGTCGTTATGGCCACGCTTAAGCCAGCTGTCCCAGGTGAGCAGAAAATTCAGCCCGGTGCCGAAGCCGGTCTCAACAATGCAGAACACCGGCTGCTGCGCCCAAGGCCAGTGCTGCCAGCGGTGCGGTAAACCATTGTGCTGTAAAAACACATGGCGGCTTTCTTCCAGGCCGTTATCGACGGAAAAATACGGGTCGTTAAACTGTTCCGACACCGGCTGACCGTCCGCGCGCCAGCTTAAGTCAGGTGGCGATAAAACGGCAGGGGAAGATGGCTCCGGCACTGGGTATCTCCGTATCAGCAAGCTCAAAAAGACCAGGGAATAACCTCAGCGTGCGGCTGAAAAGGCCGTGGCGCTGGCGTATGATGCGCGCCATGATAACCGAAATTTTTGCCGTTATGGCGCCGGTGCTGGCTTGTGCTGCCATTGGCTATGGCTGGGCCCGCAGCGGCCAGCGTTTTGATACCGATTTTATTTCCCGGCTGGTGCTGAATATTGGTGCGCCCTGCCTGATGCTGTCGGTGCTCAGCTCGGTGAGTATCGACTTACATACCTTTAAACAAACGGCGCTGGCCTGTGTGCTGGTGGCGCTGTTAATGGCCGGATTCGGGGCCGTTATTCCGCGCCTGCTGGGCCATGATGTGCGCGCCTATTTACCCTCCTTTGTGTTTCCCAATGTTGGTAATATGGGGTTGCCGGTGTGCCTGCTGGCATTCGGTCAGGAAGGCCTGGCGCTGGCGTTGGCGTTTTTTATGGTGCTGTCGGTGGCGCATTTTCCGGCCGGTATTGTACTGGCCGGTGGTAAGCAGGCGGGTGGTCTGACGGCGTTGCTGAAAATGCCGGTGCTGTACGCCATTGTGCTGGCCTTATTGCTGCTGTGGCAAAACTGGACGCTGCCCGCGGCGGTACAGAATTCGGTGAAATTAATCGGTGGCATGACCATTCCGCTGATGCTGCTGACGCTGGGGGTTTCCTTACAGCGCCTGCAGGTAACCCAATGGCGCACGGCGTTACTGTACAGCGTACTGCGTATTGGCGGCGGGTTGCTGGTGGGCTTGCTGGTGGTGGAATTGCTGGCGCTCGACGGCGTTGCTCGCGGGGTGGTGCTGATTCAGTCGGCCATGCCGGTGGCGGTATTTAACTATTTATTTGCCGAGCGATTTAACCGTCAGCCGGAAGCAGTGGCCGGCATGGTGGTGGTGTCGACCACCCTGTCGTTCTTTACCATTCCGGCCTTGTTGCTGTGGCTGTTGTAACGGCCGTTACTGAGCTGCAGGTGTGGCAGTTTCTGTTGCGGCTTCTGGTGCAGTAACCACGGTTACCGACTCGATAATAATCGGCTCTACCGGAATATCGCGGCGCCCGGTCGCGCTGGTGGCAATAGCATCAACCACATCCATACCCGCAGTGACTTTACCGAATACCGCGTAGCCAAAATCACGGCTGCCGTGGTCCAGAAAAGTATTGTCTTTCACGTTAATAAAAAACTGGCTGGTGGCGCTGTCGACCACACTGGTACGCGCCATGGCAATGCTGCCGCGCCGGTTTTTCAGGCCATTCTGCGCTTCGTTTTTAATCGGTGGCAGCGTGGCTTTCTGACGCATGTTCTGATCAAAACCACCGCCCTGAATCATAAAATCTTTAATCACGCGGTGAAAAACCGTGCCGTTGTAATGGCCGCTGTCAGCGTAGGTGAGAAAGTTTTCGACCGAAACCGGCGCGCGTTCACGATCCAGCTCCAGCGTAATATCGCCCTGGCTGGTTTTCATTAACACCTGTACGGTTTCAGCAAAGGCTGGAAACGCCAGCAGTGGGGCGGTGATGACGGCGAGGGTGGGGAGAAGTTTTTTGAATAACATACATAATTCCGCAAGGGTTGGGCGTTGGGGGTTCAGCGTTGGGCGTGCGCCGGGAATGTCTGCCGCGCACGCCGAACCTTGAACGCTTAACGTTGAACCGGGTCGCCTGTCAGGACCACCCACTGCTGCGCTTGCCGCGTAACGACGGCAGAATCAGGCCGGCGAAAATCCCCAGCACCACTAAGCCACCACCGTACAGCAGGTAAGTTTGCTGGCGGTTGTCGTGCAGCTGGGCATTTTCGGCGCTGATGGATTCCAGCTGTAATTCCAGTTCCTGATTACGCTCGGTCAGGGTACGGGCTTTTTCATCCAGCTCCAGCGCGTTAGCGGAAATTTCTTTAACCCGGTTCAGCTCTTCTTCCAGCTCACTTTTGCTGCGGCCTAAACCCGAGCGTTCGCTTTTCAGCTTTTCCACTTCGGTGCGCAGTTCATTACGCTGAGTGCGGGTGGTATCCAGTTCGGCTTTAACCCGTTCCAGTTCGCGGTTGGCCAGTACCAGTTTTTCTTTGGCGATGGGTTCCATTTCCAGGAAGCGGCTCAGCACAAAACCTTCCTGGCCTTTATCGGTTTTAACTTTGGTGTAGCCGGTTTCCGCGTCTTCTTCGATAAAAATAAGATGCTCGCCACTGGGCAGCGCCTGCAGAATCCGGTACTCGGTGCTCGGGCCGCTGCGTAACTGCAGCCATAATGTGTCGGTTACGTAGCGTTTTTCAACCGCCGCAGCACCCGCCGCGGTAGCCATTAATGTGAGTGCCAGCAGGAATTTTTTCACAGCGTATTTCCTTTGTTATTGTCTGCTCAGGGAAGAACTTTACGGAAAGGTTTCACCAGCACCTGCTGGTATACCCCGGCCGCAACATAAGGGTCAGCATCGGCCCAGCTCTGGGCTTCCGCCAGGGAAGAAAATTCAGCCACCACCAGGCTGCCGGTAAAGCCGGCACTGCCCGGATCTTCGCTGTCGATAGCCGGATGCGGCCCCGCCAGCAATAAACGGCCGGCGTCGGTTAAATCCTGCAGGCGCTGTAAATGCGCAGGCCGTACCGACAAACGCTTTTGCAGGCTGTCGGGCACATCCTGGGAAATAATGGCGTACCACATGGGCAATGCTCCTGAAAAAATGGTCGGCCGTAGCGGGCCAGTGCATATCGGTATTCGCTATGTGGCCGCAGTGTTATTACAATGAGGGCCGATTATGGCGTAACCAGGGGTAAGCGTCCAACGTGCCTTCCGAAACTGATCTGCATTGTCACACCACCGCCTCTGACGGCAAATTAACGCCGGCGGAATTGGTGGCGCGTGCACATGAACGGGGCATTACCACCCTGGCCATTACCGACCACGATACCGTGGCAGGGTTCCGTGACGCCCGGCCGGCAGCAGCAACAGCAGGCATCCGGCTGATTCCCGGTATCGAGCTGTCATGCGTGTGGGGCGGTATTACCATCCATGTGGTGGGCCTGAATTTTGACCCCGACAGCCCGGCCATGCTGGCGGCGGAAGCCCGGCAGAGCGAAGCCCGGCGCAACCGCGCGGCCTTAATTGCCGAAAAAGTCGGTAAAAAACTGCACCACAGTATTGATCTGGCGCAGGTCGAAGCCTACGCCGGCGGTGATCAGATTGGCCGGCCGCACTTTGCGCAATATCTGGTCGATAAGGGCTTGGTACCCTCTATGGCAGTAGCCTTCAGTAAATATCTGGGCGCTGGCAAAGTGGGTGATGTTAAAGCCGGCTGGCCAGAACTGGCCGAGGCAGTACAGTGGATTATCGCGGCCGGCGGCACCGCCGTACTGGCCCATGCACACCATTACAACATGACCCGCACCAAACTGCGGGCCTGCCTGCAGGATTTTATCGCCGCCGGCGGCAGCGCAGTGGAAGTGGCCTACGGGTTAATGGATAGCAATCAGCAAGGCCAGATCAGCGCGCTGGCCCGTGAATTTAATCTGCTGGGTTCCTGCGGCAGTGATTACCATGGGCCAAACCGTTTTGGCCTGGAACTGGGCATTATGCCCACCTTCCCGGCGGGGATTACACCGGTGTGGCATAACTGGGCGTCGCCCGCGACGGCCGGATAAGGAGTTACCGTGAGTCAGTTCTTTCAGATCCACCCCGACAACCCGCAACAGCGTTTGATCAAACAGGCGGCGGAAATTCTGCGTAATGGTGGTCTGGTCGTTATCCCGACCGATTGCGCCTATGCACTGGCCTGCCGGCTGGGCGATAAAAAAGCCACCGAGCGGGTACAGCGCCTGCGCCAGCTGGGGCCAAAACACAACTTCACTTTGCTGTGCCGCGATTTATCCGAACTGTCCAACTTCGCCAAAGTGGATAACAGCCAGTACCGCCAGCTGAAAGCCCACACACCCGGCGCCTTCACCTTTATTCTGGAAGGCACCCGCGAAGTTCCGCGGCTGCTGATGAACCCGAAAAAACGCACCATCGGCATCCGCGTACCCGCCAATGCTATTGCCATAGCCTTACTGGAAGAAATGGGCGAACCGCTGATGAGCAGCTCACTGATTCTGCCGGGTGAAGACCTGCCACTGGCCGACCCTTACGAAATCCGCGAGCGGCTGGAACACGACCTCGACCTGGTGATTGACGGCGGCCACTGTGGTTTTGAAGCCACCACCGTGGTGGATATGACCGAAGAACAGGCTGTGGTAACCCGTCAGGGCGTAGGCGACGCCAGCGCTTTCCTTTAGTAATAAAGCCGGGACGTATTGAGGTACTTTCAGAAATTGTCCGGGTAACCGTGTGCGCCACGGATGGCGCGCTCGAGCCCCCAGGGAAGGGTTTACGGCGTGTTACCAGGGCAATTTCTGAATATGTACACCGAAAAGGATTTGCTTAATCCATATCGCATAAGGACTGAAACGTCCCAGCAAAACCGGTATTATGCGCCCTTTGCCAAACAGCACCGAGAATTGGTTGTATGAGTAAACAGCGCGTTTTAACCGGCATCACCACCACCGGCACCCCCCATCTGGGCAACTATGTGGGGGCCATTCGCCCGGCTATTGCTGCCAGCCGTGAAGCCACCAATGAAACTTTCTATTTTCTGGCCGACTACCACGCCTTAATTAAGTGTCAGGACCCGGCCGCTGTGCACCAGTCCGGCATGGAAATCGCTGCTACCTGGCTGGCGCTGGGGCTGGATATTAATAACGCCACTTTTTACCGCCAGTCCGATATCCGCGAAATTCCGGAACTCACCTGGATTCTGAACTGCGTCTGCGCCAAAGGCCTGATGAACCGTGCCCACGCCTACAAAGCCTCGGTAGACGCCAATATCGCCGACGGCGAAGACGCCGACAAAGCCATCACCATGGGCCTGTTCAGCTACCCGGTATTAATGGCCGCCGACATCCTTATGTTTGGTGCCAACAAAGTACCAGTGGGTAAAGACCAGATTCAGCACGTGGAAATGGCGCGTGATATTGCCCAGCGCTTTAACCACCTGTTCTGCAAAAAAGAACCGCTGTTAACGCTGCCGGACTATCAAGTCGACGAAAACGTCGCTGTACTGCAGGGCCTGGACGGCCGCAAAATGAGCAAAAGCTACGGCAACACCATTCCGCTGTTTTTGCCGGAAAAACAACTGCAGAAACAGATCAACAAAATCGTTACCAACCTGCAGGAACCGGGCGAACCGAAAGACCCGGATACCTCCACCGTGTTCCAGATTTATCAGGCTTTTGCCAACGCCGAACAAACCGCCGAAATGCGTCAGGCCTACGCCGACGGCATTGGCTGGGGCGATGCCAAAAAACGCCTGTTCGCGTTAATTAATGCCGAAGTGGGCGAGGCCCGCGAGCGTTATAACGACCTGCTGGCACGCCCGGACGACATCGAAGACATGCTGCAGCAGGGTGCCACCAAAGCCCGTGCCATCAGCCAGCCGCTGCTGGAACAAGTGCGCCGCGCGGTCGGCATTTACGGCTTCCGCTGAGTTCTTATGCAACCCGTCACCCCGGATAACGTCGTGCAGCCAGCCACTGCTCCCGCAGCGGGAGTGGTGCTGCCGGCCGCGCCGAGCAGCCGGGGTGGCAGTGGCCAGCAGGAAATGCCCTTTGCGCTGGTGCAGGGGCAGCCCTATACCCAGCTGCCGCTGGATTTATACATTCCGCCCGATGCCTTGGAAGTGATTCTGGAGCAGTTTGAAGGCCCGCTCGATTTACTGCTGTACCTGATCCGCAAACAAAACCTCGATATTCTCGATGTAAACGTCTCAGACATTGTCGATCAGTACATGGAATACATCGACCTGATGCAGTCGCTGCAGCTGGAACTGGCCGGTGAATATCTGGTGATGGCCGCCATGCTGGCGGAAATCAAAAGCCGTATGCTGCTGCCGCGCAACCGTGAAGACGGTGCCGACGGCGACGAAGAAGATCCGCGCGCCGAACTGCTGCGCCGCCTGCAGGAATACGAACGCTTTAAAAACGCCGCCGAAAATCTGGATGAGTTGCCACGGCTGGAACGCGATATTTTTGTCGCCGATATCGACGCCCCCGACCGTATTCAGGAACGGGTGCATCCGGAAGTGGACATGAAAGAACTGATGCTGGCCTTTGCCGCCGTCCTGCGCCGGGCCGAACGCTTTGAACACCACGAAATTCAGCGCGAACAACTGTCGACCCGTGAACGCATGAGCCAGGTGCTGGCGCAGCTGCAGGGTGGCCATTTTGTGACCTTCCGTTCCCTGTTTGATGGGCAGGAAGGTAAACTGGGCGTCGTGGTTACCTTTCTGGCGGTGCTGGAACTGGTAAAAGAAGCCTTAATCGACATTGTGCAGCAGGAACTGTTCGGCCCCATCCACGTGCGGGCGCGCAGTGAACGACCGGCGGAAGGTCCGTCGTATAACGAATTCAGCAGTCCCGACGGAGAACCGGCATGAGCCAGCCGCCGCTGAAAAACATCCTCGAAGCCGCCTTAATGGCCGCCGGTGCGCCGCTGTCGCTGGAGCGCATGCAAAGCCTGTTCGGCGAAGAAAATCCGCCGTCGTTCAGTGAACTGCGGACGGCCTTGACCGAGCTGAAGCAAGACCTGCTGGGGCGCGGTATCGAGCTGGCCGAAGTCGCCTCGGGCTATCGCCTGCAGGTACGCACTGAAGTAGCCCCTTGGGTGGCACGGTTATGGGATGAGCGTCCGCAGCGTTATTCGCGCGCCTTGCTGGAAACCCTGTCCCTGATTGCCTATCGTCAGCCCATTACCCGTGGCGATATTGAAGACGTGCGTGGCGTGGTGGTCAGCTCCGGCATTATGAAAACCCTGCTCGAACGGGAATGGGTGCGGGTAGTCGGTTACCGCGATGTACCGGGCCGGCCGGCGATGTACGCCACCACCAAAGAATTTCTCGATTACTTTGGCCTGAAAAGCCTGGAAGACCTGCCCAGCCTGATGGAAATCCGCGAGCTGGACGACGCCAACCGGCGGCTGGAACTGGGCGATGACGCCGAGGCGCGTAAAGAACCAGCCAAAGATTACGAGTTCCGCAGCGATGACGAAGTCGCCGCCCGTGGCGCCGATGTGCTGGCGGAAACCGAAGACGATCTGGCCCGCGCCGCCGATATTGTGGCGCGGGTTGAAAGCAGCCTGTTTCATCGTCCCGACGAGGGCGAGGCTGAATTACCTGAGAAAGAACCGCAAGACCCCGCGGCTGCCAGCGCGCAGCCGCGTCAACTGAGCGATGTGCTCAACCGATTTACCACTACAGAAACGGGGCCCGGCGTTGATGCCGCCCCCCGCGAGGATGACCAATAGAGTCTTATGAACGAACGTATTCAGAAATTACTGGCGCTGGCCGGTGTCGGTTCACGCCGCGAAATTGAAGGCTGGATTGCCGAAGGCCGGGTAACGGTGAATGGCGTGATGGCCCGTCTCGGTGATCGCGGTGGCCGCCACGATGACGTGCGCGTCGATGGCCGTTCTATTGATCTGAAAGACGTCGGTCGCAGCGTCCGCATTCTGGCCTACAACAAACCGGTGGGCGAAGTCTGTACCCGTACCGACCCGGAAGGCCGTCCGACCGTGTTTGAACACCTGCCGCGCACCAAGGGTGAGCGCTGGGTCAATATTGGCCGTCTGGACATCAACACCAGTGGTTTGCTGCTGTTTACCACCGACGGTGAACTGGCCAACAAACTCATGCACCCGTCCTCCGGCATTGACCGTGAATACGCCGTGCGGGTACGCGGTGACGTGGACGATGCCATGATCGCACGCCTGAAAGAAGGCGTACTGCTGGAAGACGGCATGGCCCGTTTTACCGACATTCAGTATTTTGACGGTGACGGCCAGAACAAGTGGTACCACGTGGTGTTAATGGAAGGTAAAAACCGCGAAGTGCGCCGCCTGTGGGAAAGCCAGGGCGTTACCGTCAGCCGCCTGAAGCGCGTGCGTTATGGTTGCATCTTTATGCCGTCCAACGTGCCGGTGGGCACCTGGGTCGAGCTGGCACAGAAAGACGTGAATGACCTGTACGACCTGGTCGGGCTGGAACGTAAAAACGTCAAGCGCATGGTCGGCAAAGAGAAGGAAAACTTTGAGCGGGTGGCCAAACGCCAGAAAATCCGCCAGATTGCCGCACCGAAGAAAACCGGGCCGGCGAAGGCGCGGCAGAAGAAAATTGGGGGGTGAGATCAGCGCCTGAGGCGTTGGGCGTTCTGAGTTGAGGGTTAGGCGTGCTGTGCATCTGACGACAACGCCCTCGGAACGCTTAACGCCGTAACACTTAACCGCGAACGGCACCAGCAAGGTGCCGGCGCCTGTTACACCACCGTCACTTCATCCACATCACAAATCACCCGGTTGCGGCCGGCGTGCTTGGCCCGGTACAGGGCTTTGTCGGCGCGGTGCAGCAGCGATTCTTTATCATCTTCAAAGGTCATTCCGGCACAGCCGATGCTGGTGGTTACCTGCAGCGGGCCTTTGTCGGTATCAAAACGCAGGTCACTGATGCTCATGCGGATGCGTTCGGCAATGCGCAATGCGCCGGCGCCATCGGCGTTGCTGAGCATAATCAGAAATTCTTCGCCGCCGTAGCGGAAGCACATATCGGTCTGGCGGATACAGCGACCAATGCAATCCACCACGGCCTTCAGTACCTCGTCACCGGTGGCATGGCCGTACAGGTCGTTAATCAGTTTAAAGTGATCCAGGTCCAGCATCAGGATGCTTAAATCCTGCTGGTGGCGTTTGGTCAGTTCAATTTCGCGGTTCAGGGTCTGATCCAGTGCCACCCGGTTACCGGCGCCGGTGAGCGGGTCGCGGTAGGCGGCCAGCAGCGCTTCCTGATAACGCAGGGCGTTGCGCAGCGGAAACACCAGGGTACTCAGTAAGCCTTCAATATTGGCCAGTTCGTGTTCGCGGAAACGGGTTGAGCGGTAGAACACCAGCTCGCCCATATAATCTTTCTGGGTTTGCAGCTGGTAGCTGGCGCTGTGCGGTGGCTGGCGACCGATGCTGTAACGCAGCTTTAATTCCGCATGCTGATACACCATGCCATCCACCAATACCGCCTGCTGCATTTCGGTAAAGAAAATTTCCAGCAGCTGGTTCAGGTCCAGTGTGGTCTGCAGTTTGCCGGTAAGTTTCAGCAGCAGTTCCGGGCGCAGGTCTGGCCGCGAAGCCAGATCGCCAAATGCAGACACCACATTTTCGCGCTGAAGTTCAGCGTGGCCGTTGCTGTGTAACGGACTGACCATAGGTCGCCTCATGCAGGTAAATGATTCCTGCAGTGAATAAGCGATTTCCGTGCCAGTTTTTGTTGTTTCTATATTTTTCTTATATTTCAGTAGGTTAGTGCAATTTCTTGGGCGGCAATCGGAAGGGCGTCGTCAATTTGACGGCATTTGGGAGGGGAGGCTGGTGGAATAAACGCCGGTTTTTCGGCAGGTTTTTCTAGCATTGTTTGTCGGAAATATGACGCAAGGAGCGCCGGGCCGCGATGACACGCCCCGGCAGCGTACGGGTTCAGGTGTTCGCCGCTACCCAGTCGCGGGCGTCCAGGCTTTGGGCGTGGGTGCCGATGGAGTCCGGGCTCATCAGGTGCAGATATAGCGGCATAATGGTGTCGGCGGTGGGCACGCTGGCCGGGTTCTCGGCCGGGTAGGCGGCGTTGCGCATACCGGTACGGGTACCGCCCGGGTTAATGCAGTTCACGCGGATGCGGCTGGTGTTTTCCAGTTCTTCGGCCAGCAGCTGCATTAAGCCTTCGGTGGCGAATTTGGAAACCGCATAGGCGCCCCAGTAAGCGCGCGCCTGGCGGCCGACACTGCTGGTGGTGAATATTACCGAGGCATCGGCGGGTGCTTTCTGCAGCAGCGGCAGCAGGTGTTTCATCAGGATGAACTGGCTGTTGACGTTAATCTGCATCACCTTCTGCCAGGTATCCCAGTGATAGTTATCCAGCATGGTGCGCTGGCCCAATACACCGGCATTTAGCAGCACGCCATCCAGATGCCCGAAGTTTTCTTCAATAATGCCGGCCAGCTGGCGGTAGCGTTCTTCGTCTTTTTCTTCCAGATCAAAGGGAATAACCGCCGCCTGCGGAAGGCCTTCGGCTTCAATCAGGTCGTAGGTGTCGTTCAGGGCTTGCTGGGTGCGGCCCAGCAGCAGCACAGTGGCGCCGGCGCGGGCGTAGGTGAGGGCGACGGTACGGCCGATGCCATAACCGGCGCCGGTAACCAGAATAATGCGGCCTTGCAGAGCGTTGGGGGCAATGTGCATGGGGTCGGTTTCCAATCAAAAAATCCATTCAGGCGGCAAGCAGCGGCAAGGTTTGTCCGCTTTGCCGCTCAGTTCAGGGCCAGCAGGTGCAGTAAATCCTGTGGCTGGTTAATGCTGTAGTCGGCCTGCCATTGCTGCGGATCATCGCCGGCTTCGACATAACCGAATAACGCCGCCACGCTGGGCATACCGGCGGCACGGGCGGCGTCGATATCGCGGATATGATCGCCCACGTACCAGCACTGCGAAGCCTCCAGGTTCAGGTCGGCGGCGGCTTTGAACAAGGGTTCCGGGTGCGGCTTGGGCTGGCTGACATCATCCGGGCACACCACCACGGCGGCCTCAATACCCAGCCGCTGCAGCAGCGGTTCGGTATAGGGGCGCGGTTTGTTGGTGACAATGCCCCATTGAATACCGGCCTGTTGCAGCCCGTGCAGCGTTTGTGCAAAGCCCGGAAACAGCCCGCTGGCGCTGCCGATATGCTCGCTGTAACGGGCCAGCAGGCGCAGGCGGTAGTCGGCCAGTTGCGGATGCTCAGCGGTTAAATTCCAGGTCAGGCGCGCCAGCGCCATACCGCCGTTGCTGACCTGCTCGCGGATGGCTGGATGCGGCAGCGCCGGCAGGCCGTCTTCGGCGCGCAGGCTGTTTACCACGGTGTAAAAATCCGGCGCTGAATCCACCAGAGTGCCGTCGAGGTCGAACAGCACCGCCTGCGGGCGCGGGTGGCGTGATAGGTTGGCTGAGGTCATACCGGTTTCCGGGTCGCCATCAGGTAGTTCACGCTCACATCGTTGTCTTTCAGCTTGTAGATTTTGGTCAGCGGGTTGTACACCATGCCGGTCATGTGGGTAACGTCCAGGCCGGCGGCGCGGCACCAGCGGGTCAGTTCGCTGGGCTTGATAAACTTGCTGTAATCGTGGGTGCCGGCCGGCAGCAGGCGCAGCAGGTATTCAGCACCGATAATGGCAAAGGCGTAGGCTTTCGGGTTGCGGTTAATGGTAGAGAAAAACACCATGCCGCCCGGTTTCACCAGATCGAAACAGGCCTTAATGACCGACGCCGGGTCCGGCACGTGCTCCAGCATTTCCATACAGGTCACCACATCGAAGCTGGCCGGTTGCTCGGCGGCCAGCTGTTCCACCGGCAGTTGGCGGTAATCAATGCTGACACCACTTTCCAGCGCATGCAGGCGCGCCACATTCAGCGGCGCTTCACCCATATCGATGCCGGTAACGGTGGCGCCACGCTGGGCCATGCCTTCACTTAAAATGCCGCCGCCGCAGCCCACATCCAGCACGGTTTTGCCGGCCAGCTGGGCAAAGCTGTCGATGTAGTTGGTGCGCAACGGGTTGATGTCGTGCAGCGGTTTGAACTCGCTTTCCATATCCCACCAGCGGGATGCCAGGGCTTCAAACTTGGCAATTTCGGCGCGGTCTACGTTCTGTGTCGGTTGCATGTGCGGTTCCTGTTAAAACGGCCGTTACAGTTAAGCGCTGCGGATGCGCTGGCCCCAATGGGCGGCATTATGCCGTATTTTGTCGGCGTCGAGGTGGGTGAATTGCCCCTGTTCCAGCAACAGCTTACCGGCTACCCATACATGGGTAACGGCCTGGCTGCTGCCGGTGTACACCAGCTGTGATACGGGGTCGTACAGCGGTTGCTGCGCCAACCCGGATAAGTCCACCGCCTGCAGGTCGGCCCATTTGCCGCTTTCCAGTGAGCCGGTGTGTTCTTCAATGCCCAGTGCTTTGGCACCGCCCATGGTCGCCATATACAGCGCCTGTGCCGCAGGAACGGCAGCGGCATCGCCGGCGACGGCTTTGGCCAGTAAAGCGGCGGTTTGCAGTTCACTCTGCAGGTTCAGATCGTTATTGCTGGCGGCGCCGTCGGTACCGATGGCGACATTAATACCGGCCTGCAGCAGTTGCGCGCTGGGGCAGAAGCCGCTGGCCAGTTTCAGGTTGGATTGCGGGCAATGCACCACCGAGGCGCCGCTGCGTTGCAGAATGGCAATATCTTCAGCGCTGATCTGGGTCATGTGCACGCAGCTGACCCGCTCGGTCATAAACCCCAGCTCGGCCAGGCGCTGAGTCGGCCGGCAGCCAAATTGTTCCAGGCTTTGCGCTACTTCAAAGGCGGTTTCCTGCAGGTGGATCTGCACCGGCGTATCGAGCTGATCGGCCAGCGTCATAATCTCACGCAGCGGGCCGTCGGAAACGGTGTAGGGCGCGTGCGGGCCGAAGCCGAAGGTGAGCAGCGGCAGATGCTTGTATTGGTCGCGCACCGCCAGGGTTTTCTGAATGTAGTCGTCGGCGTTCTGGGCGAAGTTGGTGGGGAAATCCAGCACCGGCGTAAAGCTGACGTGACGGATGCCGGTGGCCAGCACACTTTCCACCGCCGCGGCCGGGTAAAAGTACATATCGGCAAAGGTGGTGGTGCCGGTCTGCAGCATTTCGGCGATGGCAAGCTGGGTGCCGTCGCGGACAAACTCATGGTCGACCCAGCGCCCTTCGGCTGGCCAGATATGCTCCTGCAGCCAGGTCATCAGGGCTTTGTCGTCGGCCATACCACGGAACAGCGACATGGCGGCGTGACCGTGGGCGTTGATATAACCCGGCAGCAGCACATGGTTGGGCAGGTCAATGGTCTGGGCGGCCTCGCGGGTGCTGGTGGCGGCGTCTTCTACCGCCAGAATACGGCCGTTGTGCACAAACACCGCCTGGTGTTCCAGTACGTTGCTACTGGCGGACGTCATGGGGATTACCCAACGGGCGTTAATACGCAAATCAGCAGGCATGAAAAGCTACTTCTGTATGACCTTTAAGTGCGCGGCATTATAACCAGCCCGGACGGCTGCCGTCATGCCGCTGACCGCTGCGGCGGTACTGGTCAAGTGACGGGTGGCTGAGTAATCTGGGCGCTTGTTTTTTTCCTGCTGGAGCGGGCATGAATCTGGATTCGTTAATGAACATTGCGCCCCTGGACTGGCAGGCGCTGCTGGCCTGCTTGCTGTGCGGCACCATTGTTGGCCTGGAGCGGCAGTTGCGCGGCAAGCCGGTGGGCATCCGCACCTCCAGCCTGATTGTGCTGGGGACCTATGTCTTTATTGCCTTGTCGCAGACGGTGAACAGCGAAGCCACCGATGCCTCGCGGATTATCGGCCAGGTGGTCACCGGGGTGGGCTTTCTGGGCGCCGGGGTGATGCTGTCGAAAGACGGTATTGTGCTGGGTGTCACCTCGGCGGCGACCATCTGGGCGCTGGCGGCGGTGGGGGTGGCCATTGCCGTGGCGACGCCGGCGCTGGGGATTAAAATTTCGGTATTAATTGTGGTGATTCTGGTCGGCGTGGACATTATGGAAAATTATTCCAGTGCCCTGACCCGGGGTGTGCATTCGCGCTACAGCGCCTGGCGGCAACGGCGCTGAGGTTCTGAAGGTTCTGAAGGTTCTGAAGGTTCTGAAGGTTCTGAAGGTTCTGAAGGTTAACGATTTTCTGTCCGTAGTGGCGGATATGGCCCTGTTTTTGCTGGTAAACCTGCGTTCGTTAAACAAGTGTCAAAAAAACGCAGGAGTCCGGCATGCCGAAGAAGCCTTTTACCACGGAAGAAATCAACGCTCAGCGCGAGCGCATTATGGACAGTGCCGCGCAGGTTATGGCCGAAGTGGGCTTTCACCACCTGTCGATGCGCAAGCTGGCCACCGAGCTGGGCATGACCGCCAGCAACATCTACAACTACTTCCCCGATAAAGAAACGCTGTTTCTGCACAGCCGCCGGCGCGGTTTTGAGCTGGCCTTTGCCGCCCTCAGCCGGCAACAAATGGCCGATTCAGCCCGGCATGCGTTGTGTGCCAGTGCCGGCCAGTTAATTGCTTTTGCGCAGCGCTGGCCCGGTTATTACCAGCTGATGTTGCAGCCGCCGCTGCTGAGTTTGCAGGAGGCCGATCAGGCCAGTCAGGAAATCCGCCTGCAGGTTGGCCGGCTGGCGGAAGAATGGCAGCGCCATTGGCTGGCGTTGCTGCAGGACGCGGTGCCGGCAATGCAGCAGCAGCCGGAGCCGCAGCGGATGCAGCTGGCGCTGTTTTTTATCACCTCATTGCATGGTCTGATTGATGCCTATCGCTATCAGTCGTTGCCCTTGTTGCTGGACGGCGTGGAGCTGATACCGGATGCGCTGGTGCAGAATCACCTGGTCTGGTTGCTGGCAGCGCTGGCGCAGCAGGCGGAAAAGACTGGGGTAAGTTAAAAAAGCTTTTGTGTACTCTTTCAGAAAGTTACTGCTGCAACTCGCCGTGAACCCTTCCGTGGGGGCTCGAGTGCGCCATCGATCCCCAGGACGGGGTGAATGCCTGATTTTGTAGGGAACAAAATCAGGCCATGGCGCACACGGTTGCCTCAGCAACTTTCTGAAATATCCCCAGGCCAGGTTAAGAATTTTCTCTGCTTCGTTATGTATCTGTACCAGGCGTCCGTCCTTCCAGCGCATAAACAAAGGCCAGAATTTCGGCGATAACCCGGTACAGCGATTCGGGAATCTCATCGCCCACATCCAGCTGCGCCAGCCACTTCATCAGGCTGGCATTTTCATACACCGGTACTTCATGGGCTATGGCCAGCTGAATAATGGCCTGCGCCAGTTCGTCTTCACCACGGGCGCTGATTTTCGGCACGCTGACGCCGTCGTAGCTGAGGGCGACGGCTTCACTGGCCTGCAATAACGATTCCGGAATGCTCATCGCCTTAATCCTTAACTGTGAATATCGACCAGCCGCTGGCTGATACGGTTACGTTCCGGTGCCGGCAGCTGGCCGTGGCGCACCTGCAGTTCCTGTACCTCAACGCCCAGTTGTTGCAGACGCTGGCGTAATGGCTGCAACTCGCGGTTCAGTTGCGTCAGGGTTGGCGCCTGTTGCGACCAGAAGGTGGCGCTGAGGGCCGGGTACTGCAGCTCAATATCAATATCCAGCGGCCCCAGCTGTTGCAGGTCAAAATGCAGCCGCAGCCGCCAGCGCACCGCTTTGCGTTTGCCATCGGCATCGTTCTGCTCGCTGTCTTTATGCAGGTGCAGCTGCACTTCACGCGGCATTTCACCATCGCGGTAAAACAGCGGAATCTGCAGTTGCCAGCTGTCGCCCTGCTGCAGGCGCTGCACCTGCTCGGTTTCAGTTTGCGCCAGCGCCGCCTGCAGCAGGCGGAAAGTTTCCGGCACATCCGCCGGCGGCAGCATCGGCAGGGTGCGCGGCGGCGGGCTGTCGTTGCCACTGTGCTGGTGCAGCTGTTGCGCCCAGATTAACAGCGCTTTGCCCAATACGGCTTTGTGGTCACTGCTGAACAGGCTGGCCAGCAAGCCGGGAGCGGCCGGGCTGGTGGCCGCAATATTACCAGCGGTAGTCGCAGACCCGGACTGACCCGGTTGTTCCAGCGTTTGCTGCACCGCCTGCAGCAGCGCCGCCACGTTGCTGCTGGCAGGGTTGGTTGCTGCAGGGCCGGGCGCTGCCCCGGCGGCTGTATTGGCCGCAGCGCCCGTGGCTGGATTGGGTTGCGCCAGCGCGGCGGCCCGTTGCCACAGCTGCCGGAACAGGTTACCGGCCTCGGCGGTGTTGCTCTGGCCACTGCTGGCCGGTGGGTTACTCAGGGCGCTGAATAACCGCTGTTCATAACTCAGGCCGCTGTTCTGAATGGCTTGCTGTAAGCCGGCCGGCTGGCTCAGCTGCGCCGGGGCGGGCAGGGTTTGCAGCCAGTTTTGCAAGACCCGTTGCACCGCCACCGGCATAGGCTGGCCGGGCACGGTGGTATTGGTTATCAGGTTGCTGGTGGCACTGGTCTGGCTGCTGAGCGGACGGGGCGCTGTGTTCACTGAGCCCGGGCTGGCCAGTTGCTGCAGCAAATTCAGCAGTTCGGTCCGGGCGCTGGCGGCGTTAATTGAAGGGCTGCTGTTACCGGCGGCTGTGCCGGCTATGGTGCTGGCGGAAGGGCGGGCATACAGATCGGCCGCGGCGGCAGCCGGGCGCGCCGGCTGCGGCTGAACACCCAAGCCTAAACGGGCGGCAATAAAACGGTTCAGCACCTGCGTCAGCGCCTCGGCGGCGGTTGCAGTACCCGGGGCAGAAGGTGGTGCCGGCGTGGTGCCGGGGGCGGCCGGCAGGCTGATGCTGAGCACCTGCAGTGGTTTACCAGAAGAGGTGTTGGCGTCGGGCAGTTGCAGAACCAACCGGCTGCCGGCCGGTAAATCCTGTTCGCTGAGCACCTGCAGTTGCTGGCCCTGGGCAGACGTCAGGGTCAGGCGGAAACCCTCGGGCTGGCGCTGGCTGCTGCTGACCTGCATTTCCACCGTGGCGGTGGGCTGGCCACGGCCATCAGACACCGCACTGCTGGCCGGGGCAGTGGCAGGTCGCGCCAGCGCAGTTTTCACGGTCGCGGCGGAGATAAGCGGAACGGAATCAGGGGTCATAATGTTGATGTCGGCCAAGGTTTACCCATCTTTACCCATGTTAGTTTCAGGCCGTTCATCGCGACAGTGGGTTTTTGTATATAATGCGGCGGAATTTTGTCATTAAGGCTCATCATGACTGCCCGTTACGGCCATTCATCCGTTGCATTACAAGCCCGGCAACTGCGTTGCGAACGCGACGACCGGGTGCTGTTCGATGGGCTGGACGTGCAGGTTCACAACGGTGACCTGCTGCAGCTGGCCGGCCCCAACGGCGCCGGTAAAACCACCTTGTTACGTCTGCTGGCCGGTCTGAACCGCGATTACAGCGGTGATTTGCTCTGGCACGGCCAGGACTTATACGCCGATTTTCCCGCCTATGCCGCGCAACGTTTGTATCAGGGCCATCTGGCCGCCATTAAAAAAGCCTTAACCCCGCTGGAAAACCTGCGCTGGCTGGTCAGCAGCTGGTCTGTGCCAGACGATGCCTTATGGACGGCGCTGGATGAAGTGGAGCTGGGCGGCTACGAAGAAACCCCCTGTCAGCAATTATCCGCCGGTCAGCAGCGCCGCGTGGCCTTAGCCCGTTTGTGTATTGCGCCTGCTCCCTTATGGATACTGGACGAACCCTTCACCGCATTGGATAAAGCCGGGGTGCAGTGGCTGGAAGGCAAACTGCAGCAGCAGGTGGAGGCCGGCGGGGCGGTGGTGATTACCAGCCACCATGCGCTGGAAAATATCGGTAACCTGCAGCGGCTGGAGCTGGGGAGTCACAAAGTATGAGCCTGGTGACAGCCACCATTAAACGCGATTTACTGCTGGCCGCCCGCAATGCCGGTGAATGGCTGAACCCGCTGATGTTCTTTTTAATGGTGGCGGCGTTATTTCCGCTGGCAGTGGACCCGGACCCGAAATTTTTAAGCAAAATCGCCGGTGGGGTAATTTGGGTGGCGGCCTTGCTGGCCACGCTGTTGTCATTGGATGCACTGTATAAAGCCGATGTTGAAGACGGCTCGCTGGAGCAATGGCTGGCGTCGGGGGAATCTCTGTACGCCATGGCGCTGGGCAAAGCGCTGGTGCATTGGTGTATCAGCGGTTTACCCCTTACCCTGATGGCCCCGGTGCTGGGGTTAATGCTGAATATGCCGGACGAAGCCTATGCCGCCTTGCTGCTGAGCTTATTAATCGGCACGCCGGTGCTCAGTTTGCTGGGCGCGGTGGGGGCAGCGTTAACCGCCGGGGTACGCAGTGGTGGCTTGTTACTGAGCCTGCTGATTCTGCCCCTTTACATTCCGGTACTTATCTTTGCAGCCAGTGCGGTTTACCACGCCGGCATTGGTATGGATTATAACGGCCAGCTCGGGTTCCTCGGGGCACTGCTGGCGTTGGCGTTGTGTCTGACCCCCTTTGCGGCCAGTGCGGCGCTCAAACTTAACTTATCGCGGTAGTGTGTTTATGTGGCAGTGGCTGAAACAGCTGTATCACCGTCTGGGTTCCCCGAAGTGGTTTTATGACATTACCGGGCGCTGGATTCCCTGGCTGGCCGGACTGTCGGCGGTCGGCACCGTCGTGGGTTTAATCTGGGGCCTGGCCTATGCGCCGGCCGATTACCTGCAAGGCAACAGCTTCCGCATTATTTATATCCATGTGCCGGCGGCCCTGCTGGCCCAGAGCGCCTATATGATGATGGCGGTGGCCGGGGCGGTTTACCTGATCTGGAAAATGAAAATGGCCGCCTGGGTGGCCAAAGTGATTGCGCCGGTGGGCGCCAGTTTCTGCTTAATTGCGCTGCTGACCGGCGCTATCTGGGGCAAGCCGACCTGGGGCACCTGGTGGGTGTGGGATGCGCGTTTAACTTCCATGCTGTTGCTGCTGTTTCTGTACTTTGGCGTTATCGCCCTGCAGAAAGCCATGGATTCAGAAGAAAGCGGCTTTAAAGCCGCCGCCATTCTGGCGCTGGTGGGCTTAGTGAACATTCCCATCATTAAATATTCGGTGGAGTGGTGGAACACCCTGCATCAACCGGCGACGCTGAAGCTGACCGAAAAGCCCAGCATGCACCCGGATATGCTGATTCCGCTGCTGATAATGATTGTGACCACTTACCTGTTTTTTGCCTTACTGGTGATTCTGCGCACCCGTAATGAAATTTTATGGCATGAACGCAAACGCAGCTGGGTTAAAGAGATTCTGGAGCGCTGATGCATTTCGACAGTTTTACCGCCTTTCTGGCCATGGGTAATCACGGGCTCTATGTGTGGTTATCTTACGGCCTGACCGCCCTGATTGTGATCTGGAACCTGTTGCTGCCTGGTCTGCAACGTCGTCGTTTACTGAAACAGCAGGCTCAGCGTCTGCGTCGGGAGAAAAAACATGCACCCACAGCGTAAAAAACGTCTGCTGCTTATTTTGTTTCTGGTGGCCGGCGTCGGCACCGCGGTGGGCCTGATGACCTATTCCCTCAGCCAGAACATCAACCTGTTTATGACCCCGACGCAATTTGCCGATGGCGAAGTGCCGGTGGGTAAAA
This sequence comes from Venatoribacter cucullus, assembly GCF_016132445.1. Taxonomy (NCBI): domain Bacteria; kingdom Pseudomonadati; phylum Pseudomonadota; class Gammaproteobacteria; order Oceanospirillales; family Oceanospirillaceae; genus Venatoribacter; species Venatoribacter cucullus. The sequence continues at coordinate 1,919,812 of NZ_CP046056.1, read as the reverse complement.
CCGTGCGCGCCGGCGGCCTGGTGGTGGCTGGCAGTGTGGTGCGCTCCGATCAGGGCCTGGGCGCTACCTTCAAAGTAACCGATGGCATGGCCGAAGTGACCATTCGTTACGAAGGCATCCTGCCGGACCTGTTCCGTGAAGGGCAGGGCATTGTGGCGCTGGGCCAGTTAAACGCCGATGGTGTATTCGAAGCCTCAGAAGTGCTGGCCAAGCATGATGAAAACTACATGCCGCCAGAGGTGCAGGATGCACTGGATAAAGCGCACCAGGATGGTAAAGAAGCTCTGAAATCGGCGAGGTATTAAGATGCAACCGCTGATTCCTGAATTTGGCCAGCTGGCGCTGATTCTGGCGCTGGTGGCAGCGGTGCTGCAGTTTCTGGTGCCGGTTACCGGTTTGCGCCTGCGCCAGGATTGGCTGATGGCGTATGCCCGGCCGCTGGCCAACGCGCAGGCGGTATTTTTACTGCTCAGCCTGCTGGCGCTGACCTACGCCTTTGTGGTGGATGATTTTTCCGTGGCCTATGTGGCCAGCAACAGCAATACCGCGCTGCCCACGCCCTATAAAATCAGCGCCGTGTGGGGCGCGCACGAAGGCTCGCTCTTGTTATGGGTAACCATGCTGGGCGGCTGGAGTGCTGCCGTGGCGCTGTTCAGCCGCAGCCTGCCGCTGGATATGGTGGCCCGGGTACTGGCCGTTATGGCGCTGGTGTCGATCGGTTTTATCCTGTTTACCCTGGAAACTTCCAACCCCTTTGAACGGCATCTGCCCTCCGCACCGGTGGAAGGCGCTGACCTGAACCCGCTGCTGCAGGATTTCGGCTTAATCGTGCACCCGCCGACGCTCTATATGGGTTATGTGGGCTTATCGGTGGTGTTTGCCTTTGCCCTGGCCGCCTTGCTGGGCGGCCGGCTGGATGCCGCCTGGGCACGCTGGTCGCGGCCCTGGACCACCACCGCCTGGGTGTTTCTGACCATTGGTATCGCCCTGGGCAGCTGGTGGGCCTATTACGAACTGGGTTGGGGTGGCTGGTGGTTCTGGGACCCGGTGGAAAACGCTTCCTTAATGCCCTGGCTGGTGGCGACTGCCTTAATGCACTCTCTGGCCGTGACTGAAAAACGTGGCCTGTTCAAAAGCTGGACCGTGCTGCTGGCCATTTTTGCCTTCTCGCTGAGTTTGCTCGGTACCTTCCTGGTGCGTTCCGGTGTACTCACCTCGGTGCATGCCTTTGCCTCCGACCCCGAGCGCGGCGTCTTTATTCTGGCGCTGTTGGGCTTGTGTGTGGGCGGTTCCTTACTGCTGTACGCCCTGAAAGCGCCGACCGTTGCTTCAGTGGGCCGTTACGAGTGGGTATCGCGCGAGAGCTTCCTGCTGGTGAATAACCTGTTGCTGGTGGTGGCGGCGCTGGCGGTAATGCTGGGCACGCTGTACCCGCTGGTGATCGACTTTGCCGGGCTGGGCAAAATTTCCGTTGGCGCGGCCTGGTTCAACACCATGTTTGTGCCACTGGCGCTGGTGCTGGCGCTGGTGATTGCCTACGGCGCCATGTCGCGCTGGAAAGCCGATGAACTGAAACGCCTCGGCCGCGCCACGCTGGGTGCCATGGTGGCCGCAGTGCTGCTGGGCATTGCCACGCCGTTCATCGTCAACGGTGAACTGAACGGGCAGGTAATGCTGGGTATGGGTGTCAGCTTCTGGCTGATCGGTGCTACTTTGCTGGATGTGTGGCAGAAAGCCCGTGGTCAGCTGCGCCGGGTGCCGAAACTGGGCCTCAGTTATCAGGGCATGGTGCTGGCACACCTGGGCGTGGCCATCAGCATTATTGGCGTCACCATGGTATCCAATTACAGCATCGAAAAAGCCGTGCGCATGGCGCCGGGCGACAGCGCGGAACTGGGCAATTACCGCTTTGAGATGACCGAAACCGGCCATATTGAAGGGCCGAACTACGTGTCGGATGCTGCCCGTATTGAAGTGTACCGTGACGATAAACTGATTACGGTGATGACCCCGGAAAAACGCCGCTACAACGCCAGTGGCTCAATCATGACCGAGGCCGCGCTGGACGTAACCCTGTGGCGCGATGTCTATGTCTCTATGGGCGAACCGCTGGCCGATGGTGCCTGGGGTATGCGCCTGCAGGTAAAAGCCTTTATGCGCTGGGTATGGCTGGGCGCCATCTTTATGTCGGTGGGTGGCCTGCTGGCGATTCTGGATAAACGCTACCGGCCGGCCCGTCGCCGGCTGGCGGAGGCTGCCGCATGAACCGTACCTTATTATTTGTACCGCTGGGTATTTTTGTCGCGCTGGGCGTACTGTTCTGGATTGGTCTGGGCGTGGAGGATAAAACCTCGCTGCCATCGCCCTTGGTCGGCAAGCCGTTCCCGCAGTTTATTCTGAACACCGTGGAATCGGGTGAAGAAACCCGCACCTTGCCGGCCGAGCCGGTGCTGGTGAATGTGTGGGCCACCTGGTGCCCGACCTGCAAGGCCGAGCATGAATTTCTGAATACGTTGGCCGCGCAGGGCATCCATATTGTTGGCATCAACTACAAAGACGATGACTTCAAAGCCCGGCAGTGGTTACAGCTGTACGGCAACCCTTACCTGTTCAATATCAGCGACCCGGACGGCATGCTGGGGCTGGAGCTGGGGGTTTACGGCGCGCCGGAAACCTTCCTGGTCGACAGCAAAGGTATTATCCGCGCCAAGCACGTGGGCGACCTGAACACCCGCGTCTGGGAAAAACTGGCACCACAGTTTGAGGCCATGCAATGAAACTGATTCTGTTGTTAATCGGCCTGTTCAGCCTGCCAGCGCTGGCAGTGGTGGATGGCCACAAATACCAGTTTGACGATGAACTGCGCAACAAGCGCTTTGCCTCGCTGGCGGAAGACCTGCGCTGCCCCAAGTGCCAGAACCAGAATCTGGCCGATTCCGATGCCCCGGTGGCGGCGGATATGCGCGACAAAATTTATGAAATGATGCAGGGCGGTGCCAGCGATACCGAAATTGTCGCCTACATGGTCGACCGTTACGGCGATTTCGTCCGTTACAACCCGCCGTTTAAAGCCGAAACCATCATTCTGTGGTTCGGCCCGCTGCTGCTGCTGTTGCTGGGGGTACTGCTGCTGATTGGTATGCGCCGCAACCAGAGCCGCGCCCCGGCCCCGTTAACTGAAGCAGAGCAGGCGCGTCTGCAGGCACTGAAAAATAAGGCGAAATCCTCATGATCTGGGCATCGTTGTTACTGGCCATTGTGCTGCTGATGTTTCTGCTGGTGCCGGTGTGGTACCGCCGCCCGCAGGACGTGAATGACCAGAGCGAAGAAAACCTGCGCCTGTACGAAGAACGCAGCCGTGAAGTGGCCGCCAGTGATCTGGATGACGCCCGCAAGCAGGCCTTACAGCTGGAACTGGACCGTGAATTTCTGGCTGCGGCGGCCACCGCCGAACAGGGGCTGAGCAGTGTGGATGTGCGCAAACGCTGGCCACTGGCGCTGGCGTTGCTGGTGGTCAGTTTGCTGGCCACCCTGGCGCTGTATCAGCAATGGGGCGCGGGCGACCAGCTGCGTGCTACCGAACTGCTGCAGAAAGCCGCCGAAGCGGAACTGAGCAAGAATGAACAAACGGAATTGCTGGCTTTATTAGAGGTTTCCGCGCAACGCTACCCGGATAACGCCGAATGGTCGTATCTGCTCGGCCGTATGAGCCTGAATAATGGTGATTACGAGCGCGCTGATGAAGTCTTCAGCGCCTTGCTGCTGACCTTGCCCGAAGAAGCGGTCGCTGACCGCGCCAGTTTGCTCAGCTTGCTGGCGCAGGCCCGGTTCTTTGGCGGCGGCCAGCAAGTTGATGCCGGTATTTATAAATTAATGCAGGACTCCCTGGCCCTGCAGCCTAACCAGCCGCAAACCCGTGGCTTGGCCGGCATGATGGCCTTTGAACTGGGGCAATACCGCGATGCCATTCAGCACTGGCAACGGCTGTGGCAAAGCCTGCCCGATACTCCGGAAACCCGGGTGCTGGTGCAGGGCATTGAACGCGCCGCCGAACGCCTGCGTGAGCAGGGCGAAACAGTGGATTTAAGCTTCCTGCAACGGGCCGAGCTGAAAATATTAGTGGAAGTGTCGGATGCCGTGCGTGCGCAGCTGGACCCACAAACTACCGTGTTTGTACTGGCCCGCGACCCGGAAGGCCCGCCCATGCCACTGGCGGCGCAGCGTCTGACGCTGGCCGATTTACCGCAGCTGGTGACCCTGAATGACAGCCAGGCCATGGTGGCGGATATGAACCTGAGCAGTGCGGCCAAAGTAACCGTTACTGCACGGATTTCTTTATCGGGAGAGCCCATCGCCCAGAGTGGCGACTGGCAGGCGGAGCTGACTGGCGTCAGCAACAAGCATGAAGGTGTGCTGACGCTGCGCATCAGCGAGCAGCTGCCCTGAGGCTCTGGGCCAGCCTTGCAGGCTGGTGCTGCGTATGCCAGCCCGTTGGGCTGGTGCGGCTTACAGCCGCTGGTTTAGCCGTCACTGCGTGACGGCTTTTTTATGCCAGCCTTGCCGGCTGGCCTATTGCGGGCGCAGCCCGCAAAAAGCCGGCACGCAGTGACGGCCAAGGCCGCATCAGCTGCCGCGCAGCGGAAGTCAACCTACCACTTAGCGAAGTGATCCTCCGCCAATCCCCATTCCCCTTCCAGATGAATCACTTCCCCCGGCAGGCGTATTTCGCCGTGGTACTGGCCGAAGTACTGGCTGAAATTTGAGGCAATAACCAGCGCATTGGTTTTATCCTGCCGGCGTCCGTGCGGGGTAAAGTGCAGGTCAATAATGCCGTCGGCGGAACGCATGGCCCAGCTGTGGTTGGGTTGGTAGCGGTCGAAACGGAAATCCACCATATCCACTTTTATTAAGCGGCCGTCCAGCCACAGGGCGTTTTCGGTGAAGCCGGTTTCGTTAACGCCGGCGGCCAGGTTAAAGCCCAGCCGGCGGCCGTCGCGCAGGTGGCACGACAGGCTGCCCCAGTTCCAGAAGGTTTCGCGGCGCATGTAGCCGCCGGTCCAGTCTACGGCGGCCAGTGCCCGCAGTTGTTGTAAATCGAATGCCTGATCGTGCCATTGCACACGGCCATGGCACACCTGAGCGGCGCTTTTCTGGGTAAACACCCAGCCGGTGTAGCCGGCGCGGGTGCAGATGGCCAGCGGGTTGTAGGAGGTGCTTTCGTCGATGGTGGCGTCAATGCTCAGTTTGCCGGGCAGGTTTACTTCCAGTTTGCGTACACCGGGCGTATGGCTGGCCTGAATGCGCAACAGGTTATTGCCCTGGCGGAATTCCGCCACACCGCTGTTGGGGCGCGGGTCAATGTGGGTGTGGCGCGCCAGCGGCTGTAAAAAACTGAATTCTTCAAAGCGTTTTGTGGCGGGTTGGTACAGGTACACAAAGGCGTTGCTGACCAGTTTCAGGTCGACAATGGCGATACCGATAATCAGCTCGTCACTGAGCAGGCTGACAAACTGAAACTGATTAAAGCCGAAGCGTTTGGCCAGCCCGCTGCGCTTACGGTCCATGGCGGTGCGCAGGTCATAATCAAGGTAATTAATCTGTTCGACACCGTCGCTGAACAGCCCGAAGGCGGGTTGTCCATTGGGTTGAATCAGCTTATCGCGGCGGGCCATGCAGGTTCCTTATTGTTGTTTTTCGACAGTCGGTATTGTGCGGGGCGAGGGAATAACAGGCAATAAAAAACCCGGCCGAAGCCGGGTTTGGTTACAGCAACTTAAGATCAGAAGCTGTATTTGGCAGTGAACTGCAGACGGTCCATGGTGCCGTCAGTGTTGTCATCTTTCTCAATCTTAGAATTACTGTATTCCACACCGTAAGTCACTTCTTTAACCGGTGAGTACATCAGGTTAATACGAGCGCTCTGGGATTTTTCAATCAAAGCCGCTGCACCTGCTCCTTCATAATCAGCATCCAGCATTGAGTAAGCAACGGTGCTGCGCAGTTTCGGGTTCCAGAAATGACGGTAGGCAACAAATGCCGCTGTTACGTCAGTTGGCTCAATATCAGCTCCAACTATCACAGCGTCGGCGGCTGTTGCGCCCAAGCCTACATAGCGGGCTACCTGGCCGTGAGTAACGCTGAATTTCAGGTCATCAGCACCCAGTTTTACAACGCCTGCAACGTTTACGCCGTATCCCATTGCGCTGTCATCGTTACCAGCACCATCGTCATCTGAAAGCTGGCGAACAATACCGGCAACACTGAAAGAGTGGTCTCCGGCTGCAATGTTGTAGCGGGCAATCAGGTCGGGCATTTTGGATTGATCGACTTCATCACCACCACGAGCACCACCAATAGTGCTTTCCGGGTTTTCCAAGGCTAATTGCAGATTACCCATGGTGTAGCGAATCTGGGACTGACGACCAAATACGGTACCTTCAGAAACACCGAAGAAGTCGACCATTTCCGGCAGGGCGCCAACGTTCATAAAGGTAGTCCAGGTCTGACCTACCAGTACATTGTTGTAGCTGAAGTAAGCATGACGCAGACGCGGTGCAAATGAGTTAGAGGCTCGTTCATCCCCTTCAGTGGTGGTCAGGAAATCCAGCTCAACAAAGCCGGTAACCTTTTCACCGTTATCCAGCGTGGTTACGGTTTTAAAGTTAAAACGGGAAGAACGGGCAGTGAAATCAGTACTGCTTGTACTATCGCCAGCAGTGGGGATAGCAGCCGGGACATAAAAATCACGTCCAACTTCAAGTGCGCCGGCATTGGTAGCAGCACCATCTGAATACTGGCTGTACATAGCGTCGAACTTAATAAAACCACCATAGGTGAATTCGGTATTAGCAGCCTGCACAGCCATTGGCAGGGCAGCGGCCAGCAGAATCGCGGAAGTCTTGCGCATGTTACTCTCCTGTTATTGTCGTTGTGCCGAACCACTATGGTGCAGTTCTGAATTGGTGAGAAATTAGCCATAAGTAGCAGGTGCCACCGCGGTACGGTGTTTGTACGGCTTTGGTCGGGGGCATTGGCCGGCATGGATGCGGTAATAAAGGACGAAACCGGCGCACGGCTTGGCAGAATGGGGTTTGGGCGTCTCACTGCTGAAAAAAAAGACATAATCAGCCCGGATTGTGGATAGACCATTGTCTAATTCAGCATTTGGCAGCCAATGACCACTATGAATGCAAAGGCATTAAGCGCATTGGTTACGTCAGTTACTGTGCGGACACCGCGCCGAGCCAACAATGATAATAACTCGCAGGAGAACGCTATGAGCGACCAGAAATTGTATCCGGTAAAGCAGGAATTTTCGGATTCCGCCTGGATCAATAACGAAAAGTATCTGCAGATGTATCAGCAGTCCATCATTAACCCGGAAGGGTTCTGGCGCGAGCAGGCCATGCAGCGTATCGACTGGATGAAGCCTTTTACCCGTGTGCGCAACGTTTCATTCGATGACCACAATGTGGATATCAAGTGGTTTGAAGACGGCACGCTGAATACTTCTGTGAACTGTCTGGATCGTCACCTGGAAACCCGCGGTGACCAGACGGCTATTATCTGGGAAGGCGATGACCCGTCTGAAGACCGTCATATTACCTACCGCGAGCTGCACGAAGAAGTATCCCGTTTTGCCAACGCGCTGCGTGGCCAGGGCGTGCGCAAGGGTGATGTGGTGTGTATTTACATGCCGATGATCCCGGAAGCCGCCGTGGCGATGCTGGCCTGTACCCGTATTGGTGCAGTGCATTCCGTGGTGTTTGGTGGTTTCTCGCCGGATGCACTGGCCGGCCGTATTGAAGACAGTAATGCCAAAATTGTAATCACCGCCGACGAAGGTGTGCGCGGTGGTAAGAACGTGGCGCTGAAAGCCAACGTCGATGAAGCGTTAACCAACCCGGCCATCCGTTCACTGGAAAAAGTGATTGTGGTGAAGCGTACCGGCGGTAACGTGGCCTGGCACGCGGCCCGTGATGTGTGGTACCACGACCTGGTTAAAGTGGCTTCTCCGCATTGCCCGGCGGAAGAAATGAACGCCGAAGACCCGCTGTTTATCCTGTACACCTCCGGTTCAACTGGTAAGCCGAAAGGCGTGGTGCATACCACTGGTGGTTATCTGGTGTATGCCTCTATTACCCATCAGTACATTTTTGATTACCACGAAGGCGATGTGTACTGGTGTACCGCCGACGTGGGCTGGATTACCGGCCACACCTATATTCTGTACGGACCGCTGCTGAACGGTGCCATTACCCTGATGTGCGAAGGCGTACCGAACTATCCGGATATCAACCGTTTCTCGCAAATCGTGGATAAGCACCAGGTGAACATTCTGTACACCGCGCCGACCGCTATCCGCTCGCTGATGGCTGAAGGTTCACGGGCGGTGGAAAATACCCATCGTGAATCCCTGCGTCTGCTGGGTTCTGTGGGCGAGCCGATTAACCCGGAAGCCTGGGAATGGTATTACCGTGTTATCGGTGAAGAGCGCTGCCCGATTGTGGATACCTGGTGGCAGACTGAAACCGGCGGCATCATGATTACCCCGCTGCCGGGTGCAACCGATACCAAACCCGGTTCGGCTACCCGTCCGTTCTTTGGTGTGCAGCCGGCGCTGGTGGACAACACTGGCATGATCCTGGAAGGTGCAACCGAAGGTAACCTGGTGATTGTCGACAGCTGGCCGGGCCAGGCCCGTACCGTGTACGGTGACCATGAGCGGTATGTGCAGACTTATTTCTCCACCTTCCGCGGTATGTATTTCACCGGTGATGGTGCCCGTCGTGATGAAGACGGTTACTACTGGATTACCGGCCGTGTGGACGACGTTATTAACGTATCCGGCCACCGTATGGGTACCGCTGAAGTAGAAAGCGCGCTGGTATCGCACCCGAAAGTGGCCGAGGCTGCGGTGGTGGGTTATCCGCACGATATTAAAGGTCAGGGTATCTATGTATACGTCACTCTGAACAGCGGCGAACAGGCCAGTGAAGAACTGGTGAAAGAGCTGCGTAACTGGGTACGTGCTGAGATTGGCCCGATTGCGACACCGGATTTGATTCAGATCACTTCCGGGCTGCCAAAAACCCGCTCGGGTAAGATTATGCGCCGTATTCTGCGTAAAATTGCCGCCAACGAGCACGATGCTCTGGGTGATATTTCTACTCTGGCCGATCCGTCGGTGGTGGAAACCCTGGTGGATCAGCGTCTGAACCGTAAGTGAGGGTCGGCGTGTAAGGAAACTGCCCCGGGATAATCTCCCTGGGCAGTTTTTTGCTTTTCTGAACCCCTGCTAGCATCATGGGTGCACAATAAAAAAATAACCGCTGCCGGCTGAATATGACCGGCTCAGATATGAGGGAATCTATGCAGCTCGCACAGAAAATTATTATCGCTGATGACCATCCGCTGTTCCGCACAGCCATGCAGCAGGCGGTAAAGCAGCTGGTGCCGGATGTGACCATTGCCCAGGCAGAGTCTTTGCCGGAACTGCAGCAGGTGGTGGAACAGCACAAAGATGCCGACCTTATTCTGCTGGATTTACAGATGCCGGGTGCGCATGGCTATTCCGGGCTGGTGTTTTTGCGTTCGCACTACCCGGAAATTCCGGTGATGGTGGTGTCGGCCTGTGAAGACCCGGCCATTATGTGTCAGGCCATTGACCATGAAGCTTCGGGTTATATTCCCAAGTCGGCCTCGCTGGATGATATTGCCAGCGCCATTGGCCGGGTGCTGGAAGGTGATATTTATCTGCCGGAAGCGGCGCGCCGCCATCAGCATCACCCAGACCAGAATGCGCTGGATCTGGCCAACCGTCTGGCCAGCCTTACGCCGCAGCAGTTCCGTGTATTAAGCATGATGTCGGAAGGTATGCTGAACAAACAGATCGCCTACGATCTGGACGTCAGCGAAGCCACCATTAAAGCCCACGTTACCGCGATTTTCCGCAAGCTGGGCGTGCGTACCCGCACCCAGGCGGTTATTGCTGTGCAAAGTCTGGATTTTGAAAAGCCGGATACCACTATGGCGGGGCAGATGGAGTGATGTTGGGCGTTCGGCGTTCGGCGTTAAGCGTTGGGCGTGCGCTGGCTTAACTACCGGGCACGCAGAACCCTGAACGATTAACCCTCAACCCCACAGCTTCTACCGAATCATCCTCCGCAGTAACGCCCGTAACGCCGCTGGCCGCAGGGGTTTGCGCAGGAAATAGAAGCCCAGTTCGCGGGCTTCTTCTTCTACCGCCGGGCGTGGGTCGGCGGTGATCAGTACCCCGGGAAGTTCGTCACCGAATTTCTGCCGCAGGGCTTTCATTACTTCCAGACCGGTTTCGTCGTTATCCAGCTGGTAGTCCGACAGCATAATCTGTGGCGTAAAGGGTACTTTTAAGGCGTCTTCCATATCGCTGCAGCTGTATACCTCGCATTGCCAGCTGTTCAGTAGGGCGTTCATGCCGGCCAGCACTTCCGGGTCATTGTCGATAACAAAGGTTTTCATGCCTTCAAAGCTGCCGGATACCCGTGCCTGCTGGTCGCGGTTGTCCTGTTTTACCAGTGCCGCTTCGGTAATGGGCACTATCAGGCGGAAGCGGCTGCCGTAATCCACCCAGGAATCCACTTCAATGCGGTGGCCCATGCGTTTGGCCATGCGGTCGACAATGGCCAGCCCCAGCCCCAGCCCTTTGCTGTCTTTGCTGGTGTGCAGGCGTTTGAATTCGCGGAAAATTTCTCCCAGTTTGGATTTCGGAATGCCGGGGCCGCTGTCCCACACTTCAATCACCAGTTCCTGGCCGCGTTTGCGGCAACCCAGTAATACGCCGCCTTTGTTGGTGTAGCGCACGGCGTTGGAAACCAGGTTCTGAATAATGCGCCGCAGCCAGTGCGGGTCGCTGAGTACCCAGTGGTCGCCGCTGTGGAAACGCAGGCGCAGGCCTTTTTCGGCCGCCAGCGCGGTAAATTCATCACGCAGTGGTTTCAGCACGGTATTCAGCTGTACCGGTCGTACCACCGGCTCAATGGCACCGGCATCCAGTTTGGATATTTCCACCAGTACCGACAGCACGTCTTCGGCCGACTGCAGCGAGCCTTCCAGGTGGTTTAATAAATGCCGCTGATCGTCGCTGAGGTTGTGCTGGGCCAGGGTTGAGGCAAACAGCTTGGCGGCGTTCAGTGGTTGCATCAGGTCGTGGCCGGCGGCGGCCAGGAAGCGGGTTTTGCTGGTGTTGGCTTCAATCAGCTGGGCGGTCAGGTCGGCCAGTTCTTCGCTGCTTTCTTCCACCCGTTGTTCCAGGCTGATATTGGCTTCTTTCAGCGCCTGTTCGGCTTTGCGGTGAATGGTGATGTCGGTAAAACTGGTTACGAAACCACCATCCGGCATCGGGTGACCTTGCATCAGAATGACCACGCCATTGGGCAACTGGCGTTCAAAGTTATGCGACGAGCCGGCGCGCAGAAAATTCATCCGCCGCGCTACCTGTTGTTCGATGGTGCCGCTGCCGCAGAAGCCACGGCCAGCGTTAAAGGCAATGATTTCGGCAATGGGTTTGCCCACCTGAATCAGCCCCGGCGGATAATTGAATATTTCCAGATAACGGCTGTTCCAGGCCACCAGGTTGAGATTGCGGTCAACCACGCTCACACCCTGCTGCAGGTTTTCCAGCGCTGCCTGCAGTTGTTCGCGGCTCATGGCAAAGGCCTGGCTGGCTTCACTGGCGAGGAAGGCGAGGTCGCGGATCTGAATCTGTTCACCACCGAGCAGGGTGGAAAAAATGACCCGTGCCGACGACGAACCCACCACCGAGGCCAGCAGTTTTTCGGTATCGCGCAGTAATTCGGCCGAGGCCGGCGCATGGTCGTACTGGATGCCGTGGTGGGACTGGTATTCAGCAAAAAATGCTTCGGTTTTTTTGTAGCCCAGAATACGTTCCAGTACCACGCGCACGTCGTCGACTTTGCAGCTTAAACCGGGCGACAGTTTATTGGCCGGTTGCAGGGCTTTGGTGCTGGTGAAATCGCTGGCCAGCATGCGTTCCCGCACCGAGGCGTTGGTGACCACCGAGAAGAATACAAACAGCGAAATATTCACCCACAGGCTGAGGATCACGCCGAAGCTGAAGCGGTCCAGCTCCATGCCGAAGAATTTGTCGGGGGTAATGCCGGTGGCGGTCAGTTCCTGCATGATCACCGGCCACAACAGGGTAAAGAACCACACAAAGGTGCCGCCCAGCACGCCGGCAATGGCGCCCTGACGGTTGGCTCCCTGCCACAGCAGGCCACCGATTAAGGCCGGGGCAAACTGCGCCACGGCCGCAAAGGACAACAGGCCGATGGCGGCCAGGGATTCAAACTCGCCGACCCAGCGGTAAAAGCCGTACGACAACAGCATGACCATAACGATGACCAGCCGGCGTACCGTCAGCACCAGCGTGCGGATGTTGGACGATTGCTGCGGCTCACCATTGTGGCTGGAGTTGCGGAAAAATACCGGCAGCACCAGCTCGTTCGACACCATGGTGCTGATGGCAATGGTGGCCACAATAATCATGCCGGTGGCGGCGCTGCCACCGCCGATAAAACCGATAATGGCCATTAATTTCTGGCCCAGCGCGACCGGCAGGCTGATAACGTAGGTATCCGGGGTAAAGCCCAGGTCGTGCATAAACATCTGGCCGGTCAGGGCGATGGGCACCACAAAGGCGACCATCAGCAACAAATAGAGCGGGAATAACCAGCGCGCGGTGTGCACATGGCGGGGCGATTCGTTTTCAATAACCGCGACCTGAAACTGGCGTGGCAGACACAGAATGGCGAAGCCGGCCAGCAGGCTCTGCAGCAAAAAGGCTACCGAAATAATATTGCTGTTAAAGATCGGGTGGTCGGGAATAACGCTGGCCGATAAGGTCAGAAATCCCAGCGGGGTGTCGTACAGGGTGGTTACCACCCAGAAGCCGACAATCAGAATGGCGGCCAGCTTTACGATGGATTCAAAGGCCACCGCCAGAATCATCCCCGGGTGCTGCTCGCTGGCGTCGATATCGCGGGTACCGAAAATAATCACAAACAGGGCCATGGCCCAGCTGATATGAAAGGCCGTGTCTTCCCAGAAGGGCAGGCTGCCGGCCACGCTGACGCCCAGCGGCTGGGTCGCCAGCTCAAAGGTGGTGGCAATGGCTTTTAACTGCAGCGCCACATAGGGAATAACCCCCAGCAGCGCCACAATGGTAATAAGAATGGCCAATGTGTGGTCGCGGCCATAACGGGTGCCGATAAAGTCGGCGATGGAGGTCAGACGTTTTTCTTTGGCGATGCGGATAATTTTGCTGAGCATGCGCCAGAACAGCAGCAGAAACAGAATCGGGCCGACATAAATACTCAGGAACATCCAGCCACTGGTCGCGGCCTGACCAACGGCGCCATAGAAGGTCCAGGAGGTGCAGTACACCGCCAGCGACAGGCTGTAGACGGTGCCGCTGTTATGAATGGGTTTGCCTTGCTGGGCGCGGCGGTCGCCGTACCAGGCAATCCAGAACAGGGTTGCAATGTACAGAACGGAAATCGAAACCAGCTGCCATACCGGGATCATAGGAGTCCTTGAAGTCTTTTTATCGTTTGCGGGGCAGTTTATCACGCCCGTGCGGCCGGCACAGGCCGTCCTGTTCAGCCTGCTACTATGGTCGGGCTGAGCCGGCGCGCTTCCGCCATTAGAATAGCGCCATTACTCTGTAGTGCATGGCTGTCTATGTCGGAGAGTTATCGTTTTCTGAATCTGCACTGTGGCTGTCTGGCGGCAGTGCGATCCTTGCCTCTGAGCTGGGGCTCCCCTTGGCACCGTCGTTTGACGGTGCCTTTTTTATCTCTGCGTTTTACCTCTATGCTTATTGCAGACGGAATCTGCCACAGGATGCTTCGATGACCATTCAGATCAATCTTAATCAGCCACCGTTCAGCTTTCTGGAGCCGGAACAGTTGCAGTGGCTTACCGGGCATCTGGATCTGGTTTTTTATCCGGCCGGCAGCGTTATTCTGAACGAAGGGGATGCCTCACCCGGTTTGTTTATTGTGTATAAAGGGGTGGTTTCGGAAACGGATCAGAGCGGCAATAAGCTGTATGCGCGTTACGGCAATGAAGATATTTTTGATGTGCGTGCCATTCTGGAATCCGGCTGCAAGCATAAGTACACGGCCACGGAAGAAACGCTGTGCTATTTACTGAAAACCAAAAACTTCATTCACCTGCTGGATAAATCCAAAGATTTCTCGGTTTATTTTAAAACGGATTTAGGAACCCGGCAGAATCTGGTTGAGCAGCGTGACAGCGGGGCCGGGGTGTCAGAATTTATTCTGTCCCGCATTGATGAAGAAAGCATCCGCCCGCCGGTGTACGTTACCGGCCAGACCAGCCTCAGCCGCGTGGCGGCCATTATGGAAGAGCAGAAATACGATGCGGTGCTGGTGCGCACAGCCAAAGAAATCGGCATTGTTACCGGCACCGATCTGCTGCGGGCTACGTTGCTGGGGGATAAAACCAAGCAAACCAAAGTGGCGGACATTGCTCAGTTTAATCTGATTGAAGTGAAATACGGCGACTTCCTGTTTAATGCGTTGCTGAAAATGACCCAGCATCATATTGAGCGGGTGGTGGTTACCCGCGATGGCGATATTGTCGGCATGCTGGAATTAATGGATATGCTGAGTGTGTTTTCAACCCACTCTCATGTTATTGCCATGCGGATTGAGCAGTCGAAAACCCTGAAAGAGCTGGTCATCGCCGCCAAACGCCTGGAAGTATTGATCGACAGCCTGAATCAGCAGGGTGTGAAAATTGTCGCCATTATGGAGTTAATTACCACGCTTAACCGGCGTCTGATGCAGCGGGCTTTTGAGCTGATTTTCCCCAAGCGTCTGCAGCAGAGTGTGTGCATTCTGGTGCTGGGCAGTGAAGGGCGCGGCGAGCAGATTCTGAAAACCGACCAGGACAACGCCATTATTCTGAAAAACGAGCACGACCGCGAAGCCGTGTTGCCGTTGTTGCAGAGTTTTCATCAGGCCTTGCTGGATTTCGGCTATCCGCCGTGCCCGGGTGGGGTGATGTTTATTAACGACAGCTGGATTAATACCGTGGACGGCTGGCAGGGCAAAGTGGGCCGCTGGCTGAATTCCGCCAGCCCGGAAGCCATGATGAATATGGCTATTTTTATGGATGGCGAAGCCATTTGCGGGGATATGGAATTATTCCGGCAGGTAAAACGCAGCTGGCAGAAGCCGGAGTTGCGCTCCAGTGTGGCGTCGGCCTGGTTTGCCCGCCCGGCACTGAAGTTTGAAACGCCGCTGAATTTCCTCGGTAATATCCGCGAAGACCATGGCCATATTGATATTAAAAAAGGCGGTATTTTTCCGCTGGTGCATGGGGTGCGGGCGCTGTCCTTTGAATTTGGCGTCAGTGACACCAACACCCTGGTAAGGCTGGACCGCTTACAGGAATTACAGGTACTGGCCCCGGAAGTGGTGCAGGGTTTAAAAGATGCGTTGCTGTTCTTTTTGCGTATCCGTCTGCGCCAGCAACTGGAAAGCGGGGTGGATAATCCGGGCCTCAGTCAGCAGCTGAGCTTATCAGCCATGCGCAGTGTTGACCGCAGTCTGTTGCGCCATGCGCTGCACCGGGTGAAGAAGTTCAAGCAGTTATTAATTAATCATTATCATCTGGAGAGCTTCGGATGATGCCGTTCTGGTTGCGCCAGCTTATTCCTGGTTATCAGCTGCCGAAAGGCCGCTGGCAGCATCTGGCTGAGCCTTATAAAGGCGATGAAGTGGTGGTGCTGGATTGTGAAACCAGTATTTTTGATAAAAAGAAAGGCGAGTTGCTGAGCATTGCTGCCGTGTGCGTAAAAGGCGGGGAAATCCGCTTATCGCAGGCTCTGGATCTGGTGGTGAACTCCAACGCCATTACCGACCCGGATGCGGTGCGGGTGCATTATCTGCGCCGTGAAGACCGGCATAAAGGTGTGGCGGTGTCAGAAGCCATTGAGAACCTGTTGGATTTTGTCGGTAACCGGCCCATTGTCGGTTATTACATTGATTACGACCGCGCCATTCTTAACCGTTATATCCGCCAGCTGTATAACTTTGAGCTACCCAACCGTTTTATTGATGTGGCCGATCTGTACACTTTGCGCAAGCGCCGGGTGCATCCGCAGATGCCGGTGGGGCTTAAATTTGAGGATATTGCGGAAGACTTAAAAGTGCCGGTGATTGAGCGTCACACCGCCATGGGTGATGTTATTTCAACGGCATTAATGTACATCAAACTGGTGCATTTCAAGCGCTGAAGCTCAGCGCAGAAATACAACCCCCCGTTTTATTGTTTACCACATACCGCGCTGTACAGTTTGTCGTCTTGCGACAGGCGTTTGATTTTCTGTGCATCCGGTTCGCTGGGGCTTTTTAATGGCACCAGTTCGGCGGTGGTGCAATTAAGCAGATAAGCCTGCGGCACTACGCGGTCTACGTGTTGTTTTTCAAAGCGGTACAGAATAAAGCTGGCGACGGTATCGTTACCGGCTACCCGCTTATCGATACGGTTGGTATCCAGTACGGTGTAGGCGTTGGTCATGGGAATATGGAATGTCCAGGGACGCCAGATTTCCGGGTTCTGTTCGGTTGCCACCACCAACGCACCTTCCGGCTGACGGGCTGACTGATGCTCGAACCAGCTGTATTCCCAGCTGATCTGATAGGCCAGCATACCGGCTCCGGCAAATACCGGAATAAGCCATTTCGGCAAACGGTTGCCACTGAGTTTCCGTAACAGCAGTGCGATACCCGCAGCCCCCAGGCCTGACACTGCAACAGCAATAATGGTCCACAACATAATTATTATATTTCCTGAATAAAAACGGGCCTGTAAAAGGCCCGTTTAAAAAAGCCCTGAGGCCGGCGGTGCCGCCTCAGGTTTTTATTATGATCAGTGATCAACAGCAGCGCCAGCACCTTTTGGAGTACGTACGCTTTCTACCAGATCCTGAATTTCCTGCGGCGGTTCTTCGGTGGCGAACGACACCACATAAGCCACAGCAAAGTTGATCATCGCACCCACCGCACCGAACGACAGCGGGGAGATACCCAGCAGCCAATTATCCGGAGTGTTGGCCAGGGTGTTGGTACCCGGAATGAAGAACCAACCCAGGAAGGTGAAGATATACACCAGTGTGCTCAGCAGACCTGCCAGCATACCGGCAACCGCGCCACGGTTGTTCACCCGCTTGGAGAAGATACCCATCATCAGTGCCGGGAAGATCGACGCTGCGGCAATACCGAACGCCAGAGCTACCGTTTGTGCGGCGAAACCGGGTGGGTTCAGACCCAGCCAGGTGGCCAGCAGAATGGCAACGGTCATGGAGATACGGGCAGCCATCAGTTCACCTTTCTCACTGATATCCGGCTTGATCATATTCTTGATCAGGTCGTGGGATACCGCAGAGGAAATGGCGAGCAGCAGACCGGCAGCGGTAGACAGTGCAGCCGCAATACCACCGGCAGCAATCAGACCGATTACCCAGCCCGGCAGACCGGCAATTTCCGGGTTAGCCAGTACCATGATGTCGTTGTTAACGGTCAGCTCGTTACCGTTCCAACCACGCTCGGCAGCGGTGTCGGCAAAGTTAGCGTTTTTGTCGTTGTACACCTGGATACGGCCATCGCTGTTTTTGTCTTCAAATTTCACCAGACCAGTTTCTTCCCAGGTCTTGATCCACTCAGGACGTTCAGCGTATTCCAGCGCCGGAGCACTGGTGCCTTCCGGATACACGGTGTTCATCAGGTTCAGACGAGCCATGGAACCTACGGCCGGAGCAGTCAGGTACAGCATGGCAATGAACACCAGTGCCCAGCCAGCAGACCAACGGGCGTCGGCTACTTTCGGTACGGTGAAGAAACGGATGATTACGTGCGGCAGACCAGCGGTACCGATCATCAGCGACAGGGTGAACAACAGCATGTTCAGTTTGTTGTCGACGTCAGCGGTGTAGTCCTGGAAGCCCAGGTCATTAACCACCTGGTTCAGTTTTTCCAGCAGCGGCAGACCAGACTCGGTGTGAGTACCGAACATACCCAGTGACGGAATGGCGTTACCGGTTAACTGCAGAGAGATGAACACGGCAGGAATGGTGTAAGCAATGATCAGTACCACGTACTGAGCCACCTGGGTGTAGGTAATACCTTTCATACCACCCAGTACGGCGTAAACCAGTACCACACCGGCGGCAATCCAGATACCGGCGGTGCTGCTTACTTCCAGGAAGCGGGAGAAGGCTACACCGGCACCGGTCATCTGACCGATTACGTAGGTAACAGACGCCACGATCAGACAGATTACGGCGACCAGGCGCGCACCGCGGCTGTAGAAACGGTCACCGATAAAGTCGGGCACGGTGAACTTACCGAACTTACGCAGGTACGGAGCCAGCAGCATGGCCAGCAGCACGTAACCACCGGTCCAGCCCATCAGGAAGGACGAGTTAACGTAACCTACCGACAGCAGACCGGCCATGGAGATAAACGATGCAGCTGACATCCAGTCAGCGGCAGTTGCCATACCGTTGGCAACCGGGTGTACGCCACCACCCGCGACATAATATTCTTTGGTAGACCCGGCGCGGGCCCAGATGGCGATACCGAAGTACAGTACAAAGGATGCGCCAACAAACAGCAGGTTAATCGCAAATTGACTCATATTCTCACTCCTCGACGCCGAATTCTTTATCGAGTTTGTTCATTCGCCACGCGTAGTGAAAAATGATTGCGATAAAGGTGATGATTGCACCTTGCTGAGCAAACCAGAACCCAAGGTCTGCTCCGCCAACATTAATGCCCGCTAACATCGGACGCAGAATGATGGCAAAACCGTATGACACCAGCGCCCACACAAACAGGCTGCCAAGAATCAGACGGACATTGGCCTTCCAATATGCGGCTGCGTTGTTTTTATCAGTATCCATAACCCCTCCGGATTTATTATTTGAATGCCGTTTCAACCTAGCAGTATGTTGTTAAGGCACGACAGCTAGACATTGGTCTTACCGTGGGGTTAAGGGGTTTTTTTGGTTGTTTTTTTGTTTAAAAACAATAGGTTGGGTAATTTTTCAATGCTTGAAAACAGCCGCGACCATGGTCTAACAAGGCGTTGGTAGGGGGGTGTTTCAGATTATAAAAAAGCCCGCCGGAGCGGGCCTGGAATTTGCGAAAGGAATTACAGCGTTAGCAGATACTGCACCAGATCGTCCACTTCGGCGTTGTTACCGGCACACCAGGGGTGCGGTGCGTCCGGCATGCCAATCGGTTTGCCGGTACCCATTTCCGCCGGGCCGTATTCGCTGCGCATTTTCTGGTAATCCCAGTAGTAATGGTTTTTATCCCAGGGCACTTCGACAAAGTATTTATGCCGTTCAATAAATAAGTTGCGCTTGTAGCCACGGTCAAGTTTGGTGATGTATTTCGATTTGGGTACGCGGAATACATCGCCTTTGCGGTTCAGGTCGGGGTAGGGCAGCACGTGATCCGGGCCACCGGCGGCCGGGCGGACCGGGGCGTGCAAGGTGTAGTAGTTGTTGTACAGCGCCGTACCCGGTGAGCAACGATCCGGGCTGACCAGATCTTCCAGATTGCGCACGTGGCCGTCGGACAGCAGACCACGATGCTGGGTCCAGTACAGATCACGCAGGAAACTGACGCGGATAGACTGGTTTTCTTTCTGGTAAATGGTCGGGGTAAAGAAGCGGCCGACTTCATCCAGGCGCAGCATTTTTTCATTGGTATGAGCGCCTAAGGCATCGGCGTGGCAGCTGCTGCAGTCGCGTTCATAAGTGGCTTTACCACGGTTAACCGCCGCGCTGACGCCAGCGTATTGCTGCCAGCCTTGCTGAACAAATTCGCCCTCACTGACGGCGGCACCGGTTTGCGGCTGCAATTTATTGCGGTATTTCAGCCAGCGGTACAGGCCCACATTGCGCAGGTCGTCATCGTTTGCATCCAGCGTGGTCATATACGCAGTCAGCGCTTCCAGCCACTCTTTGCTCATATTACCCTGGGCACCATCGGGTTCTTCGGAGTGGATATAAGAACCTTCAAAGCCAACGTACGACTCGGTGTGCGATAACGAGCGGCGGATGGCCATGTAGTTGGTGACGTTAGGAATGGCAATGGGTGAGAACTGGTAGTCGTTATCGGTGTGGCTGCCTTCGCCGACCATGCGCACCATGTTGTGTTCACCAGTGCCGGCCGGCATGTGGTAAATCAGCATGTCTTTGGCAATATCCTTGTTGCCGCTGGCCCAGCTGGGGCCTTCTTCTTTGGCGTAAATGCCTTCAAAGGTGTTGGTCAGGGTCTGCAGTACCGTCCATTTCATGCTCCAGCCCGGGTTGGGCAGGCCTGGGATGACTTTGGTGACGGTCTGCCCAGGTGCTTGTTCATAACGGATCTGATAGCCGTGACAGGAGGCGCAGTTAAAACCAATCCACGAGCCATTGCCTTTGTAAGGTTCGCTGGCTTCGGCGTAACGGTAACCGGCCCAGCCGGTGTCTTTGGTATTGCCTTGCAGTTTGGCGGGCTCCGTGGTGAGGAAGCCCGGAATCGGCGTGGCCATCGGGTAGGGCGCAAAATACACGTCGTCGATGGCTTCGTCCGGTACCTGCCCGCGCACGTTTTTAATGGCACCGAAGAGTTTTACCGGGTCGGCTTTGCCACCGGCAATGGGGTCGTTGGCTTTGTAGGAGAAAATGGCATCCCAGTCGAGTTTGCGCACACTGTGCGCCACGCCGATGTTGTAATCGTACGACCAGAAGGCCTGGCGGCCTTTTTCCACCAGTTGCTCAAAGCCCGGGTTATTCACCTGTACGGCAATGGGGCTGGTGGCTTTAACATCGCTTAATTGCGATACCACATCACACTCGTGCTGGAAGGTGTCGGAAATAATGCGCGAGGTTTGTGCATCAATCACATTATGCGGCTGGCCCGGATTTAACAGCGATTCATTGGCGCCGGTGCGTTTCTGAATCTGCACAATTAATGCACCGCCACTGACATGATCGGGAACGCGGAAGCGGATTTCACTGTCGTTCCAGCTGAGAATATTTTTCGGCCAGCTGTCGATTTGTTCGTCGGTTTCAAAATTGACCTGATCGTTAATGGCCAATAATTGTTGGAACATTTTCAGGTCGGTTTCCAGAATGCGGGTGTTGCCGATCATGATTTTGGAAAAATCGATGTCGGTGCCGGCACCAAAACCGCTGCCGGTCAGGGTAACTTCATCGCCCGGGGTCAGCAGGGGAACGCCACCGGCGCCGGCCGTCCAGGCTGTGTTGCCGTTTACGCTTAATGCCGTAATCTGGGGGGCCGGAAAATTCGCGGCTGAGGCGGCCCGTTGTTGTTCGCGGGCTGTGTCGGTACGGCAGAGTTCTTCCTGGTGCGGAAATTCGCCCGGTAACTCGGTAATACAGGCACTGAGCAGCAGTGGTAAGCTGAGCAGCGGCGTTTTGCAGCGCCAGCCGCCACGGCCGGCGACCACCGCGGTGGTCTGTGAAAGCAGGGTTTTCATGATGGGTTATCCCGTTTTGTTATTGTGGTAAGAATGGCAGCGTCAGAAGGCAGGTTGAGCGCAGCCGGATCACGCTAGGGGGCCAGCCGGGAGCCGGCTATGACCGACCGGGACGAAAACAGCGCATCAGGTCGGTTGGCCTGTAACACCTTAGGGGTAGCTGGACGGTTTTATTATTTGGCGTAGCCGGTCTTAACCCGGAGCGTTTTAAGGAGTTTGCATGGGCGATACCGCCGCCGTGGCGCTGGCCACGTTATTTGCCACCGTCAGCCCGATTGATGTGTCGGCCATTTTTGCCGCCATTACTGTGAATGCCAGCCAGCCGGCGCGCCGGCGTATGGCCATCCGCGGCGTTGCCATTGCCACCATTGTGCTGGGGCTGTTTGCCATTATTGGTGACTGGTTGCTGCACGCGCTGGGTATTTCGCTGGCGGCGTTACGCACCGCCGGCGGCATTATGTTGCTGTTAATGGGCATTGATATGGTGTTTGCCCGCAGCTCATCGGCCAACAGCCCGACCGCGGAAGAGGAAGAAGAGGCCATGGGCAAACGCGATGTCTCGGTGTTTCCGCTGGCGCTGCCGTTGATTGCCGGTCCCGGCACCATGGGCGCGCTGATTTTGTTAATGGCGCAAACCAAAGGGCATTTGCTGGAGCAGTTTACCGTGTTTGCCATGCTGGGCGTGGTGATGCTGCTGACCCTGGTCAGCCTGCTGGCGGCCACGCAGCTTAACCGTTTGCTGGGCGTGACCGGTATGCAGGTGATTACCCGGGTGATGGGGGTATTGCTGTGCGCACTGGCGGTGCAGTTTGTGTTTGATGGCATTGCCGAAAGCGGCCTGTTGCCGGTGCTGGAGCCACGCTGACGCGGCCGATATACTGCGCCGCATTGTTATTTTTCCGATCAGGAACCGATCATGTCTGCAACGATGCACTGGCACAAACTGTTGTCTGCCACCCGCTTTGGCGAGCCTCAGGGTACGCTGGATCTGGAACCCGGCCGCACTCCCTTCGATAAAGACTACGATCGCATTATTTTTTCTTCCGCGTTTCGTCGCCTGGATCGTAAAACCCAGGTGCATCCGCTGGCCGAGAACGACCATGTGCACAGCCGCCTGACCCACAGCCTGGAAGTGGGCTGTGTGGGCCGCTCACTGGGTACCCGGGTAGGGCGGGCGCTGCTCGATAAACTGCCACTGGGTTTAAACGCCAATGATGTGGGCGCGCTGGTGCAGGCGGCTTGTCTGGCCCACGATATCGGCAACCCACCTTATGGCCACACCGGTGAAGACGCTATCCGGCACTGGTTCCGCGAAGCGGGCAATGCGCATTTTCTGCAAGGGTTGAGTGACATTGAGCGTGCTGACCTGCAAACCTTTGAAGGCAATGCGCAGGGCTTTCGCATTGTCACGCAGGTGGAATCGCACCGGTTCAGCGGTGGCTTACGTCTTACCTACGGCACCCTGGGGGCCTTTCTGAAATACCCCTGGACGGTGGATTACGTGCAGCGTGGTGAAGCGAAAAAATTCGGCTGTTATCAGACCGAATTACCGATTTTGCGCCAGGTCGCCAACCAGTTGGGGTTGCTGGAATTAAAACCGGATTGCTGGGCACGGCATCCGCTGGTGTATCTGCTGGAAGCCGCCGATGACATCTGTTACGGCCTGATTGATCTGGAAGACGGCATCGAAATGGGCCTGCTGCAGTATCAGGAAGTGGAAGACCTGCTGCGCCCGTTGCTGGACGATCATTGGCCGGCGGTGCAGGCCGAGCTGGAACAGGCCGATACCCTGCGCCGGCGCCTGCAAAGTCTGCGTGGGCTGGCTATGGAAGTGCTGGTAACCGCGGCCAGTACCGCTTTCGTGCGCCATGAACAGCAGTTGCTGGCCGGCCAGTTGCAGGGGGATCTGATTGATTACTGCCCGGCGCCGGTGCGTCAGGTGGTGGCGGCCGCCAAGCAAATGGCGCGGGAACGGATTTTCCGCGATAACCGCAAACTGGCGGTGGAAATCGGTTCCTATTCCACGTTAGGCACCTTGCTGGAAGCCTTTTTACTGGCGGTGCGCGAGCGGGTGCTGGATGGCCAGGCCACCTTCCGTAATCAGCGGGTACTGGAATTAATGGGGCGTTCAGCGCCGCAGAGCGACTGGACGCTGTATGAAGCCTATATGCGCGCCATCGATTTTATTTCCGGCATGACCGATAACTACGCGGCGCAGATTGCCCGGCAGTTTTCCGGTTATCAGCCCGGCCCGGCGCATTTCTGAGTCCGTACCATGAGCATTTCTCCGGTCGCGATTTCTGTTGGTTTGCTGATCTGCAGTAACGTCTTTATGACCTTTGCCTGGTACGCCCACCTGAAAACCATGAACCACAAGCCTTGGGTGATTGCGGCGCTGGTCAGCTGGGGCATTGCCCTGTTTGAATACTTGCTGCAGGTGCCGGCCAACCGCATTGGTTATACCGTGCTGTCGGTGGGGCAGCTGAAGGTGATACAGGAGGTGATTACCCTCAGCGTGTTTGTGCCCTTTGCTCTGTTTTATTTAAAAGAACCGCTGAAGCTGGATTACGTCTGGGCGGCACTGTGCCTGATCGGCGCGGTCTATTTTGTCTTCCGCAGTGAAATGGGCTGAGCGCAGGCTCGCATGCCTTTACCGTGCCGGTTAGAATGCCGGCCTCATCTGAACAATAAGTGATGGTATGGATATCGATTTTCCCCTGATTTTACTGGTACTGACCGCCGCTACCGGTGTCGTGGCGTTATTGGATAAAGTCTGGCTGGCACCGCAGCGCCAGTCCCGGGCGCAGCAGCTGATTGCCGATAAGGCGCACCCTGAGGACATTCACAAGGCCGAAACCGAGTCTTTTGTGGTGGAGCAGGCCAAGTCGTTTTTTCCGGTGCTGGCCATTGTGTTCGTGTTGCGTTCTTTTATTGCCGAACCGTTTCAGATTCCGTCCGGTTCCATGGAGCCGGGGCTGATTCAGGGTGACTTTATTCTGGTCAGCAAGTTTCATTACGGCCTGCGCATGCCGGTGTTCGGCAATACCTTAATTCCGACCGGTGAGCCGGCCCGCGGCGATGTGATGGTGTTTTTTCCGCCCGATGATCCGCGTTATTTCATTAAGCGGGTCATTGGTCTGCCCGGTGATCATATTGTCTACCGCAACCGTCAGCTCACCATCAATGGTGAAGCCGTACCCACGCAAGAGCTGGGCGGTGAACCGTCCTGGCGGCCGCAAAAAATCATGGCGCAGGAGCAGTTCGGTGACACTGGCGCCGCGGTGCAGTGGATGATCGGCCGTTCGCCGGTAACCGGCGGGCCGGTGGTCTGGGCGGGGCCGGAGGGGGAATGGACCGTACCGGACGGGCATTTCTTTACCATGGGTGACAACCGTGGCAACAGTGCTGACAGCCGCGCCTGGGGCATGGTGCCGGACCGCAACATCGTGGGTAAAGCGGTGGCGGTGTGGATGCACTGGGACAGCTGGGGCGATATTCCATCCTTCAGCCGCAATGGCTGGATTGAATAAGGCGGCCGCATGAACAGCCCGCGCCCGCCTTGCCGCTTTTGCCAGCGCAGCCGCTGGTTGCTGAGTATTACGGTGCTGGTGGCCATGGCCACCGTGCTGTATCTGAATCTGCCGGCCTGACAAAGACCAAAGTCTGAGGCCGGTAATGCTCCCTGCTGAGCTTTATGGGTAGCTATTTTTCTGCAGATGCCTACAATGCCGCCCCATTCTGATTGACGGCGTACGCTGATGAAGCTGACGAGACATCTGAAAGGCAAGGCACTGGATCTGGTTGACCGGCTGGTGCCGGTGCGGCCACAACCCTGCAGCGCGCAACAGCGCGACCTGCTGGAGCGCGAATCGCGCCGTATGCATCTGTACTACTGCCGCAGTTGTGCCTCCTCCATTGCCATTAAACGCCACTGCGAAAAGCTGGGTTTGCGGGTGGTGGAAAAAGACGTGGTGCGTGTGAACGCTTATCGTAATGAGCTGCTTAACGGTGGTGGTGAACCGCGGGTGCCCTGCCTGCGGGTCGATGATGACCAGGGCCCGCGCTGGCTGTACAGCCCGGAAGCCATCCGTAATTATCTGAATAAGCGTTTCTGAAACCGGTAACGGCCGTTACAATGCGGCCAGCTTAACCGACCGGAATCCCCATGCCCCTGATCACCTCTTCCTATACTCCGCCACCGGCGCTGGCCAATGGCTATGTGCAAAGTATTCTGCCGACGCTGGTGCGGCGCTTGCCCAGTGAACACTTACAGCGTGAACGGCTGGAACTGGGTGATGGTGACTTTCTTGATCTGGACTGGAGCCGTTGTGCCGCCAGTACCCAGCCACGGCCATTGGTGATTATTTCGCACGGCCTGGAAGGCCATTCACGCCGGCCCTATGTGCTGGGGGTGGCCCGTCAGGCCAACCGCCAGGGTTTTGATGCCCTGGCCTGGAACTTCCGAGCCTGCAGTGGCGAACCCAACCGCTTACCGCGGATGTACCACAGTGGCGCCACCGAAGACCTGCACGCGGTGGTGCAGCATGCCGTGGCCTGTGGCTACCAGCGTATTCATCTGGTGGGTTTTTCCATGGGCGGTAATTTAAGCCTGGTGTATGCCGGCCGGGAGGCGGCGCAGATGCCGGCGGCGGTGCGCTCGGTGGTGGCCTTTTCTGTGCCCTGTGATTTACACGGCAGCGCTCTGCAGCTGGCCAAACGCCGTAACCGGATTTTTATGTGGCGCTTTCTGCGCGATCTGGGCGAAAAAATGCGTATTAAAGCGCAGCGCTTTCCGCAGCTGATCAGCGTCGACGGCTATCAGAATATCCGTAATTTCCAGCAGTTTGATGACCGCTACACCGCGCCATTGCACGGCTTCCGCGATGCGCTGGATTACTGGCAGCAATCCAGCAGCCTGAATTATCTGGCTGAGCTGAAGGTGCCAACCCTGCTGGTAAATGCCCGTAATGATCCGTTTTTGTCAGCGGCCTGCTTTCCGCAGCAACTGGCACAACAACACGAGTTTTTACATCTGGAAATACCGGCCAGCGGTGGCCATGTCGGCTTTATTCGCCGCAGTAAGGATCAGACTTACTGGATGGAACTGCGGGCGCTGGAATTTATTGCCGCGCAGGAGAAAAGAGTACCGGCGTCCCTGCCGGATGCGCACACTCAGCCGTTAACGACCAGTGCTTCCTGACGCTGATGCTGGCGGTATTGTGCCGGGCTCATATTCATTTCTTTGATAAAAATCCGGTCCAGCGTGCGGCGGCCGGATAAGCCGACGGTGAGCGCGATTTGCTCAATACTGTCATCGGTGCTGGTCAGCAGGTGACGAGTGGTTTCCAGACGCACGCTGGTGACAATCTGCTTCAGCGACGTATCTTCGCGGTGCAGGTGCCGGTTCAGGGTGCGGGCGCTGATGTGAAAGTAATCGGCCACTTCCTGCTGGTTGGCATTGAGGCGGATTTTATTCTGCGTAAAGGCTTTGCGGATGCGTTCTGACAAGGCGCCGGAACGCGCCAGCTTGCGGTACTGTTCTTCCACCTCGCGCTTCATCATATTCAGAATATGCGGATTGGTGTTGTGCAGCCCTTCATCCAGCCATTTGCTGTGAAACTGAATGGCACACTCACCGGCGTTGAATTCAATCTCGCTGCGCCATTGCTGGCTGTATTGCGGGGCGTACTGAGTGGCCGGGAACGGTACACTGATATTGCTGATTTGCAGCTCGGCACCACAGAGCTGGCGCAGCCAGTTCAGCAGGGTGCTGATCGCCATTTCAGTGCGGTGACGCTGGGCGGCCAGAATAAAGTTATCGGCCACCGGCAATTTCACTTTGATGATGTTATCGCGGGTGCGGGTAACCTGAATTTCCAGCTCATCACTGAGCAGCGTGGAGAATTTTTCCAGGTAATACAGCGCTTCGCGCAATGTGTTACAGCACAAAAACAGGTGCTGTAACTGGCAGCTGCTGTGCACATTGAATTTGTGCGCGGCCTGAACACACAGGGCTTCGTTGCCGGTGCGGTTAATCAGCAGGCTGATCAGCTCATCGGCATCGTCGGTATTCAGGCGGGTATCAGGATCGCGCAGCTGCTTGAGAATCCGCTGGATATGGCCGGATTCATCAGCAGGCAGCTGATCAAAGAAAGTCGGGCCGGCAGCATCCACAAGAGGACGGACCAGGGCAGCAGAGACGTAACTTTGTTCCATGTTCATAGGCGGTACGGTCGCAGATGAGGTTAACCTTAATCGACAGCAAAGCCTGTGCCATGGCTGTCGTGCGTATACAGAACGGGCGTTCCGGCGACCGTCTGGGCCAGACAAAGCCCAGGGTGTTACCGGAAGTAGCAGTAAAACGCTACTTTATGACGCGACGCGACGGGCCACTGTATGCAAATGTGAAAGGTTTTGATATGACAAAAGTCTCAATCTTCGCCCGCCACCACCCCGGACATGGCGCAACCGGGGCATAGATGATCGTTTTGTGACAAGGTTGGCGTTATCGGTCGCTGCTGTTCAGAAATCGTACTGTACACCCAGCGTGAGCAACTGAAAACGGGTGTTGGGAAATTCCCGGCTTTCCAGTTCGGTGGTTTCCAGTTCGGCCCGTACCGCCAGATCGGGCAGAACCCACCACATCAGCCCGGCGCCGGTAATCATGCTGACGCCGGAAACACTGTCCTGTTCTTCCGTGCGGACATTGCTGGCATCAATGCTGACGCGGTCAAAGTCGGCATACCAGAGGTTAAAGCCGCCTTTTACAAACAGATCCAGCTGTTCCAGCACGCCGAAGCGGTAGCTCAGGCTGAACAAGCCGCCCTGCGGATGAAAACGGCTGATGCCGCTGTTGTTGGCACCGCTGATGGTATTGCGGGCTTCGCCGAGATCCATCAGGCCCATTTCAAAGCTGAGGTTGTCGGTGGCCCGTGGGCCAAACAGCAGACGCCAGCTGGTGCCGCTGGAATCCATATCTGCTGATTCGGTGGTGCCGCCCAGCAGGGCAATAAAGCTGCCGTCTGCCTGCACGGCCGGAGTGGTTAAGGCGAGCGCCAGCAGGCCGGTGGTCAGCAGATTGTGCCGGTAAGTCCGCAGGTTATTCCGCAGGTTATTCCGCAGGTTATTCATAGGTGAGCCCGGTTATTATTGTTGTGTGGTGAGCGGCATCATAGCAGCCGTATCGGGAATGAAAACCCGGCCCTGCAGATGGGTTTTATGGCCGTCACTGCTGCGCAGTTCAAAATGGGTGCTGGCGGGTGTGTGCTGCTGCGGTGGGTTCCAGTGCAGTACGGCGCTGGCGGGCAGAAACAGCGGCAGGCGGAAATCGCAGCTGAGGCTGCAGCGTTCGCTGTTCAGGAGGGGCATCAGGGTGGCGGCGGCGCGGGCTTTGCTCCACATGCCGTGGGCAATATGGCGGGGGAAACCAAACAGGCGGGCGCTGAGCGTAAACAGGTGAATGGGGTTGGAGTCACCGGAAACCCGCGCATACCGCCGGCCCAGATTGCTGGCCAGTTCCCAGTCTTCATGCTCGCTGAAGCTGGCCGGCGCCGGGCGCACCCGGGCAGTACGGCGTTGGCTGCTGCGCGGGTGGCGGGCCAGGTTGGTGCTGACCGATTCCCAGACGATCTCGCCGCCACAGCTGATTTCGGTACAGATATCAAACTCCAGCCCTTTGTCGGTTTCCTGCAACGGGTTAAAGCGGCAGCAGATATCCAGTTTGTCGCTGAGTTGTATGGTCCGGTGCTGGGTAATGTGGTTGCGGATATGCACCAGCCCCATCAGCGCTAACGGAAAATCTTTGTGCAGCATCAGCTCCATATGCAGCGGAAAGGCCAGAATATGCGGGTAAGTAATGGGCAGGCCGGGGGCGTCGGGGTTAAAACCACAGACCCGGGCGTAGGCTGCCACTTTGTCTGCATCGGCGCGGACGCTGGTTTGCCAGGCTTCAATACCGGGCAGGTGCGGTGAGGAGGTTTTACCGGGGCGGGCGAGCAGGGCACGGCCGTACTGGCTTAATAAGCCGGGGGTGTCCTGAAAATGCAATCGGGTGGCGTCGGTCATGGGCTATCCGCTTTTTTTATTCGTGGTGATCAGTCATGCACCGGACAGACTACTGGTTGCAGAGGAGCCGTCATTGGCGCCGCCTGCAGCCGCCGCGCGTCAGATTGGTCAACAGGGCTTGCAGCAGCGCCGGTATCTGGCAGAATCGCAGCCTTACCAACAGGAAATTCAATCACTTATGTCCGGCGGAATGACAGAATTGCGCGACTCCGGCGTTATGATCCAGCTGG
This sequence comes from Venatoribacter cucullus, assembly GCF_016132445.1. Classification (NCBI taxonomy): domain Bacteria; kingdom Pseudomonadati; phylum Pseudomonadota; class Gammaproteobacteria; order Oceanospirillales; family Oceanospirillaceae; genus Venatoribacter; species Venatoribacter cucullus. The sequence continues at coordinate 1,889,930 of NZ_CP046056.1, read as the reverse complement.
CCCATCAGGCCATGCTGAGCATGGGGCTGGATGTAGACCGGGTTTTTGCCCGGCTGGGGGTTACCCCGGAATTGCTGCGTGATCGTAATATCCGTACCCCGCATCAGGCGCAGGTGTTGTTCTGGCAGGTGCTGGAGCAGGAAACCGGCGATGCTGATATCGGCCTGCATCTGGGCGAACACATGCCGGTTTATAAAGGGCAGGTTTTGCAATACCTGTTTTTATCGTCCCCTACCTTTGGTGACGGACTGAAGCGGGCGCTGAATTATCAGCGTCTGCTCAGTGATGCGTCACAGGCCAGTACCGGCCTGGAAGGTGATCAGGCGTTTATTCTGGTCGATAGTGCCAGTGGCAAAGTCGCCGGTTTGCGTCACCTGAGCGAATGTATGGCGCTGGGGCTGATCCGCTTCTTCCGTTACGTGACTGACGGCGCGTTTCAGCCTTCCGCCTTGCATTTCAGCCATGCCGCACCCGCCGACAGTCGTGGCCATGAATGTATCTTCGGCTGCCCGGTTACCTTCGGACAGGCGGATAACCGCATTTATTTCCCGCAGACGCTGCTGGAGCAGCCGTCCTTCCATGCCGAGCCGGAATTGCTGCAGCTGCATGAAAAACTGGCCATTGAGCATGTGGCCAAGCTGGAGCGGCAGGATATTGTTGCCCGGGTGTACCGGGTATTCGGGGAAATTCTCGAAACCGGCGATGTCAGTCTCGACGATGTGGCCACCCACTTACAGCTGAAGGCCCGTACGCTGCGGACCCGGTTAGCCGAGGCCGGTACCAACTTCAATCAGTTACTGGCCGACTACCGCTGCAACCTGGCCAAACGCCTGCTGGCGGGTACCGATGAAACCATTGATGAAATCGTCTACCTGACCGGTTTTTCCGAGCCCAGCACTTTTTACCGGGCGTTCAAACGCTGGACCGGTCAGACGCCGGTGGAATACCGTAATCAGCGCCGGCAGGCTGCAGCGGCGGATTAAAGTTAAACGCTGAACGGCCGATAACTGAACCAATACCGCTTTCAACAGGGATAACGTCATGGCCATTAATCTGAATCCCGGGCAATTCCGTCTGCCCGACAGCAAAACCACCCCGACCCCAACCCGCACCGATAAAAGCGCCGAGCCGGATAAAGCCCTGACCGAATCACTGGCCAAAACCATGCCCGGTGTGGTGAGTGTGGGCGAAAAACAAAGCCCGCAGGAAACCGCGCGTAATATTCTGCAGCATGTACAGAATGGTCTGAATCAGCTGCGTGTGCAGGGCGCGGATGCCGGTCGGCTGGAGCAGCGCCTGCAGGCCGCCCGTGAGGGCATTGAAAAAGGTTACGCCGAAGCCACCGATATGCTGAAAGGCCTGGGGATGCTGGACGATAACCTGAAGGGTGACATTGCCGCCGGTCGGGAGCTGGTGAATCAGGGACTGGATGAACTGGCCGGTAATATCCGTAATCCGCAGCCGGCACCGGTATTAACCGCCCGCAGTGACAGCCTGAACGTGGCCAATGCTTTTTCACTGGAGGTGCTGACCCGTGAGGGCGACCGCGTTACCGTCAGTTTTGAACAAAGCCAGAGTCTCAGCCAAAGCCGTTCGGCGGCGGGTGAATCCATGGCCATCAGCAGCCAGCGCAGCTGGAATATGGAAGTAGCCGGCAGCCTCAGCGAGGCCGAACGCACCGCCTTAACCGGTTTGTTTGATGACGTACAAAGCCTGAGTGAGCGCTTCTTTGCCGGTGATATCGGCCGTGCCCTGGGGGATGCCATGGAGCTGGGCTTTGATGGCGCGCAGCTGGCCTCTATGAGCCTGAATCTGGTGCAGCAGACCAGTGTGGTCAGTACCCGTGCTTATTCGCAGTTCCAGCCACAATTACCGACCCCGGAGCTGGAAAGCCTGAAAGCGCCGCTGGCCTCTTATGTCGACAGCTATCTGCGCGCACTGGATAAAGCCAGCCCGCTGGCCAATGCCGCGCAAACATTAAAGGACCTGGTGCAGCAAATGCTGCCGGAAGAAAGCCGGCTGCCGGTGTGGCAGGCCTTCCATCATGGCATTAACCAACTGCTGAGCGGGGTGCCCGCTGCTGAAACTGCGGCTAAGGAATAAGGTTGGCGCTATTCAGCCAACCGGCAGCAGCGGCTATACTGCCTGCTGATGCTGTTGCCGGAGCGACCCGTGGCGTTAGTTTTAATGAGCACCGAAGCCTGCCATCTGTGTGAACAGGCGCAGGCTTTATTGCTGCCTTTACAGGGGCAGCTGAGCGAAGATCTGTATCTGGACGATATTGCCGACAGTGATGACCTGCTCAATCGTTACGGGGTGCGTATTCCGGTGTTGTTGCACGAAGCCTCCGGGGCCGAGCTTGACTGGCCCTTTGATGCCGCCGCGTTGCGGCGCTGGTTGCAGCAGCAGGGCTGTCTGGCCCCCTCTCTCTCTTCTGAATCCCTCTGAACAAGGAATATTCCTATGCGTCTGACCGGACTGCTTGCATTGTTGGTGTTGCTGCAGGGTTGCAGCTCTAACCCCTTATCTCCCACCGGCGAAGCGGTGTATTACGCGCTGGAAAAAGATACTCATCTGCGGCTGTGGGCCGACGCCTGTCAGGGTATCAGCCCGGATATGCGTCAGACCGCATTACTGGCCCGTCAGAACTGGTGGCAGCGTAACGGCACCTTTGTTGAAGGGGCTGATTTTGGTCTGGCTTACGACGTGGTGCAGATCAGTGATGAACGGGTGGAAACCGGTGCCCGGCTGGCGATGGCGGTCACCTGGAATATTGTGGCCAGTGCCGAAGCCGATATTGCTGAACGTCTGCAGGATGCCGCCAAAGCCGATGCCGAGTGCCGCAACGTACTGAACGCCTATAACAACGGTGATCAGGATTTACGTGGCAACAAACGTATGTACGAAGAGCTGGTGGGGCTGCAGCGCCGCCTGCAGCAGGAAGGCACTGACCTGAAACTGAAACGTGCCGCGGTGGCCCAGAGCAGTGGCAAGGTGTATGGACGTTCATTTTATGTGGTTGAGCGTATGAGCCAGCGCCAGGGCTGTGCCGGTGGTGAAATTCATCTGCTGAAGAATTCCTGGCCCAATGAAGTGTATGAGGCCCGGTGCCCGGATGGCAGTTATCTGCTGGTGCGTTGTGAGTGGGGCAACTGTCGTTTTACCGATTAAAAAACACCGTTAAAAAAACCATAAAAAAACCGGCCAGTGCGTTTGCAGTGGCCGGTTTTTTTATGCCGGACGCTTTATTCCAGCGTCAGACGGGCGCGGTTTTTATCCACAATGGCCGCACCGATGCCTTTAATCTGCGTCAGCTCATCCACGGATTTAAAACCACCCTGCTGTTTGCGGAACAGCACAATCGCTTCGGCTTTCGCTTTGCCAATGCCGTTCAGCTGGGTCAGTTCAGCCGCGGTCGCGGTATTAAGATTGATTTTGGCGTCAGTGGGTTCGGCGGCGCCGGCCAGCAGGCTTACGGATAATAATGCGGCAGCGAACAGATGCTTGATCCATTGCATGGTAACTCTCCTGAGTAGTGGGGGAATCCGTAAATTAGCAATGCCCCCACATGATAAAAATCCGCAGATATTCGCATTTTCGGGCCGGCGTCTTACAGCCGGATGGCTCAGTGAATTGCTACTCAGGCATGAGATAACGCACAGGGGATGCCTGTACCCGGGCGTAAAAAAACCCGGCAAGCCGGGTTTTTCAGGTTGGGTAGCCGTTATTTTTTGGCGGCTTTCTTTTTCTCGTCCACCTGCCATTTTCCGGCGTTGTACCAAGCTGACCAGCCGGTGGCTTTACCGTCCTGTTCGGTCATAACGTACTGCTCTTTGGTCTTGCGGCTGTACCGGATAATGGCGGGGTTGCCGTCGTTATCCTGGCGTGGGGCATCGAGCAGATAGTGATATTTTTCCGGTAACAGCGCCTGATAGGGCAGCAGTTCTGCAACTAATGGTGCGCGGGTTTCACGTTTTTTCGGGAACTGACTGGCGGCCAGGAATAAACCGGTGGCGCCATCACGCAGAACATAGTGGTCATCCACTTTCTGGCATTTCAGTTCCGGCATCGGCACCGCATCCATTTTCGGTGGTGCTGCTTCGCCGCTTTTCAGCAATTTACGGGTATTTTTGCAGCTGCTGTTGGTACAGCCGAAATACTTGCCGAAACGGCCGGATTTCAGCTGCATTTCGCTGCCGCATTTATCACATTCCAGCGTCGGGCCGTCGTAGCCTTTCAGTTTGAACTGGCCGGTTTCCACTTCAAAGCCGCTGCAGTCTGGGTTGTTACCGCAAATGTGCAGCTTGCGCTGTTCGTCCAGCAGGTAGCTGTCCATGGCGGCATCACAGAGTTTGCAGCGGTGTTTGTGCATCAGACGCCGGCTTTCGGCTTCTTCGTCTTCATCGGCGGCAATGGCTTCATCACCGGCAATCAGGTTCAGGGTTTGGGTGCAGCGCTCTTTCGGCGGCAGGCTGTAGCCGGAGCAGCCGAGGAATACCCCGGTGGTGCCGGTGCGGATCTGCATCGGCCGGCCACAGGCCGGGCAGGGGATGTCGGTGTTGACCGGGTCATTCGGGCGCATGCCCTGTTCACCTTCGGCGACTTCCAGTTTGTGCTGGAAATCCTGGTAAAAATTGTCCAGTACGTCGGTCCAGTTGGCATCGCCTTCGGCAATATGGTCAAGCTGTTCTTCCATGCTGGCGGTGAAGCCAAAATCCATCAGTTCGCTGAAGTTTTCGACCAGCCGGCTGGTAACGATATCGCCCATTTTTTCGGCATAAAAACGCCGGCCTTTCAGGCTGACATAACCACGTTCCTGAATGGTGGAAATAATCGAGGCGTAGGTGGACGGGCGGCCGATACCGCGTTTTTCCAGTTCTTTTACCAGTGCCGCTTCCGAGAAGCGCGGTGACGGCTTGGTAAAGTGTTGCTTGGGTTCCAGGTCGGTCAGGTTCAGCGTGTCGCCTTCGTGCACATCCGGCAGCAGGACGTCTTCTTCGCCTTTGCCCATGGCGGCCAGCACTTTCAGGTGGCCGTCAAAACGCATCACGCGGCCGCGGGTACGCAGCTCAAAGGTGCCGGCGCTGACGCTGATGCTGGTGCTGGTGAATTCTGCATCGTTGATCTGACAGGCGACAAAGCGGCGCCAGATCAGGTCGTACAGGCGCTGGGCATCCGGTTCCATGCTGGCCAGGTCACTGGCTTTCAGACGCACATCCGACGGGCGGATGGCTTCGTGCGCTTCCTGGGCGCCTTCTTTGCTGCTGTACAGGCGCGGTTGCGCCGGCAGGTAAGCTTCACCCAGGTGTTTATCAATGTACTGGCGCACCGATTCCAGCGCGTCCTGGCTCAGGTTGGTGGAGTCGGTACGCATGTAGGTGATGTAACCGGCTTCGTACAGACGCTGGGCCAGGGTCATGGTTTTTTTCACGCTGAAGCCCAGCCGGGTACTGGCGGCCTGCTGCAGGGTGGAGGTAATAAAGGGGGCGGCCGGCTTGGAGCTGGTGGGTTTGTCTTCGCGCTTGCTTACCTGCAGGGTTTGCTGACGTAACAAGGCCAGCGCACTGCTGGTATCGGCTTCGTTGGTGGGGCGGAATTCGGCCCCGTTGTGGCGGCTGACCTGTAAGCGCAGGGCTTCACCAGCCGGCGTGGCCGTAGCGGCAAAAGCTTCCCAGTATTCTTCCGGTATAAAGGCGCGGATTTCGCGCTCGCGCTCGACAATCAGACGTACCGCAACCGACTGCACCCGGCCGGCGGATAAGCCACGGGCGACTTTGGCCCACAGCAGCGGTGACACCATAAAGCCGACCACGCGGTCAAGGAAACGGCGCGCCTGCTGGGCGTTCACCCGGTTCATATTCAGTTCGGACGGGCGTTCAAAGGCCTGCTGGATGGCTTTTTTGGTAATTTCGTTGAACACCACCCGGCGGTATTCTTTTTTGCTGTTGCCAATAATCTCGCGCAGGTGCCAGGCAATGGCTTCTCCTTCGCGGTCCAAATCCGTTGCCAGATAAATATGGTCGGCGTCTTTGGCCAACCGTTGCAATTCTTCCACCACTTTTTCTTTGCCGGGCAGAATCTGGTAATGGGCTTCCCAGTGTTTGTCCGGGTCAATGCCCATACGGCCAACCAGCTGTTCGCGGGCTTTGTTCTTTTTATAAATGGCTTTTTCTTCCGGCGACAGTTTCCGCGTTAAGGCCGCCTGACGGGCGCGTTCTTTCGGATCGCTGGGCTGGGCAGAACCCGATACCGGCAGATCACGGACATGGCCGACGCTGGATTTAACGATAAAGTCGTTACCCAGATACTTGTTGATGGTCTTCGCCTTGGCCGGCGACTCCACAATAACCAGCGATTTGCCCATAATCCTTTGCTTTACCTTCTGTAGTTTGCGGCGCGGGTGCACGGAAAACCGACACTTTATAGGGAGACCTGGGGGGGCGGTCAAGCCCGAGTGGGCTGGTTGTAAGGTTTGGCGGGGGCGCCAGCGGCCGGTTTTGTTGCTAAACTCGCGCTCATTATGAATCTTTGGCAGCGATTGACAGACCGTTGTCATGTTGACGGTCTGCAGTGTGGAGACGGGTTGGAATGTCTGAATTAGGGTTGGTTATTGCCATTGCGTTACCCATCAGCCTGATTCTGGCCGGATTGGTGTGGCTGGGCCGGCGTCAGCAGAATCAGCAGTCGCAGCGGCTGCAGGCGCGCGGGATCAAACAAAGTGCCGAAGATTTACTGGAGGCGCTGGAGTTTGTTATCCAGATGGACAATTTCCGTGAAGTGCAGTTGCTGGTGCTGGAACGGGTCGGCCAGCTGTATGCGCTGTACGCGCAGGCTCTGCCCAAAGCCGGCAGCAAACAGAGCGAAGGGTTATTTGACCCCGAGCCCTACAAACAACGCATCGAAGAAGGCAAGGGCAATCGCCGGATTTTCAAAAGTGACCGTGAACTGCGTCTGGCCCGGCGTTATATCGGCAGGATTCTGAAAACCCTGACGCTGATGCAAAAGCGGCGTGAATTGTCGGAAGCGGCGCTGCTGGAATACCGTCGTTATCTGCGCCTGACCCTGCTGGAACGGGAAGTGGATACTTACACCGCGCAGGGCGATGTGGCCGCCGGCCGCGGCGATGTGATTACCGCCACCAATTATTACAAGGCGGCCAAAAAGCTGCTGATTGAATTTGATCTGCAATACCCGGAAAAAAACGAACGTATCCGCGAGTTATCCCAGCGCACGGCGGCGTTGTATAACGGTGAGCGTATCAATACCTCGGAAAACCTGGCGGCGCAGTTATCCAAAGAGTTTGATGCTGAACATTCGCCGTTCGGCATCCCGGCCAATCCGCTGGAAAAACGTAAATTCTGATGCCGTTACCGGCACCGCCTGTCTGGCAGGCGTTTTTGCAGCCTCTGCCGGCAGCGGCTGCTTCCCCTTCTTTATACGTCGATGTACTCAGGCTGGATCGGGTCGATCCGGGCTTGTCCGGCAATAAATGGCTGAAACTGCAGGGCTGGTGGCAGCAGTTTCAGGACGGTCATTATCAATCTTTGCTGAGCTTTGGCGGCGCTCATTCCAATCATCTGCATGCACTGGCCCATCTGGCAGCCCGTGCGCAAGTGCCGGCCCGCTTGCTGGTACGCGGTTATGCCAGTGCTCCTCTAACCCCTACCTTGCAGGATTGTCTGGCACTGGGAGCGCAGCTGGAATTTCTTGATCGTAGCCAGTGGGCGCGGCGCTACGATTTGAGCTGGCAACAGATGCTGGCGGCCCAGCATCAGGCGCTGGTGATTCCCGAAGGCGGTGCCGGCGAGCCGGGTTTGCAGGGCTGCCGGGCTCTGGCAGAGCTTGCTGCCGGTTACGATCAGGTGTGGCTGGCGGTGGGCTCTGGCACCACAGCGCTGGGGCTGGCGCAAGGGTTGGCGGCATTGGACAGCAGAACGCTGCTGGTGGGCGTGAATGCGGTCGCCGATCAGGGCGAGCGGCGGCGTCAGTGGCAACAGCAGATGCCGGCGGCAGTGTCGTGGCAATTAATAGACGATGCTCACGGCGGAGGTTTCGCCCGCTGCAGTGTGCAACTGCTGGCGCTGATTCAGCGTTATGATGCCCTCGGTTTACCCTTGGAGCCGGTGTATACCGCCAAGCTGGTACAGGCACTGGAACAGCGCAGCGCCTTGCTGGCGGGGCAGCGCCTGCTGCTGGTGCACAGCGGCGGTTTGCAGGGGCGGCGCGGGTATCCGGGACTGGGCCGGGCCACCTCCGCCTGACAAGCGTTTTTGTCCCCGCTGTGGTATAAACGACAGCTTTCCGGGGCCTCCCCACAGTCGTTGTACCAGCAAGGTATCAGGTCACAGCAATGGAAGAATTCCGCAATATCGGCATTATCGGCCGTCTTAACAGCAACAAGGTGATTGAGACCATCAAGCGCCTGTCCCGTTATCTGATCGATGAAGGCTACCATGTCATTCTGGATGACCGTATTGCTGAGGTGATGCCCGGCCATGCCATGCAGGTGAGCAATGTGAATCTGCTCGGTGAAATCAGCGATCTGGTGATTGTGGTGGGTGGTGATGGCAGCCTGCTGGGCGCAGCGCGGGCGCTGGCCCGTTACAACACGCCGGTGCTGGGCATTAACCGCGGCCGGCTGGGCTTCCTCACCGATATCAGCCCGGATGACGATATGTGCGATGCGGTGCAGGCGGTGCTGAACGGTGAATACATCAGCGAGCTGCGTTTTTTGCTGGATGCTGAAGTAAAACGTGACGGCAACCCCATTGCCACGGCTTCGGCGCTGAACGATGTGGTGCTGCACCCGGGTAAGGCCACCCGCATGATCGGTTTCGATCTGTGGATTGAAGGCCAGTATGTGTACAACCAGCGCTCCGATGGCCTGATTGTATCGACCCCAACCGGTTCTACCGCGTATGCGTTATCCGGCGGTGGCCCGATTATGCACCCCAAGCTGGATGCGCTGGTGCTGGTACCGATGTTTCCGCACACCCTGTCGAGCCGTCCGATTGTGGTAGATGGTAAGAGTGAAATTAAAATCGTCATTGATCCGCAACAACAGATTTATCCGACCATCAGCTGCGATGGCCAGACTGATATTACCTGTGCACCGGGCGATACCATTACCATCCGCAAGAAAGCCCATAAACTGAAACTGATTCATCCCAAGGGGCACAATTTTTATGAAATTTGCCGCACCAAACTGGGCTGGAGCAGCAACCTGGGGGATTAAGTATGCACCAGGGATACGATCTGATCGGTGATATTCATGGTTGTGGTAACACCCTGATCCGCCTGCTGGAACAGATGGGCTACAGCAAAAAGAACGGTATTTACCAGCACCCTAAACGCAAGGTGGTGTTTCTCGGTGATATTATCGATCGCGGACCGAATATCCGTCTTGCCTGTCATATCGTGCGCGACATGGTGGACGCCGGCCATGCTGATATTGTGATGGGTAATCACGAATACAATGTGGTTACCTATTTAACCGAGGCGCCACCGGGGTTCAATCAGCCTTATCTGCGCCAGCACACCAAGCGCAATAATTTTATTGTTGAGCAAACTCTGCAGCAGTTTGCCAATTATCAGCAGGAATTCCGCGAATTTCTCGACTGGTTTATTACCCTGCCATTATTCCTCGATTATGAGCATTTCCGGGTAGTTCATGCCTGCTGGGATCAGGCCATGATCGACGAATACCAACGCCGTTATGGCGGTAATACACTGCATACATCGTTATTGGCTGAGTCGGTGAATACCAATTCGTTTTTGTATCAGTTTATGGACCGCATGCTGCGTGGTACGTCACTGAAATTACCCGGCAACCGCTCGATGGTCGCTAAAGACGGCATGGTACGGCAATTCTTCCGCACCAAATTCTGGGCTGAAAATCCTAAGCATTATAACGATGTGGTGTTTCAGCCTGATCCGCTGCCGGACGACATTGAACATGGCATGTTGTCGCCGGAAGAAAAAGACCAGCTGTTGTTTTACGGACCGCAGGAAAAACCGCTGTTTATCGGCCATTACTGGATGCAGGGCATTCCGGCGCCTATTACCCCGAACATCGCCTGTCTCGATTACAGCGCGGTAAAATACGGGCGGCTGGCGGCGTACCGGATGGATCAGGAAACCTCACTGCAAATGGGTAAATTTACCTGGGTGCGGGTGGAAAAAACGGAACGCTGAGATGCCGCCCATTCTGATTCTGGAAGCCGATGCTGGGCTGGACTTAGCGCCGTTAACGCAAAAACTCTGGGCTGAGCGCATTCCGCATCGTGTGGTTATGAATGAGGCTGGCCGCCAGTGTCTGTTGCTGGCGGATGCCGCCGATGTGCCGCGGGTACAGGAATGGCTGCAGCACTGGCAGCAGGGCGATATTCAGCAGCGGCAGGCGCAACCGGTGCAGCCGGGCAGTTTGCCGCTGTGGCTGACGGTGTTTGCCACGCCGGTCAGCAGTGTCATTTTACTGGGCCTGGTGGTGTTTTTTGGCTGGATGCAGGTCAGTACGGACTGGCACAGCTGGTTGCAGGCCGGCGCTGAATTCTGGCCGCAACAGCGCTTCAGCTGGCAGCCTTATGCAACCCTTGGACTGTGGGAGTTATGGCGGCCGGTGTTGTTGCATTTTTCCTTGGTGCACCTGCTGTTTAACGGCCTGTGGTGGTGGATTCTGGCCCGCCGGGTAGAACAGCTGGACGGCTGGCTGGCCCTGCTGGCGTTGCTGTTACTGTGCGGCTGGCTCGGCAATGCCATTCAGTGGTGGTATGCCGGCCCCGCCTTTGGCGGTTTGTCCGGCGTTACTATGGGGCTGCTGGGCTGGGTGGGCATCCGTCTGCGCCGTGTGCCTTATGCTTTACCCACGATGTTATTGCCGGTGATGGTCGGTTGGTTACTGCTCACACTGGGCGCCGACACTCTGATGCCGGGCCTTAGCGGCACGGCTCATGGCGCACATTTTGGCGGCCTGATTACTGGTATGCTGCTGGGCCTGATATGGCCGGTGGCGACACAATTCAAACCTTCTGCTCGAGGTTCTCATGACACTTGAACAACTGATTAAAGCCCTGACCCCGGAAATTTATCAGAACCTGCGTACCGCCATTGAGCTGGGGCGCTGGCCGGATGGCCGCAAACTGGAGGCGGAGCAGCGTGAACTTTGTATGGAAGCCGTTATTTATTACGAACAGCTGCATGATTTACCGGCCAATATGCGCGTCGGCTACATGGAAGATGCCTGCAAGTCGGAAGGTAAACACGATCATGACGATGATCAGGACGACGTTCAGATTCTGACGCTGCATTAATCCATGCGTTCAGTGCAGCTACAGGGCCAGCTGGAAAAAATGGCGATCAGCGCGACTACCGATGGCGCGGCGCACTATGAACTGGTGCTGGGTAAAACCCGCACCGGTCTGAATGCTTTGCTGGGGCAGACGGTACAGCTGGATTACCAGGGCGCCATTCACTGCAGTGCCTGTGGCCGGCGCACCAAAACCAGTTTTGCGCAGGGCTATTGTTACCCTTGCTTTACCTCGCTGGCACAATGCGACAGCTGCATGATGAGCCCGGAAAAATGCCATTTTCATCTGGGTACCTGTCGCGAACCGGACTGGGCCGAACAGGTGTGTTTTAACGAACATATTGTGTATCTGGCCAACTCGTCCGGGCTTAAGGTCGGTATTACCCGTGCCACCCAGATGCCGACCCGCTGGCTGGATCAGGGTGCGGTGCAGGCCTTGCCCATCGCCCGCGTGGCGACGCGGCGGTTATCCGGTTTGCTGGAAGATTTGTTCCGCCGCGAGGTGGCCGATAAAACCAACTGGCGGGCGTTATTAAAAGGTGATGCCCCGTTATTGAATCTGGCCGCCGAACGCGACCGCTTATTCGGGCATTTCAGCGGCGAATTACTGGCACTGCAGCGTGAACATGGGCCGGCAGCCATTCAGTTACTGGAGGCCAGCACCGGGCAGCATTTTCATTACCCGGTGCTGCAATATCCGGCCAAAATTGTCAGCCTTAATCTGGACAAAACACCACAGGTCCGCGGCCGCTTACTGGGCCTGAAAGGGCAGTATCTGCTGCTCGACAGTGGTGTGATCAATTTGCGTAAATACACCTCTTATCAGGTCGCCTTCAGCGCCTGATCCACCGCCGAATACAGCAGGACATTGTTATGCGTGATGCACAGCCCCAAGCCATTCATCTGCAGGATTACCGCGCCCCGGATTACTGGCTCGATGCCACCGAGCTGGAGTTTGATCTGCATGAGGATCATACCCGGGTTGACAGCCGGCTGACCTTTCGTCGCAACAGCGCAGCAGCAGCTGACGCACCGCTGCTGCTGAACGGGCAGGGGCTGGAGCTGCTGAGTATTCATCTGAACGGCACATTGCTGGACGCACAGGATTATCAGCTGGATGAGGAAAGCCTGACCATTACCACAGTGCCGGCTGAGTTTGTGCTGGAAGTTTCAGTGCGCATTGATCCGGCCGCCAATACCGCACTGGAGGGGCTGTATCGCTCCGGCGGAATGTACTGCACTCAGTGTGAAGCCGAAGGTTTCCGCCGCATTACCTATTACCCGGATCGTCCGGATGTGATGTCGGTATTCACCACTCATATTAATGCCGACGCCGAACAATATCCGGTACTGCTTTCCAATGGTAATAAAGTGGCCGATACCACCGAAGGCGGCCGCCGTCGCGTTACCTGGCACGATCCGCATAAAAAACCGGCCTATTTATTTGCATTAGTGGCTGGCGATTTATTGGTGAAAGAAGATCAGTTCACCACCATGAGTGGCCGTAACGTGACGCTGCAGATTTTTGTTGAGCCGCGCAATATCGACAAAACCGAGTACGCACTCGATGCGCTGAAGCGTTCCATGCGCTGGGACGAAGAAGTGTATGGGCGCGAATACGATCTGGATATTTTTATGATCGTGGCGGTGGACGATTTCAATATGGGCGCGATGGAAAATAAAGGCCTGAATATTTTTAATTCATCCTGTGTGCTGGCTAATCCGGCCACGGCGACCGACACGGCGTATCAGCGCATTGAAGCCATTGTGGCGCACGAATATTTCCACAACTGGTCGGGCAACCGTGTGACCTGTCGTGACTGGTTCCAGCTCAGCCTGAAAGAAGGCTTTACCGTATTCCGCGATGCCTGTTTTTCGGCTGATATGCATTCCGCCACGGTTAAACGCATTGAAGACGCCAATATTATGCGCACCGTACAGTTTGCCGAAGACAGCGGCCCGATGGCGCACCCGGTACAGCCGGATTCCTTTATTGAAATTTCCAACTTCTATACCGTTACCATTTATGAAAAAGGTGCCGAAGTGGTTGGCATGCTGCATAAAATTCTCGGTAAAGAGGGCTTCCGCAAAGGCACGGATCTGTACTTTGAACGCCATGATGGTCAGGCCGTGACCATTCATGATTTTGTACAGGCGCTGCAGGATGCCAATAAGGTTGATTTAACCCTGTTCAAACGCTGGTACAAGCAAGCCGGTACGCCGGTGGTACAGGTTGAAAGCCATTACGATGCCACCGCCCAGCAGCTGCACTTAACCCTGCGCCAGCACTGCCCGGATACGCCGGGACAAAGCAATAAATTACCGATGTGGATTCCGGTACAACTGGGCCTGATTGGCAGCAACGGGGATGATTTACCGGTGCAGGTAAGCCCCGCCAATGCCTGGACGGAGGCCAGCCAGGTACTGCATCTGACCGAATCTGAACAAACCTTTGTCTTCAGCGGCCTGGCGGAAGAACCACGGTTGTCGCTGTTGCGTGATTTTTCGGCACCGGTGAAAGTGGACTTTGAGCAAAGCGATGAAGACCTGCTGTTTTTACTGCAGCACGACAGCGATGGCTTTAACCGCTGGGATGCTGGTCAGCGTCTGATGCTGCGCTGGATTGACCGCGCCCGCGCGGGCCGCTTCCGTCTGGCAGCGGCCGAGCAGCAGGCGTTGAGTGCGCTGCTGGCCGATACGCAGCTGGACCCGGCCATGGTCGCTTATCTGCTGAATCTTCCGTCTGAGGCCTACATTGCCGAGTTTTCTGCAGTCATTGATCCGCTTGCCATTCATAGCGCCCGCCGGCAGGTACAGCAGGCGCTGGCCGTGGCCCTGGCCAGCGATTTCGCCGCCTGTTATCAGCGCCTGCACAGCACCGCCCCCTATCAGCCGCAGCCGGCTGCCATGGCGGCCCGCAGTCTGAAGAATCTGGCCCTCAGCTACTGGGTAAAAAGCAGTGCTGAAGGTATGGAGCAGGCCCGGCGCCAGTACCAGCAGGCGGATAATATGACCGACCAGATGGCGGCACTGGTGGCGCTGGTGAATTCCGGTGAACGGGTGCAGGCGGAAGCCTTGCTGGCCGATTTCTGGCAGCGCTGGCAGCACGACCCGCTGGTGGTGAATCAATGGCTGGCGGTGCAGGCCGGCTCGGCTGAATTCGGTACGGTGGAGCAGGTGCAGGCCCTGTTGCAGCATGAGGCTTTTGACTGGCGTAACCCGAACAAAGTACGTTCAGTGCTGGGGGCATTTGCCAATCAGTCGCTGGTGAACTTTCACCGTGCCGATGGCGCCGGCTACGACCTGCTGACCGATGCGGTGCTGAAACTGAATGATAGTAATCCGCAGATTGCGGCGCGGTTACTGACCCCTCTGACCCGCTGGCAGCGCCTGGTGCCGGCCGCGGGGCAGGTTATGAAAGCCCGTTTACAGCGTATTAAGGAGCACGGCAGTCTGTCGAAAGATGTGTACGAAGTGGTCAGCAAGAGTTTGATTTGAGCATCGCGGCAAGTTTCTTTATTCTTGCTGCGGGAAGATTGCCGCACACTGCGGTAAAACAGAGGTCGCATAATGAAAAAAAATAATTGGATCGCGGCTGGTGCATTAGCGTTAGCATTTGTTGTGCCGTCAGCATTGGCGGCAGTATCGGTACAGGAAGCAGACAAACTGAAAACCACCCTGACACCACTGGGTGGTGAGCGGGCGGGTAATGGCAGTGATATTCCGCCTTGGCGTGGCGGTCTGAGCCTGCCGCCGGTGGGTTACAGCAAAGCGGGTCAGCCGCATGTTGATCCGTTCAGTAAAGACAAACCTCTTTTCGTTATTACTGCGGCCAATATGGCGCAGTATTCGCAATATCTTACCGAAGGGCAGAAAGGCTTATTCCGTACCTATCCGAATACCTTTGCCATGCCCATTTATCCGACCCGGCGCACGGCCGCGGCACCGGACTGGGTGTATGAAAACACGTACAAAAACGCCATCCGGGCCGAGTTAACCAAAGATGGTAACGGCCTGCAGTATGCCTATGGCGGCATTCCGTTCCCGATTGCCAAAAACGGCCTGGAAGCCATCTGGAACCACATTGCCCGCTGGCGTGGCGTGTATCTGGTACGCCGCGCGGCCGAGATTGCGGTACAGACCGACGGCAGTTTCTCACCGGTACTGGTGCAGCAGGAAATTGAGTTCAACTACTATCGGCAGGATAAAAGCATCGAGGATCTGAACAATATTCTGTTCTATTACCTCTCATACACCCGCGCGCCGGCACGTCTGGCCGGTGGTGCGGTGTTATTGCATGAACCCCTGAATCAGGTGCAGCAGCCACGCCAGGCCTGGGGTTATAACGCTGGTCAGCGCCGTGTCCGGCTGGCGCCGAACCTGGCTTACGATACGCCCATTGCTGCGGCTGACGGCCTGCGTTACGCCGACGATACCGACATTTTTAACGGTGCCCCGGACCGTTATAACTGGAAACTGGTGGGTAAAAAGGAAGTATTTATTCCTTACAACAACTACCAGCTCAGTTCTGACAAGGTTAAATACAAAGACCTGATCAAGCCCGGCCATTTGAATCCGGAATATACCCGCTATGAGAAACACCGGGTGTGGGTGGTGGAAGCGACATTAAAAGACGGTGTACGCCATGCTTACGGTAAACGGGTGTTTTATCTGGATGAAGATACCTGGGGCATTGCCGTAGCCGACCTGTACGACCAGACCGGCGAATTATGGCGGGTCAGCATGGCCTACATCAAAACCTACTACGAACTGCCGGTCACCTGGAGCACCATGGAGGCCTACCACGATCTGCAATCCAAACGTTATTACGTGCAGGGCATGGATAACGAGGAAGGCAGCACTATTGATTACAGCCAGGAGCCACCGGGCGAGCGTTACTTTACTCCGGCCGAATTGCGCCGGCGCGGTAAGCGCTGAGTGAAGTCAGGAACGGATCAGCACTGCTGGTCCGTTTTTTTGTGGGCTGCCACGCAGCAGACAGCAGCCCGGCTGTGCTAATCTCTATTACACATCGTAACAATAGGACGTTAGTCAATGGTTAACCGCTCGGCTAGACTGCCCGCTTCCGCAATTACTATAACAACGGAGCTCAATATGTTTTCTGATTTGGTTCAGTCTCTCGCCTGTGCCTGTAAGCGGCTGGCGACTGCAGGCTTTACCCGAATTGGCGGACTGTTTGCCTTACTGGCGCTGTCCACCTCCGCCCAGGCCAACTGGCAGGACCCCCTGAATACCCCGGCTTTTGAAACCCAGCGTGCCCATCAGACGCTGATGCTGGATGTGGTACGGGCCGATCGCCGTCTGATTGCCGCTGGTTCGCACGGCCATATTGTGCTGTCGGATGACGATGGTCACACCTGGAAACAAGCCCGGGTGCCGGTATCGGTAACCCTGACGTCTTTGCATTTCCCTTCCGGTCAGATCGGCTGGGCCGCCGGCCATGATGGCGTCATTCTGCGTACCGATGATGGTGGTCAGAGCTGGACCAAGCAGTTTGATGGTTTCATTGCCAATAAGGCTATTGTGGCGGCTGCAGAAAAAATGCAGCAGGCCGCCGAACAGGCACTGGCCGATGCTGAAGCCCGTGGTGATGACGTAGCCGTTGAAGAAGCCACTGCGGCACTCGAAAACGCCGAATTCGCGGTCAGCGATGCCAGTTACGATATGAACAGTGGTTCCACCAAGCCGTTTCTGGATGTGTGGTTCTACGATGCCCGCCGCGGTTTTGCCGTTGGTGCTTACGGCATGCTGTTTGAAACCCGTGATGGCGGTGAAAACTGGGTAGATGCTTCGTCCCGTTTACCCAACCCCGATCGTCTGCACCTGAATGCTATTACCTCCGTGGGTGGCCGCTCACTGATGATCGTTGGTGAAATGGGCCTGATTATGCGCTCCGAGGACCTGGGCGAAAGCTGGGCGGTGCTGGATTCCCCTTACGATGGTTCATTGTTCGGTCTGGTCGCTGACCGTGATCAGCAGCTGTTGTTTGGTCTGCGTGGTCACGTATTCCGTTCTACCGATGGTGGCATCAGCTGGATGGAAATGAACACCGGCAGTGAACAAACCCTGCTGTCCGGCGCCATCAGCAGCCGCCGCACTCTGCTGGTGGGTAACGCCGGTTCAGTGGTGATGTTTGACGCCCAGATGCAACAGCCCCGGGCGCTTATTATCGAAGGCCGTAAAGCCTACGCTGCCGTTGCCGAAGCCTCTGATGGCAACTTCGTACTGGTGGGTGAGGCCGGCGTTATGCGTCTGAATGCTGCAGGTGAATTGATTGATCAGGCCATCAGTATGGCCGCCGGGGATTTCTGAACATGTCTGAACAAAAACATCATTATTCTACCGTTCCGGAACACTACATTCTGTCGATGGAGACCGAGCCGTTCCTGGAGCGTGTGCTGTTTAACAACCGCCTGCTGGTTTTGCTGATTCTGGCGGTGCTGACGGCACTGTTTGCGTTTGGTTTAACCAAAACCAAACTGGATTCCAGTATCGAAAAATACATTCCGCTGCAGCATGAATATATCCAGAATTATCTGGTGCATGCCGATGATATGAAAAGCGGTGTGGCCAACGTCAAAATTGCCGTTGAAGCCAAACAGGGTGATATTTTTACCCGCGAATACATGGAAACCCTGAGCAAAATTAACGATGAGGTGTTCTTCGTTAAAGGGGTTGACCGCTCGGCCATGCAATCCTTGTGGACGCCGAATACCCGCTGGACCGAAGTGACCGAAGAAGGTTTCCAGGGTGGGCCGGTGGTGCCAAGCACCTACGATGGCAGCGCCGAAAGCCTGGAGCAGGTACGGCAGAATATTCTGAAGTCTGGTGAGGTCGGCCGTCTGGTCGCCAACGATTTCCGTTCTTCCATTATTGACGTACCGCTGACCGAATTTGATCCGGAAACCGGTGAGCGTCTGAGCTATCAGAAATTCTCTGCCGATCTGGAAAATAAGATCCGGGCTGAGTTTGGCGGCGAAGGCAGTCCGTATCAGATTTACATCACCGGTACGCCGAAAAAGCTTGGTGACCTGCTGGATGGGGCGGTCTCAATTGCTTATTTCTTCATTGCCGCCATTCTGATGACCGCTTTCCTGCTGTATCTGTATTCCCGTTGTCCGCGTGGTACGTTAATTCCTATTATTGCGTCATTGATTGCGGTGGTTTGGCAGCTGGGTTTGCTGGGGTTACTGGGTTACACCATTGACCTGTATTCGGTACTGGTGCCGTTTCTGGTGTTTGCTATCGGTATTTCCCATGGCGTACAGATTATTAACGGCATTGCCATTGAAGCGGGTAAAGGTGCCAACAATGTACAGGCTGCCCGTCATGCATTCCGTGGTCTCTATGTGCCGGGTATGCTGGCGCTGCTGAGCGACGGCATGGGGTTCCTGACCCTGCTGTTTATTGATATTGGCGTTATTCAGGAACTGGCCATCGCCGCCAGTATCGGTGTGGCCGTTATTATTGTGACCAACCTGATTCTGCTGCCCGTTGTTATGTCTTATGTGGGCATCAGCCAATCCGGTGTGGCCCACGCCCAGAAAGCGGAAGCCTCTGATCCGAAACTGTGGAAAGCACTGTCTTATTTTGCTAACCCGAAAGTGGCACCGCTGCCGATTATTGTTGCCGTGGCCATGGCCGTTGCCGGTTATTACATGAGCCGTGATCTGCAGATTGGCGACCTGGATAAAGGTGCGCCGGAACTGCGTGCCGATTCCCGCTATAACCTGGATAACGATTTTATGGTGTCCAACTATTCCACCAGTTCGGATGTACTGGTGGTGATGGTGGAAACCGCTAAAGAGCAGTGCAACAGCTTTAAAGTGATGGACGTGGTTGATCGCTTTATGTGGTACATGCAGAACGTCGATGGCGTGCAGTCTGCGGTATCACTGGTAACGGTTTCCAAGCTGGTCACCAAAGCCATGAACGAAGGCAATATCAAATGGTCGGCGCTGTCGCGTAACCAGACCATTCTGAACACCTCCATTCAGCGTGCTCCCGGTTCATTGCTGAACCCGGATTGCTCGATGGCACCGGTTATTATTTATCTGAATGATCACAAAGCGCAGACTCTGACCACGGCTGTGAATGCAGTAGAAGCCTTCAAAAAACAGTTTGATGATCAGGTCGATGAAAAATATTTCAGCTATAACCTGGCCGAAACTGAAGCGGCTATTGCCGCAGGCGAAATCAGCTCCGTACCGGTTCGTTTCCAGCTGGCCTCCGGTAATGCCGGTATCGAAGCCGCGACCAATCAGGTAATCGAAAGTGCTCAGGGCACCATGCTGATTTTCGTCTACGTGGTGGTGTTTACGCTGTGCTTTATCACCTTCCGTTCCTTCACCGCCGTGGCCTGTATTATTCTGCCGCTGGTGCTGACGTCCATTCTCAGCGAGGCGTTAATGACCATGCTGGGCATCGGGGTGAAAGTGGCCACGCTGCCGGTAATTGCACTGGGGGTGGGTATTGGTGTGGACTACGGCATCTATATTTACAGCCGTCTGGAAGTGCTGTTGATTCAGGGTAAATCGATGCAGGACGCCTTCCTGGCGACGCTGAAATCTACAGGTAAAGCGGTGAGTTTCACCGGTATTACCCTGGCTATTGGTGTGGCGACCTGGATTTTCTCACCGATCAAATTCCAGGCCGACATGGGTATTCTGCTGACCTTTATGTTCTTGCTGAACATGCTGGGGGCGCTGATTCTGTTGCCGGCACTGGCGCATTATCTGTTACGTCCGGAACGCATTATTGCCCGTCACAAAGCCCGCTATGGCGATATCCCGCCGGCTGGCTGAATCTGAACGAATGCAGTAAAAAAACGGTGGCCAGGCCACCGTTTTTTTTGTGAATAAGTCACGGCATACTGCCGGGCGTATTTACCGAATAAGGGAGTGTGCATGAAAAGTCCGTTGGGCTTACCAGCCGAATTGCCGGTAACCGATCTGGCCCGGGAAGCGGTACAGCTGCTGTGGTACAAGCGCACGCAGGTTGTGCGTATGTTTATGCCGGTTATTGCGTTGCTGGCCCTGATCGATTGGTTGGGTGGGTTGTATCTGGATAACCAGCGACCGTTGTTGCAGGGTATTTTATTGCTGGCCTCGGTCGGCCTCAGTGTGTTGTTTGCCACTGCCTGCCATGGCTTTACGCTGCTGCCCGCAGAACAGCAACAGGCCCGGGTGCTGCATGGCTGGGGCCGGCTGGAGTTCCGTTACTTTATCCGTGCCATGCAGATAGGTCTGATCGCCGGGGTGGTGTTCGGAGTGGCAATGTTCGGCCTTATGCTGGTGTTGGGCGGGCAGGGCGACAGCGCCATTGCGGCGGCCATGCTGGCGCTGCTGCCGGCCGTGTATCTGTGGGGACGTTTGTCGGTGACCCTGCCTGAGCTGGCGATTGGTCGCCGTACCTCGCTGAAGCGCGCCTGGGCCATGAGTCGCGGTAACGGCAGCCGGCTGGTGCTGGTGGTGATTGTGCTGCCGCTATTGCTGACCGCGCCCTTTCTGTTGCTGTACTGGTTTGACCATCTGCTGCTGAATTATCTGGCCGCGCTGGGCGTGTATGCCAGCACCCTGATCTCGCTGGTGATGCTGTCGCTGGCGTACCGCTTTTTGCTGGAGTTTTATGAACCGGCCGCTGCAGTGGCGCCAGCCGGGGAGGAAGCGCCCGGCGTTAGCCCCGACCACCATTTCGACGCCTGATTATGCGGCTGGGAGATATTTCCGTCGCCTACGCCGAACTGATGGCGCGGGCGGTGCGCGAACAAGGGGGGCAGCCGGAGGCTTTGCTGGCCCAGTATCAGCTGGATGCGGTGCGGCTGGCGTCGCCGCAGGCCCGTATCAGTATTCCACGCTTTATGCGGCTGGGGCATGACCTGATTCAGGCCGCGGCAATGCCCTGGCTGGGGTTGGCCATGGGGCGCCTTACGTCGGCCCCGGTCATGGGGCTGGCGGGCCTGCTGGCGCAAAGTGCGCCGGATATCCGCAGTGCCTGCCGGGCACTCACCGACTACGAACTGCTGAGCAGTTTTAATGCCCGTGGCCGTTCTTCGTTTCAGACGATCCAGGGGCAGGGCGTTCTGCAGTTTTATTCCATCAGTCCTTATAACGGCTACAACCTCTTTGTGGTGGATTCGGTGCTGGCCGGCTGGGCGCAGTTCTTACAGCAGCTGAGCGGGCGCCGCGATATTCTGCTGCGGGTGGAGGTGGAGTTTGCTCCGCCGGCTTACCGTGACCGCTATGCCGATTATTTTCCCTGCGAGGTGCAGTTTGGCGCGACGCGCAATGCGTTGGTGCTGAAAGCTGGTGCACTGGTACTGCCGGTGCTCGGTCGTTGTGCATCCACGTATGCTGCCTTGCAGACGCTGGCGGCGCGGGAACTGGAACGGGTACGGCTGGGATTAAGCTATCGTGAGCTGACCGAGCGTGCCATTGGCCCGTTGCTGAATGGTCAGACCCCCACCCTGGAGCAGGTGGCCCAGCGGTTGAACAGTGCGCCCTGGACGGTGCGCAGGCGCTTACAGGATGAAGGATTCAGTTTTCAGCAGGTGCTGAATGAAACCCGCCGTGATCTGGCGGTGAGCTATGTGCGCGATACGGCACTGACGTTGGGGGAAGTAGCGTATTTACTGGGGTTTGGCTCGGCAGCGGCATTCCAGCGCGCCTTTAAGCGCTGGACCGGCGAGGCGCCGGGCCGCTTCCGCGAGCACAGGGGGAAGAATTACATTTCTACGGCGTCGTCGACGTCGTCTTCGTAATCTTCAAAACCGCTGTTCAGCAGCTCATCGATATAATCAGACATAGTGTTCTCCTTGTCTGTGGAAAAAAGCATCCTGTAAACATCAGCAATCCATGTGCCAGAAATCAGGATTCTGGTTTTAGTGCAACATACGATCTTAAAGTTCCGCGCCTGATAACAACAGGTTATCGCCAGGCCGGGGCAGAGTAACCCGGACAGATGAACGGAAGATGACAAAGGTGCAGTAAAAACTGAATCGGGGAAGTCGTTCCGGAGGGGATGAAGCAGGCGTAAATGGCGGACTGGACGGGGCTCGAACCCGCGACCCCCGGCGTGACAGGCCGGTATTCTAACCAACTGAACTACCAGTCCGCATAAAGTCACATAACACGTTGAATTTGGTGGGTGTTGACGGGATCGAACCGCCGACCCTCTGCTTGTAAGGCAGATGCTCTCCCAGCTGAGCTAAACACCCATATTCTTTCGTGCTTTATAGTTTGTCGCATTACCGCGTTGTTCCTCGCTCGGCTCTGCGGCTACCATCAGGTATGCCTTGAGTCCTCGCTGCGGTACGCCTTGTACTGCACCAAACTATCAACCACCGCAACACAGCGTTAACGATGATGTAAATGGCGGACTGGACGGGGCTCGAACCCGCGACCCCCGGCGTGACAGGCCGGTATTCTAACCAACTGAACTACCAGTCCGCATAAAGTCACTAACACACAGAGTGTGTTGGTGGGTGTTGACGGGATCGAACCGCCGACCCTCTGCTTGTAAGGCAGATGCTCTCCCAGCTGAGCTAAACACCCAAAATGGCGGACTGGACGGGGCTCGAACCCGCGACCCCCGGCGTGACAGGCCGGTATTCTAACCAACTGAACTACCAGTCCGCATACGTCACTTGTTTTGAGTTTGGTGGGTGTTGACGGGATCGAACCGCCGACCCTCTGCTTGTAAGGCAGATGCTCTCCCAGCTGAGCTAAACACCCCTTGCTCAAAACAGGTGGGCATTCTACTTACGCCGCTTTGGATGTCAAACCCTATTTTTATTTTTTTGATTTTTTTCAGTCACTTGCAGCCGCTTGCCGTTATTGCAGAGGGGCGGACAGAACCCGGCCCGGTGGTTCTGTCCGGCCGCTGGCAGGGTTCAGGTAATCTGCTCCGGTGAGGGCAGGATACGGCGGCCGGCGACCAGGTGCCGGCGTTCCCCCAGCACCAGCAGGCAGGGGGTCAGTATCAGCGTAAGAACCGTGGCAAAGGTCAGGCCGCCGGCAATGGCGGTGGACAGCTGGGTCCACCATTGCGATGACGGTGCGCCGATACTGAACGACTGGTGCAGAATGTCGATATTCCACTGCAGCACCATCGGCATCAGGCCCACCACGGTCGTAATGGCGGTCAGCATGACCGGCCGCAGACGCTGGGCGCCGGTGCGCATGGCGGCTTCAACGGGGTCGAGGCCGCGTTCAATCATCTGGTTGTAGGTGTCGATCAGAATAATGTTGTTATTCACCACGATACCGGCCAGGGCAATTACCCCGACGCCGCTCATAACAATGCCAAAGGGTTCGCCACGGATCAGCAGGCCCAGTAGAACGCCGATCACCGACAGAATAATGGCGCTCATAATCAGGCCGGCCTGATAAAAGCTGTTGAACTGGGTGACCAGAATGGTGGCCATCAGAAACAGGGCAATACCGAAGGCGGCGCCAAGGAAGCTGCCGGTTTCGGCCATCTGTTCAAAGTTGCCGCGGAATTTCGGTTCCACCCCGGCGCTGCGCCAGTCCAGCGTCTTCAGAGCCTCCCCCAGTTCCAGGGTTTTCGCATTAGCGTTAACGCCTTCGGTGACGTTGGCGGTAATGCGGTAGCGGTATTTGCCATCAATACGCACCACATCGCCGCTTTTCGGCATCGCCTGCTGCTGCATAAAGTTGCCCACCGGCACCAGTCCGTAAGGGGTCTGGATATTGATATCGGTGAACTGGTTAATATGGCGCTGGCCCTGCGGATAACGCAGCAGAATTTCGATTTCGTCGTCACTGAAATCGGGCTGGAACTCGCCCACTTTCTGGCCTCCGGTAATCATGCGGATTAAGGCACCGGTACTGGCAATATCGGTACCGAAGCGGCTGGCCTGTTCGCGGTTGATGGTCAGCTGCCATTCCACCCCGTCCAGCGGCAGGTCATCGCGCACGTCCTTTAATTGCGGGTCGGCGGCAAACAGGGCGCGGGTTTGTTCCAGCAGCGGCCGGATGGCCTCCGGGCTGGCCCCGGTAAACTGCAGCTGGATATCGGCGCCACTGGCAGGACCACCCTGTTTCTTCTGGGTTTCGATAATAATGCCGGCCAGGCTGGCGGTGCGTTGTTCGACATCGGCAAGAATGTCTTCCATGGGCCGGCGCTGTTGCCAGTTCACCAGTTCAATCTGAATACGGCCAATCAGATCTGCAGCGGCATCGTTAGGGCCTTTGATAAAGGTGGTGGTGTAGATGGACTGGATTTCGGCCATATCAAAGATGCGCCGCTCGGCCGCCAGTACCAGCTGTTCGCGTTCCTGCAACGACAGGTTGCCGCGGGCACGGATATCCACCATACCGACATCGGCATCGACGTCGGGGAAAAACTCCACCCCATGCCCGAGCGCGCCATATAGCATAAAACTGGCCACCAGTGCCGCGATGGCCAGCCCCAGCACCTGCAACGGCCGCTGCAGGGCAGCATGCAAAATACGCAGATATAATCCGGTCGCGCCTTTAATGTCGCTGAAATGGCCTTCTTCCGCCGCCTGTAGGGTGCTGAGAATGGCCGGATCGTGATAACCCTTGCCGCCCCACACCGCACCGATGGTCGGAATGACGATCAGCGCCATAATCAGCGAGGCGCTGAGGGTATACAGCAGCGTCAGCGGCAGGAATTTCATAAATTCGCCGGTGGTGCCAGGCCAGAACAACAGCGGTAAAAACACCGCCAGGGTGGTGGCGGTGGAAGCAATGACCGGCCAGGCCATGCGCTGCGCCGCTTCGCGGTAGGCCTGACGCCGGCTGGCGCCTTCCGCCAGCCGGCGGTCGGCGTATTCGGTCACCACAATGCCGCCGTCGACCAGCATGCCGACCGACAGAATCAGGGCAAACAGCACCACCATGTTCATGGTGTAGCCGCTGGCGTGCAGCACAATCAGCGACATCAGAAAAGCACCGGGAATAATCAGCCCAACCAGTACCGAAGTACGCAGTCCGAGACTACCCAGCACCAGCATCATCACCAGCAGCGTGGCGACCAGCACGTTATTGAACAGGTCGTTGAGCATTTCCTGAATCTGGCGTGACTCATCCTGCAGGGTGCCGGCCTGAATGCCGGCCGGCCAGTAGGGCTGCACCTGTGCCACCACCGCTTTAACGTCGTCCAGGGTCTGAATAATGTTGGAGCCGATGCGTTTTTTGATTTCCAGCGTCACCGCCGGTTTGCCATTTACCCGGGCGCTGTTCTGGCGGTCTTTGTAGGCCAGCCGTCCCACGGCGATATCCTGAAACAGCACCACCTGGTCGCCGTTAACCTTCACCGGCAGCTGCAGAATATCGGGAATGCTTTCAATCAGGCCGGGGACTTTAACGGCAAAACGGCCGGCGCCGGTATCGAGGTCTTCACTGGCGACCAGCTGGTTGTTATTGCCCACTAACCGGGCCAGATCGGCGAAGGATAAGCCGTAGTTATCCATGCGGGCCGGATCGACAATAATTTCGGCAATTTCTTCACGTTTACCCTGAATGCTGGCCTCCAGCACGCCGGGCAGGGCTTCAATACGATCCTGCAGGTCATCGGCCACGGCGTACAGTACCGACTCTTCCACATCACCGGACAGGGTCACCACCAATACCGGAAACAACGCTACGTTGATTTCCCGCACTCTGGGCTCTTTGCTGTCGGTGGGGAGCTCTCCCTTGGCGTCATCGACCTTCTGACGCACGTCGAGCAGCGCCTGATCGACGTTCACATCGGTGTAAAACTCCAGCGTAATCGACAAATGACCGCTGCTGGCGGTGGAGACCATTTCTTTCAGGCCATCAATACTGCGCAGCTCTTTTTCCAGCGGTTTGAAAATCAGGGTATCGGCATCCTGCGGTGAGATACCGTCGTGGACCACTGATACATAGACAAAGGGCACGGTAATATCCGGGCTGCTTTCTTTGGGAATGCTGTTCAGGGTAAACAGTCCGATCAGCATGACCAGACAGAACAGCATCAGCACCGTACGTGAACGGTGCAGGGCGGCATCAATAATGGTGTTCATGGCTTACTCCGCACTGAGTACGGGGGTGTTGGCCGACGCTGCGTCGGTGGCCGTCTGCGGGTCAGCGGTTTTATACACCGGCGTCACGGTCTGGCCGTAATCCACATAGCCCTGGCCAACGGTGATAATCTGCGCCTCAGCGCCCAGCCCGTGCACCCAGATACCACGGTTATCGGCCTTCAGCAGATCCACCGGCCGGAAGATGACGCGGTTCTGTTCATCAATGCCTTTCAGCCCCAGCTGGCCGTTATCGTTCAGCATCAGCAGCGCCGGGGAAATATAGTAGGCCCAGGTTTCCTGCTGCGGCACATGAATACGGGCGGTCAGGCCGCTGCTGATCGCGCTGTCCTGTGCCAGGCTGCCGCGGTCAGCTTCCATTTCGACCGTCAGCATGCGGGTGGCCGGGTCGGCCTCGCTGGACACAAAGCGGATACGGCCTTCCACCCGCTTGCCATCGGCCAGTTCGGCCCAGGCCGGGTCGCCGATCCGTACCCGCGGGGCGTCGCGCTCGGATACCTGGCCTTTGATCAGCCAGGGGTCAAAATCCAGCAACACCATTAATGGCGCGTATTCCTGAATAAAATCACCGGCTTCCACATGGCGCTGATCGACAATACCGGCAAAGGGCGCGCGCACTTTGGTGGCGGCCAGCTGGATGCGGGCGTTGGTTAATTCGGCTTCGGCATTGGCGCGCTGGGTTTCGGCCTGGGCCAGCTGCGCTTCATTGGCCAGCCCTCGCTGGGCCAGTTCTTTGGCGCTGCGGGCTTCCAGTTCGCGCTGGCGCAGATTGGCTTCGGCCTGCTTAACCCGCGCCGGCCAGTCGCGGGCATCCAGTTCCAGCAGCAGATCACCGGCTTGTACCCGGGCGCCTTTGGGCTGGTGGACGGCAATAATGCGGCCGCGCATTTCTGAGCGTAATTCCACCCGCCGGTTGGCGGCGGTGTGGCCGGAAAAACTGACGTCGTAGCGGGTCAGGCTGCCCTGCATCCGTTCAACCTGCACCCGCGCCAGGCCATCATCCAGTACCAGTGGGCGGGTGTTGTGAAAGGGCTGTTCCGGGCTCAGGCTGCCGGCCAGCATCCAGATAGCCAAGCCCAGTGCCAGACAGAGGGCGGCGATATGCCCCTGATTCAGATGTATTGTCATTATTGTGATCCGCTGCCGGGGTAAAAAAGAGAACGCTGCGCGATGCTGCCGGTCACCCGCATCGGAGCGGGCGACAGTGTATCAGAACGGCATTTGTCAATAACAGACAGTTACAAAGCGACCGGCTTGCACAGGGGCAGCAGTAAGCCGGTGCTGCCTGTATACTCCCCCTCTTTTCCGTAACAGGTAGTGCAAGCATGGTGTTGGTAAGTCTGAAGCAGGCAGAGTTGGCCTTTGGCGATCATGTACTGCTCGACAAGGTGGATCTGGAAATACACAGCGGCGAACGCCTGTGTGTGGTAGGGCGTAACGGTGAGGGTAAGTCGACCCTGCTGAAAATGCTGAACCGCCAGGTTACCCCCGATGATGGCCGGGTCGAGTACCTCGATATGCTGCGGGTAGCGGCTTTGCAGCAAGAGTTGCCGCCCACCACTCATACCCCGGTTTACGATGTGGTGGCCGAAGGTCTGGGGGCTATCGGCCATGCCATTGCTGAATATCATGATGAAATTGCCAAAGGCGAACAGGTTGACCTGAAGCGTCTGGAACAGCTGCAGGCGCAGATTGAAGCCGGTGATGGCTGGAGCTGGCAGCAAAAAGTCGATGCCATTATTCAGCGCCTGAATTTACCTGCCGAAGCCTTGTTTTCGGAACTGTCTGGTGGCTGGCAGCGGCGCGTAATGCTGGCCCGGGCCTTAGTCGTGGAGCCGGATTTATTAATTCTGGATGAGCCGACCAACCATATGGATGTGGCCACCATCGAGTGGCTGGAAGAGCAGTTAAAACAATTTCAGGGGTCGCTGGTATTTATCAGTCACGACCGGGCCTTTGTGCAGAATCTGGCCACCCGGATTGTGGAGCTGGATCGTGGCAACCTGTACAACTGGGTGGGCGATTACCAGAGTTTTATTGAATACCGCGAAAAGCGTCTGGAAGACGAAGCCACCCAGAATGCCCTGTTCGACAAGCGTCTGGCCGAAGAAGAAAAGTGGATCCGCAAAGGCGTTGAAGCACGCCGTACCCGTAACGAAGGCCGGGTGTTACGACTGAAAGAAATGCGTAAAGAACGCAGCGTCCGCCGGGATGTGCAGGGCGCGGCGAAGATCAACATGAGTCAGGCCGAAAACTCCGGTAAACAGGTGTTTGAGCTGAAGAACGTCAGCTACGCCTGGAAAGACAAGCTGCAGGTGAATGACTTTTCCACGCTGGTAATGCGCGGCGACCGTATTGGTCTGGTCGGCCCCAACGGCGTGGGCAAAAGTACCTTGTTAAAGTTATTGCTGGGTACCATTGCGCCGCAATCCGGCACGCTGCACACCGGCACCAAGCTGGAGGTGTCCTACTTTGATCAGGCCCGCCATATTCTGGATGAAGAAAAGTCCATTGCCGATAACGTCGGCGATGGCAAAGATCAGGTCGAGGTGAACGGTCAGAGCCGGCACATTCTGGGTTATCTGCAAGATTTCCTGTTTGCTCCGGCGCGCGCCCGTACGCCGGTGAAAGCCTTATCCGGTGGTGAGCGTAACCGGGTGCTGCTGGCCAAATTATTCCTCAAACCCTGCAACCTGCTGGTGATGGACGAACCCACCAACGACCTCGATGTGGAAACCCTGGAGCTGCTGGAAGAGCGGCTGATGGATTACAAGGGCACCCTGTTGCTGGTCAGTCACGACCGGGCCTTTATTGATAACGTGGTCACACACTTATGGGTGTTCAGCGAGAACGGCCATATTGAAGAGCATGTGGGTGGCTACAGCGACTGGCAGGAACGCGTGAAAGCGCAGCAAAAACAGCAGCAGGATGACGAGCGCACGGCCGCCAAAGCGGCCAGGGCCCCGGCGCCGGCCAAACCAGCGGTGACGGCCGCCCCGGCGCCAGCGCCGGCCAGGAAACTGTCGTACAAATTGCAGCGCGAGCTGGAGCAGTTGCCGGACCAGATCGCCGCCGCAGAAGCCAAACGCGATGAACTGGCCGCTATCACGGCCGCCGCGGATTTTTACAGCCGCGATCAGGCTGACGTGCAGCAGGTGCTGGCGGATCTGGCGGCTGCTGAAGCCGCCCTTGAGGCTCTGGAAGAACGCTGGCTGGAACTGGAGGAAATGAGCTCATGATCTGGATGATTGTCGGTGCCGGCGTGCTGCTGATTATCGGCTCGGTCATGATGCTGAAACCCAGCGCCCGTGACACCCGGCTGGCCGCCTTGCGGCTGGATGCGATTAAACAAGGCCTGCAGGTACGTCAGTTTGTGTGGCAGCCCGATGCCCGAAAAACCGGTATTCAGGAGCCGCTGCAGGCCACCAGTTACAGCCTGATGCGCTCCGGTCAGCCCCAGCCGGGCGAGTTGAAATACAGTCTGGTGGCCAGTAAGGGCTGGGATACCGACGGCTTGCCGGCAGGTTTCAGCTGGCATAAACAGGGCAGTGCGGAAGATGCTGCGCGGCTGGCAGCATTATTACCGGCGTTACAGGATGATCTGCTGTTGCTGGAAGTGCGGGAGCACAAGATCTTGCTGATGGCGAAAGAACGGGAGGGCGCCAGTGCGGCGGCCTACCGTGAATTTATGCAGGGTTTTCTCTGAGGGTTGTCCGCCATGTTCCTTAACGGAACATGGCTTCCAGTTCTTCCAGATGCTCAATGATGCGGTCGTTATAGCTGACCACCAGAAAGGGCACGGTGCTTTCGTTGTAGTTACGGATGCGCTCTTCCATAAAACGCCATTTGCTGTGAATGCTGTTCATCAGCACATCGGTCTGGGCCGACTCCACCTGCGTGCTCAGGTCATTCAGAATCTTCTGAAACTCTTCCGCCATTTCCGTCAGGGTGCGATCGTAATTACCCATAAATACCTGGCCCAGGTTGCTGGTACCACGGGCGGCGTACTGTGAGGTGATTTCTTCCATCAGCAATGCCAGGTGACGGGTTTTCTGCACCACCGGGCCGGGTTTGATCCCACTGCGTTCCTGCAGCAGGTCATAGGCGGCGGAGGCTTTGTTCACAATCTCAGTGCTGAGACGGCCCATTTCATCCACCAGACGGACGTTCGGAAAGCCCTGCTTGAGCATATCGGCCCGGTTCAGGGTCATCAGCTCGCTGAGCTTTTTCCAGTCGGTACCGATGGCGGTGACCTCATCGCCCATACCACTGGCGCTGCCCAGTTGTTCGGCGCTGGTCATGGCGTCGGCGAATTTCTTCATGCTGATATCAATACGGCGCTCGTATTTACTGTCGGCATCGAGACCGGAAAACATATAAAAGTTGGTTACCGCGTTGGTGGCTGACAGGCGCATGTGCTGAAAATCGGCCAGCAGTTGCTGCGGCGTCGCCAGGGCAACAGAACAGAAAAAGGATAAAGCCAAAGCCGGGAGAAACTGGATTAACGCTCGCATAGTTGCTTCTTCTTTATTGTTTTTATGGTGCAGCTGACCGCATACAGACAGCCATCTGAGCTGAGTGTATGAGATAGGGTAAACGAACCCTATAGCACATTACAAACTGTAACAAAAAAAGACTGGGTGTCGTCTGTGCCGGTCGTCTGTACCGCCGCCAGCGCACACAGAAAAACATCCGGCGCTGTGCCGGGGCTGGTATGATGCAGGCCCGATGTGACACAAACGCCGGTCAGACGCGTCAGCAGCGGCAGCAATTACCGCCCTTCTCTTGACTTTAAGGCGGCTTTCTAAGAATGTGTGCCACTCAGATTCAAACGCTCGTATGAATTGTTTGTTTTTTAAACAGTCTGGGCATTGTTTCACCAACCGGCAGAATGCTGAACGGCTTGCTGTTCAGCTCCAAAGCTAACCACCATGTGGAGATCAGTTGATGATTTACGAAGGTAAAGCCATCACGGTAAATATGATCGAAGGCGGCATCGCCGAACTGAAATTCGATCTGCAAGGCGACTCAGTCAACAAATTTAACCGCGTAACCCTCGAAGACCTGCAAGCCGCCGTGGCTGCAGTGCAGGGCAACAGCGATGTTAAAGGCGTACTGGTAACTTCCGGTAAAGACGTATTTATCGTTGGCGCCGACATCACCGAATTCGGCGACGCATTCAAGAAAAGCGAAGAAGAAATTGCTGCCTGGGTTGCTCAGGCCAACGTTATCTTCAACGCCTTTGAAGATCTGCCGGTTCCGACCCTGACTGCCATCAACGGTATCGCTCTGGGTGGCGGTTTTGAAATGTGTCTGGCCTCTGACCTGCGCGTTATGTCTGACAAAGCCAAAGTCGGTCTGCCGGAAGTGAAGCTGGGCCTGATGCCAGGCTTCGGTGGTACTGTGCGTCTGCCGCGTGTTATCGGTGCTGATAACGCTATCGAATGGATCTGCATGGGCGCTGAAAACCGTGCCGACAAAGCCCTGAAAGATGGTGCTGTGGATGCCGTGGTTGCTGCTGACAAGCTGCGTGAAGCCGCTGTTGCCATGCTGCAGTCTGCTATTGCCGGTGAACTGAACTGGCAAGCCCGTCGCGAAGAGAAGAAAGCCAAGCTGAAACTCAACGCCATGGAAAGCATGATGGTTTTTGAAACCGCTAAAGGTTTCGTGGCTGGTCAGACCAAAGGTCAGTACCCGGCACCGATCGAAGCGATCAAAACCATGCAGAAAGCCGCTGGTCAGGGCCGTGATAAGGCGCTGGAAGCAGAAGCCAAAGGTTTCGCCAAACTGGCTAAGACCACTGAATCCCAGGCTCTGATCGGTCTGTTCATGAACGATCAGCTGCTGAAGAAAAAAGCCAAGGTTTACGGTAAAACCGCTAAGCCGACCAAAAAAGCGGCCGTACTGGGCGCTGGCATCATGGGTGGCGGTATCGCCTATCAGTCTGCCCTGAAAGGCACTCCGATCATGATGAAAGACATCGCCGAAGCCGGTATCGAGCTGGGCCTGTCTGAAGCGAACAAACTGCTGGCCAAGCGCGTTGAGAAAAAACGCATGAAGCCGCTGGAAATGGGTGACGTGCTGAACCGCATCCGTCCGACCCTGTCTTACGCGGAATTCAATGACGTCGACACTGTCGTGGAAGCCGTTGTTGAAAACCCGAAAGTGAAGAAAATGGTACTGGCCGAACTGGAAGACAAAGTTCGCGAAGAGACCATCATCACGTCCAACACCTCAACCATCAGCATCGACCTGCTGGCGGCTGACCTGAAGCGTCCGGAAAACTTCCTCGGTATGCACTTCTTCAACCCGGTACACATGATGCCGCTGGTTGAAATTATCCGGGGCAAGAAAACCTCTGAAGAAGCCGTTGCCACTGTGGTTGCTTACGCCACTGCTATGGGCAAAACCCCGATCGTGGTAAACGATTGCCCGGGCTTCCTGGTAAACCGCGTACTGTTCCCATACTTCGCTGGTTTTGCTGGCCTGCTGCGTGACGGTGCTGACTTCCAGGCCGTTGACAAAGTGATGGAAAAATTCGGCTTCCCGATGGGCCCGGCTTACCTGCTGGACGTAGTGGGTATCGACACCGGTGTACACGCCAACGAAGTAATGGCGGAAGGCTTCCCGGACCGTATGAAGGCTGACTTCAAGTCTGCTATGGAAGTGATGTACGAAAACAAACGCTACGGTCAGAAGAACGGCGTTGGTTTCTACAAGTACGAAACCGACAAGAAAGGCAAGCCGAAGAAAGTGGTTGACCAGGCTGCTTACGACCTGATCGCTCCGGTTGTGGCCGAGCGTAAAGAGTACGACGCCGAAGAAATTATTGCCCGCTGCATGATTCCGATGTGCATCGAGATCGCCCGCTGTCTGGAAGAAGGCATCGTTGATACTCCGAACGAAGCCGACATGGGTCTGATCTTTGGTATTGGTTTCCCTCCGTTCCGTGGCGGTGCTTGCCGTTACATGGACACCGTGGGTATGGCTAACTTCGTTGCTCTGTGTGACAAGTTCGCGAGCCTTGGCAACCTGTACAAACCAACCGATCGTATGCGTGAAATGGCTGCGAACGGCGAAAGCTACTTCGGTTAATTGGCGCACGAGGAGAATTAAAGCATGTCTTACAATCCTAAAGACGTTGTTGTTGTTGACGCAGTGCGCTCACCGATGGGTCGTTCCCGCGGTGGCGTGTTCCGCAACGTACGCGCAGAAACCATTTCTGCCAACCTGATCAACGCGCTGTTTGAGCGCAACCCTGGCGTGAACCCGGCGCTGGTTGAAGACATTATCTGGGGCTGTGTAAACCAGACTCTGGAACAAGGCTTCAACGTAGCCCGCCAGATCGGTCTGATGACTGTGGTGCCGAAAGAAGCCGGCGCCCTGACCGTTAACCGTCTGTGTGGTTCTGCCATGTCCGCTATTCATACTGCCGCTCAGGCCATCATGACCGGTAACGGTGATGTGTTTGTGGTCGGTGGTGTGGAGCACATGGGTCACGTCAACATGCAGCACGGCTTCGACCATAACCCGGAATCCTCCAAGTATTCTGCCAAGGCCTCCAACATGATGGGTCTGACCGCAGAAATGCTGGGCAAAATGCACGGTATTACCCGTCAGCAGCAGGATGAGTTCGGTGCCCGTTCTCACCGTCTGGCGCACAAAGCCACGCTGGAAGGTAAGTTCAAGAATGAAATCGTGCCGATGTATGGCCACGATGCCGATGGTAAAGAAATCCTGGTAACCGAAGACGAAACCATCCGTCCGGAAACCACCGCAGAAAGCCTGGGTGCCCTGCGTCCGGCCTTCGATCCGAAGAGCGGTACCGTAACGGCTGGTACGTCTTCGCAGATCACTGACGGCGCTGCCGCCATGCTGCTGATGAGCTACGAAAAAGCCATGGAACTGGGTCTGAAGCCACGCGCCCGTATCGTATCCATGGCCGTTGCCGGTGTGGATGCTGCGATCATGGGTTACGGCCCGGTTCCGGCCACCAAGAAAGCTCTGAAGCGTGCGGGTCTGGATGTTACTGACATCGACTACTGGGAACTGAACGAAGCCTTCGCGGCTCAGTCTCTGCCTTGCATGAAAGACCTGAAACTGACCGAAATCGCTGACAGCCGTGTAAACATCCACGGTGGTGCGATTGCACTGGGTCACCCGCTGGGTTGCTCCGGTGCCCGTATTTCCACCACGCTGATCAACGTGCTGGAACAGCAGGGCGGTAAGTACGGTGTTTCGACCATGTGTATTGGTCTGGGGCAAGGTATCGCTACCGTCTGGGAACGTATGTAATTCTGGGCTGTTGCGCTCGGTCAGCCTTTGTTGAAGACCATCTCGCAGTGCTCATGTAGTTAACTACACTGCGCCTGCTCGATGATCTTCGCCGCGGCTGACCATCGCTCACGACGCCCAGAACTCGTATGTAAAAAACCGGCTCCGGCCGGTTTTTTTGTGTCTGTCGTTTGGCTTTTGAGTAGCAGGTAAAGTGCAGGCCGGGGATTATTGCGTGGGTGTAATTCATATTTCGTATTAACAGGGTTTTATCCTGACCCATGCCGTCTACAATAGTCGGCTGACTTACAGGAGATTTCCCCATGACCGATACCATTACCTGTCGTGCTGCCGTGGCCTGGGGCCCGGGCGAACCACTGAAAATTGAAACCGTGCAGGTAGCACCACCGAAAGCGGGCGAAGTGCGGGTACGTATTGTTGCCACCGGCGTGTGCCACACCGATGCCTTCACCCTAAGCGGTGAAGATCCGGAAGGTATTTTCCCGGCCATTCTCGGCCACGAAGGCGGCGGTATTGTGGAGTCAGTCGGCGAAGGCGTCACCAGTGTGCAGGTCGGCGACCACGTTATTCCGCTGTACACCGCCGAATGTGGCCAGTGTAAGTTCTGTACCTCCGGTAAAACCAACCTCTGTCAGGCCGTGCGCGCCACCCAGGGCAAAGGCTTAATGCCCGATGGTACCAGTCGTTTTTCCATTAACGGCGAACCCATTTTTCACTACATGGGCTGCTCGACGTTCTCGGAATACACCGTGTTGCCGGAAATTTCCCTGGCCAAGGTGAACCCGGTGGCGCCGCTGGAAGAAGTCTGTCTGCTCGGTTGCGGTGTCACCACCGGCATGGGCGCAGTGCTGAATACCGCCAAGGTAGAAGAGGGCGCCACCGTGGCGATTTTCGGTCTCGGCGGCATTGGTTTATCGGCCATTATCGGCGCCACCATGGCCAAAGCCGGTCGCATCATTGGTATTGATATCAACGAAAGCAAATTTGAGCTGGCGAAAAAACTCGGCGCCACCGACTGCATTAATCCGAAGAACTTCGACAAGCCGATTCAGGACGTGATCGTTGAGCTGACCGACGGCGGCGTGGATTACTCCTTCGAGTGCATCGGTAATGTGAATGTGATGCGTTCGGCGCTGGAATGCTGCCATAAGGGTTGGGGCGAGTCGGTGATTATCGGCGTGGCCGGCGCCGGTCAGGAAATCTCCACCCGCCCGTTCCAGCTGGTGACTGGCCGGGTATGGCGCGGCAGTGCCTTTGGTGGGGTGAAAGGCCGTTCCGAATTACCGGGCATCGTGGAAGATTATCTGGCCGGTAAGTTCGCGCTGAACGATTTTATTACCCATACCATGCCGCTGGAGCGCATTAACGAAGCCTTTGATCTGATGCACGAAGGCAAGAGCATCCGCAGCGTTATTCATTACTGATAACGCCCGGCGGCCAGAACAACGACCGCTGCGGCGGTCGTTGCCGTTTTTATAACCGATGGAGGCTGTATGTCATTACAACCTGTCAGTGAAAACAAAAGCTTCGGTGGCTGGCACCGCCAATACCAGCACGACTCTGCGGTGCTGAATTGCCCCATGCGTTTTGCCATCTATCTGCCGCCGCAGGCCAGTGCCGATAACCCGGTGCCGGTGCTGTACTGGTTGTCGGGTTTAACCTGTACCGACGAAAACTTTATGCAGAAAGCCGGCGCCCAGCGCCTGGCTGCTGAGCTGGGCATCGCCATTGTCGCCCCCGATACCAGCCCGCGCGGTGAGGGCGTGGCCGATGCACCGGGGCAGTATGACCTGGGTCAGGGCGCGGGTTTCTATGTGAATGCCACTCAGCAGCCCTGGACCGCGCATTACCGTATGTACGACTACATCGTCGATGAATTGCCGGCCTTAATTGAATCGGAATTTCCGGTCAGCCAGCGCCGCGCCATTGCCGGTCATTCCATGGGCGGCCACGGTGCGCTGGTGATTGCCCTGCGGAATGCGCAACGCTATTGCTCGGTGTCGGCGTTCAGCCCGATCAGCAACCCGGTTAACTGCCCCTGGGGTCAGCAAGCCTTTACGGCTTATCTGGGTGAGGATCAGAGCGCGTG
Organism: Venatoribacter cucullus; assembly: GCF_016132445.1. Lineage (NCBI taxonomy): Bacteria > Pseudomonadati > Pseudomonadota > Gammaproteobacteria > Oceanospirillales > Oceanospirillaceae > Venatoribacter > Venatoribacter cucullus. The sequence continues at coordinate 1,853,171 of NZ_CP046056.1, read as the reverse complement.
GCAGGCCTACGATGCCAGCGTGCTGATGGCCGCCAGCAAGGCAACCTTGCCGGCGCTGGTGGATCAGGGCGAGGCCGATCAGTTCCTGCCGGAACAGTTACAACCAGAGGCGCTGGAGCAGGCCGCGCAGCGTTCGGGTTTTCCGCTGACCCTGCGCCGGCAGCCGGGCTATGACCACAGCTATTACTTTATTGCCTCGTTTATTGAAGAGCATCTGCGCTTTCATGCCCGCTATCTGCAGCAGGCCTGAGTCCTGCTGATTATCTTTGCCGGCCCGTCATCGACGGGCCTTTTTTTTAGCTTTTTTTGCTTATTTCTGAACAATAAAACCACAGTGTTCACTTTGTGGATTCGCCTTCTTTTTTGTCCTTTGCTTTTATAAGGTCTTTCATCTTTAATAAAAACCGGTACAAATTGTATGGGTATCGCCGGGGCGATGTGCCCGGCATTGAAAGCAATAACAACAATATACAGAGCACGGCCGGCGCGCGGCAGCGTGCAGACTAAGGAGTGGCGCATGCGGGTTAACACACCGGTAACCGGGCAGGAAATTGAAGTCTCTGCCGGAGCAAACATTCTGTCGACCACCGACGCCAGCGGACACATCACTCATATCAATGAGGAATTCGTCGCCATCAGCGGCTTTTCCCGTGAGGAGTTATTGGGCCAGGCGCACAATATTGTGCGCCATCCGGATATGCCACGGGCGGCTTATCTGCAGATGTGGCAGCGCCTGCAGCAGGGAAAAAGCTGGCTGGGTGCGGTCAAAAACCGCTGTAAAAACGGCGATTATTACTGGGTGCGGGCCTATGTGATTCCGATTCTCGATAACGCCGGTAATATTCTGGAACTGCAATCCATCCGAGCCTGGCTGGAAACACCGGCGCGTCAGCGCGCCGAGCGTCTGTATGCGGGCATCAGTAAGAATCAGCCTGGCCATGGGCCGTTACCGCCACTGGCGCTGCGCCGGGCGTTACCCTTATCGCTGCGGCTGGCGTTGCTGGCGCTCTTTGTTCCGGTCACCGGTGCTCTGCAATTACTCACTGGGCCGCTGTGGCAGGTGTTATTGCTCTGGACCCTGATGGGGGCGGCCGCGGCCGGTGCCAGCTGGTGGCTGATGGCGCCCTTCCGGCGCACAGTACGTCGGGCCCGCAGTCTTATTGATGATCCGCTGGCCGAGCAGGTGTTTACTGGTCGCTGCGATGATATCGGCAGTATTGAACTGTCCCTGACGGAACAGCAGGACGAAATGGCCGCCGTACTGAAACGCTTCTGTGATCTGGTCAGCCGGCTGGAGCAGGGCGTGGATACCGTCAGCAGCAACAGCGAGCAGGCGCAATCCAGCGTGCATCAGCAGTCGTCCTCTACCGATTCCATTGCCGCCGCCTGTGAACAGATGACGGTGGTCGACAATGAAGTGGCGGAACAGGCCGGCAGCATGCTGGAACGTATCCGCGCTGCCCATCAGCGTGTCGCCCGCAGTCAGGAGCTGGCGCGCGACACCTGCAGCGGCATGGATAAACTGACCCATGAATTACAACAGACCACCCGGTCTATTGAGCATCTGGTGCAGGTCAGCCATGAGGTAACCGATGCCCTCAGTGTGATTGGCGAAATCACCGAACAAACCAATTTGCTGGCGTTGAACGCCTCCATCGAAGCCGCCCGCGCCGGTGAGGCCGGTCGCGGTTTTGCCGTAGTGGCCGATGAAGTGCGGGCACTGGCGCTGCGCACCCGCTCATCGACCGAACAGATCCGCAGCACCCTGGAAAGCTTTACCGCTACGGTTAGTGAAGCCACGGCGGCCATGGCCCGCTGTGATCAGCACGCTGCCAATGCGGCGCATAACGCCACCGATTCTGACCACACCCTGGCGGAAGCCGCCAGTTACTTTGATCAGATCGCCGACGCCTGCGGCCAGACTGCCACCGCCGTCGAACAGCAGCGGGTGGCTTCGGCCGATATCGCCGATAAAGTCGTGGACATCAGCCGGCTGGCGCAGCAGGCCTGCAGTCTGACCAGCGGCGTGGGGTCTGCGGTGACTGATCTGACCGGGCAGATCCGCCAGGTGCGCTCGTTAATTCAGCGATTACGGGCGGTTACTGAGGAAAGCCTGGCCAGCTGATTGCCAGCAACCCGTGCAAATGGCTAGAATGGCGGCCTCCGCAGGAGAGAGAGGCCGCCCGGCCTCCGCCGAAGGCGCAAACTCCCATAAACGCTCAGGCTGCAGGACTGTGGATATCAACATCGCCATCTGGAGAGAGGTGCGCAAGCACCCACCGAAGGAGCAAGCTGTACCGCATGGGTGGTACGGTCAAACTCTCAGGTAAGCAGGACAGGGGGAGTGGCAGCTTTATATACAGGGTTCTGTATGCTGACCATTATCTATCTGATCGCCATTACCGCTGAAGCCATGTCCGGCGCCTTAACCGCCGGTCGCCGCAATATGGATATGTTCGGCGTTGCCTTTATTGCTTTCCTTACCGCCCTGGGTGGCGGCACCGTACGCGACATTCTGCTGGGTAATTATCCCGTTACCTGGACGCAGCACTCCATGTACATATATCTGGTCATTTCCGCAGGTCTGGCCACTATGGTGATTGCGCGTTTTATGCACCGCCTGCATCAGTTGTTTCTGGTGCTCGACAGCATGGGCCTGATCGCCTTTACCATCATTGGTTGTAACGTCGCGCTGGGGCTGGATTACGATACCCCGGTGGTGATTATGTCGGGCATGATTACCGGTATTTTTGGTGGCATTCTGCGCGATGTGCTCTGTGGTTCCACCCCGCAGGTGTTGCGCGAAGAACTCTACGCCAGCGTGTCGTTGCTGGTCGCCATTCTGTATTTAACCCTGCAGGAACATCACGCCGATCCCGATATTAACCTGCTGGCGTCTTTCTCCGCCGGTCTGCTGTTACGCATGGCGGCCATTCGCTGGAAATGGTCGCTGCCGGTGTTTTCCTACTCGCCCGAACGCTGGAAAAGCTGACGCCGCATTACCGCGTCAGCCTGGCGTATTCAGGCGCTGGCCAGCTGGTGTTCTTCACCCTGGTAATAGCCTTCCACGCGCGGGTTCATCACTTTGAACCACAGCGGCGGAATCAGTGCCAGCACCACCATGGCGGCGTAACCGCTGGGTAACTGCGGGCTTTCATCATGGTGGCGCAGCACCTGATAGCGGCGTTTCGGGTAGGCATGGTGGTCCGAATGGCGCTGCAGCTGGAACAGAAACAGATTGGTGAGCAGGAAGTTGCTGTTCCAGGAGTGCTGGATATCCGGTCGCTCGTAGCGGCCACTCTCCAGTTTGCGGCGGTGCAGGCCGTAATGCTCCACATAGTTGATCACTTCCAGCAGTGAGAAGGCGAAGAAGCTCTGCGCCACGAAGTACAACACCCCCATCCAGCCCCACAGCAGCCCACAACCGGCGGTCATCAGCAGGCTCAGGCCGTACCACCAGAGCAGTTCATTGCGCCAGCTGACGGCAGAGAAACCTTTGTGCTGCAGACGCTTGGCTTCCAGTTTCCAGGCATTGAGGAAATTATGCAGATAAGCCTGGGGCAGAAACGCATACAGGCTCTGGCCGTAGCGGGAAGACGAAGCATCTTCCGGTGTGGATACATGCACATGATGGCCGCGCACGTGCTCTACTTTAAAGCCGGCATAGCACACCGAAGCCAGCAGGGCGCCACCGGCCCACTGCTCCAGGCGTGGATCCTTATGGATCAGTTCGTGGCCAACATTAATGGCGACAATGCCGCCGACGGTACCGACCGACAGCAGCCAGCCCAGTTGCCCCACCCAGCTCATCTCTGTGGTCATAAACACATGACCGGCCCAGACAATGGTCGCCAGTTGCATCGGCAGGCACAGCAGCGTCAGCACCCGGTAGAATTTCTCCTCGCTTAAACGCGGTACTTCCTGCTGTTCGTCCGGATTCACCGGATCCTGGCCGACCAGATGATCCAGCAGCGGGATCAGACCGAAGACAAACCCCAGTACCAGAAAGGCAAACAGATCGGGGTAACCGAAGTGCTGCCACAGCCATTGCGACAGCAACAGTAAAGCGGGTGGAATCACCACCAGCAGATAAGCGTATTTTTTAACGGTAATCATCCAGTGGCTGTGGCCGGCAGATGGCATAGCGAAGTCCTCTTACTTGTTATTTTGTAGGATTGTCTGACAATTTAAGAGGTCGGCAGAACTCAGGCAAGGGTTGATTCCAGCCAATCGGACCTACCCGGCGCTTCGCTATAGTGTGCTAAGATCGCTGTCGTTTTTTTCGCTACGGAATCACCACAGCATGAGCTTAATGGCTACTGAAAGCCTGTCCGGGCAAATCGCCCGGCATCTGGCCAATCGCATTATTCAGGGCGAATTAGCGCCGGGTGAGCGTATTCAGGAAGGCCGGGTGGTGAACGAACTGAACGTCAGCCGCGGTTCGGTGCGCGAGGCGTTACTGCTTCTGGAAAAACGTCATCTTATTAATATCCTGCCGCGCCGGGGTGCGGTGGTGGCGCAGCTTACCGGGCAGCATATTCATAGCTTGTATGATCTGTACGTCACCTTACTGATTATGCTGGCGCAAAAAGTGGCACAGCACTGGAATGAGCAGAGCATTCAGCCGCTGATCGAACAGGTGCAGCGTATTCAGAGCCTGCGTACCGGCCAGGATAAAGCCGGTTTTATTGAGGCGGGCTTTGGCCTGATGCAGCAGGCGCTGGTTTTGGCAGACAACCCCTATCTGGCGCAGATACTGAATGACCTGCAGCCGGCCATTCACCGCACCTACGCACTGGCGGTGCGGCATTCGCCCGGCGAAACCGAATACGCCAGCCGCTTTTTTGCCGGCCTGATGGACGCCGTACTGAAACGTGAACCGCAGAATATTCCGGCGGTTGTGGAAACCTATGGTCAGCATCAGCGCGCGCTGGTACTGGCCGCACTGGCACAGGAGCAGACGCATGCGTCTTAAGGCCATCAAACTCGCCGGCTTTAAATCTTTCGTGGACCCCACCACCGTCCCGTTCAATACCAATATGACCGGTATTGTCGGCCCCAACGGTTGCGGCAAATCCAACACCATCGACGCGGTACGCTGGGTAATGGGCGAGAGCTCGGCCAAATACCTGCGTGGCGATGCCATGACCGACGTTATTTTCAACGGCTCGTCAGAACGTAAGCCGGTCGGCAAAGCCAGTGTCGAGCTGGTGTTCGATAACAGCGACAAAACCCTCAAAGGCGAGTACGCGGCCTACAACGAAATCAGCCTGCGCCGGCAGGTGTCGCGCGATGGCCAGTCGCTGTATTTCCTCAATGGCACTAAGTGCCGGCGTAAAGACATCACCGATATTTTCCTCGGTACCGGCCTGGGGCCGCGCTCCTACGCCATTATCGAACAGGGCATGATCTCGCGCCTGATTGAAGCCAAGCCGGAAGAATTGCGGGTGTACGTGGAAGAAGCCGCCGGCATTTCCAAATACAAAGAGCGCCGCCGCGAAACCGAAAACCGCATGCGCCGTACTCACGAAAACCTTGAGCGTCTGCAGGATATCCGCGAAGAGCTGGAGCGCCAGTTATCGCACCTGCAACGCCAGGCCCAGGCGGCGGAAAAATACAAAGAACTGAAAGCGCAGGAACGGCAGAAAAAAGCCCAGCTGCAGGCGCTGAAATGGCAGGCACTGGATGCCGACTACCGCGAACGCGAACTGCAGATTGCCCGCCACGAAACCCGTTTTGAAGAGCAGATGGCGGCCCAGCGGGCTGCCGATGCCGCCATTGAAGGACTGCGGCTGGACCATCAGCAGCGCAGCGACGAGTTCAATCAGGCGCAAAGCAAGTATTACGAAGTCGGCGCCCAGATCGCCCGCCAGGAACAGAAACTGGAGCATCAGGCGCAGCTGAGCCTGCAGCTCGACCGCGATCTGGCCGATGCCGAAAAAGCCATTTTTGACAGCCAGCGGGCGCTGGAAGAAGACCAGCTGCAACGGGAAACCCTGAGCGAAGAACTGATGATGCTGGAGCCGGAGCTGGAGATGCTGCTGGCCGAGCAGGAAGAATCGGCGCTGCATCTGCTGGAAGCCGAAGAAGCCCAGGCCCGCTGGCAGGACGACTGGGATGCCTTCACCCAGCGCGCCAGCGAACCCACCCGTCAGGCGGAAGTGGCGCAAACCCGCATGCAGGCCACCGAGCAGCAACTGGCGCGCCTTGATCAGCAGATCCGCCGCCTGCAGGAAGAATTACAGCAGCTGCAGGACAACCCCGAGCGGGAAGAAATCCAGTTGCTGGCCGAAGAAGTCAGCGAGCAGGAACTGCAGGCCGACAGTCAGCAGGAGCGGCTGGACACCCTGCAGGAACAGACGCAAAGCGCCCGTGAACAGCTGGAAGCCCTGCGTACCCAGCGTGACGACGGCAAAGCCCGTCTGAGCCAGATGCTCAACCGCAAAGCCACCCTGGATGCCCTGCAAAAAGCCGCGCTGGGGCAGGGCAGCGAAGCCGTCAGCCACTGGTTGGAAAGCCATCAGCTGGCACGCAAACCGCGGCTGGCCGAACAGTTACAGGTGGAAGCCGGCTGGGAACGGGCAGTGGAAACCGTGCTGGGCAATTATTTGCAGGCGGTGATGATTGACCAGCTCGATCCGGCGCAGCATTGGCTGGGCAGTTTTAAAGAAGGCCAGCTGACCCTGTGGCAGAACCAGCCAACCAGTGGGAACACCGCGGCGCCCGGCTCGCTGCTGGCGAAAGTGCAGAGCAAACAAGATATCAGCGGCCTGCTGGCCGGGGTGAAAACCGCTCCCGATCTGGCCCAGGCGCTGGCCATGCGCAGCGCAATCAGTGCGCAGGAATCGGTGATTACCCCGGATGGTATCTGGCTGGGCCGCAGTTGGTTGCGCGTGGCCCGCGCTGCCGATGGCGAAGGCGGGGTGCTGGCACGCCAGCAGGAACTGGAGGTGCTGGACGACCAGATTGAAGAACTCGACATTCAGGTGGAAGAATGGGATGCCGATCTGGACGCCGCCCAGCTGCGTCAGCGCTCGCTGGAACAGCAGCGCGATACGGCCCAGCGCGAACAGCAACAGGTAGCGCAGAAACTCATTACTCTGAAGTCGCAGCTGTCGGGCAAACAGGCGCGGGCGGAACAGTTTGCCCTGCGTGGCGATAAGCTGCGCACCGAGGTGGCCGAGCTGCAGGAACTGCAAGCGCTGGAGCGCGAGCAGCTGGAAGTGCTGCGCCTGCAATGGCAGGAGGCCATGAGCGCTATCGACACCGACACCGATGAGCGTGAGCGGTTACAAACCCGCCGCCAGCAGGTACAGCAACAACTGGAACAGGCGCGCCAGGAAGGCCGCGCGCAGCAGGACCGTACCCATCAGCTGCAGTTGAAAGTACAAACCCTGAAAAGCCGTGAGCAGGGCCTGCAGCAGGCCATCAGCCGGCTGGCGGAGCAGATGCAGCGGCTGCAGGAGCGTAAAGCCCAGATTCTGGCCAACCAGAACCGTGACCACAGCGCTGATCTGGACGAACTGAAATTACAACTGGAAGAAATGCTTGAACGGCGGATGGATGCCGAACAGCGGATGCAGGCGGCCCGTCATGCGCTGGAAGCGGTCGACAGCCAGTTACGGCAGCTGGAACAGGCCCGTGCCGAAGCCGAAAACAACGCGCTGGCGGTGCGCAACGAACTGGAAAAAGTGCGCATGGAATGCCAGGCGCTGGATATCCGTCGTCAGGCCTTAATCGAACAGCTGCAGGAAGAAAAACTGACCCTGAAAGACGTGCTGGAGAATATGCCGGAAGAGGCCAACGCCGCTGACTGGCAGCAGGAGCTGGAGCGTATCGGCGAGCGGATTCAGCGGCTGGGTGCCATCAACCTGGCGGCCATTGAAGAATACCAGGTGCAGTCCGAACGCAAGGTGTATCTGGATGCCCAGAACGACGATCTGCAGAAAGCCCTGACCACCCTGGAAGGGGCGATTGCCAAGATTGACCGTGAAACCCGCACCCGTTTCAAAGAAACCTTCGACAAAATGAACGCCGGTCTGGCCGAACTGTTCCCGAAAGTCTTTGGCGGTGGCCATGCCTGGCTGGAACTGACTGACGAAGACATGCTGAGCACCGGCGTGGCCATTATGGCGCGTCCGCCGGGCAAGAAAAACAGCACCATTCATCTGCTCTCCGGGGGTGAAAAAGCGCTGACCGCTATCGCCCTGGTGTTCTCCATCTTCCAGCTCAATCCGGCGCCATTTTGCATGCTGGATGAAGTGGACGCACCGCTCGACGATGCCAACGTCGGCCGTTATGCGCGGCTGGTGAAAGCGATGTCGGAAAAAGTGCAGTTTATCTACATCACCCACAACAAGATCGCCATGGAAATGGCCTCGCAGCTGATGGGCGTGACCATGCACGAGCCCGGGGTATCGCGGCTGGTGTCGGTGGATGTGGAAGAGGCGGCCGAACTGATTGACCAGTAAACGCTGGTCAGAGCGGGCCAGGCGGTAAAGTTGCTGCCGATTTCGTCGCAGACACTGCCCGTAACGCTTTTCCCCCGCTACAATGGGCGGCACTTTGACGAATTTTTGGCAATACCGGTGTCATACAAGCGGTTAGTGGTGTTGCTGTGCAAATAATGATGAGGTTTTGAAGAACATGGAATGGAGCTGGCGTACTGTCCTGATCCTGTTGGCATTGCTGCTGGTCGCGGGCATTGTCTTTGACGGCTTGCGCCGGATGCGCAAGGCCCGTGCCGAAGCGCTGCGTCTGGATGTCGATCCCGGCCTCAGCAAGGCGTTCAGCCACGATCAGCATAATCCGGAATTACCCGGTGGTTTCCGGGTACTCGGAACGTCTGCCGCGGCTGCAGAACCTCCGCAGCAAACCGTTCAGAAACCGGTCCAGGAACCGGTCGCTCCGGTCGCCAGTAAACCGCGCGCCGAGCCAGCGTTCAGCGCACTGGATAACAGCGAAACGGATGAGCCGGTTATCCCGTGGGAAGATGATCTGGGCCCGGTGCGGGTTATCCCCAAAACCGAAGTCAGCCTGGCGGAACAACCTCTGCCCCATGCTGTGGCGCAGGATCTGGATATTCCCCCATCCGCCCTGATACCAAAAGCCCGGCCGGTCAACCTTGATGAGCAGGTACCGGTATTGCTGGATGTGGAAGAGCTGGGGGCGGAAGAAAACAGCACTCCCGTTATTACCAGCGCCGCAGCGTCCGCAGAGCAGCCGGCAGCGGCCATGGATGACCCGGTTCAGGATGCAGAACAAGATGCACAAACCGCCGATCAGGGTGCAGAAGCCGTTGAGCCAGAGGCCGAAAACGCAGAGCGGGATGCAGAAAACGCAGAACAGAATGCAGCCGCTGCCGATAAATCTGCAGACGATGCTGCCCGCCAGGAAGCCCTGCAGGAAACGCCCGCCATGGCTGACGAAGTGGATGAAATACCCGAGCAACTGGCGGTGCAGCCGGTGAATTTTGCCAGCCCGGAAGCGGAAAAACTCAGCGATCGCGCCGCCCCGGAAGTGGTGCTGGAAATTCATTGTATTGCCCGGGATCCGGCCGGTTTTTCCGGTAAAGATATTTTATTCCTGTTTAACAGCTGCGATTTACGCTTCGGCGAAAAAGACATTTTTCACCGCTATGAACAACCGGACGGTAAAGGCTGTATTCAGTTTTCGGTGGCGCAAAGTTTTAACCCCGGTATTTTTGTGCCGGCGGCCATGGCCCAGCAGCATTTCCGTGGTTTAAGCTTTTTTATGAGTCTGCCCGGTGCGCACAAACCGCTGGAAGCCTATGAGGCCATGTCCGGCATGGCCTTAGTCGTGGCGCGGCAATTACAGGCCGATTTATTCGATGGTGCCCGCAGTGCGTTAACGCACCAGACCATTGAACACGACCGCCAGCAGATTATTGATTTTGATCGCCGGCAGCGTTTGCTGGCGAAAAAACAAGCCCGATCCTGACGTAGGGAGCCTCTGAATAACTTTGCGCAGCTCTGCGCAAGTCTTTCCGGACAGCAGAGTAAAGCGACGGGTGCAGAGAATGGCGAGTTCTTTTCAGGTTCGTCAGTACCATTATGCAGGCCGACAAGTTGCGCCCTGCGGGGATTGCAGGAAAGCCCTGACCCGGTGTCGCCGGCTTTTGCCAGAGCCCGCTATGCCTGCAACCCGGCTTCGTGATTCAGAGCTTTCCTGCAACCCAGAGCAGGCACCGAGTTATTCAGAGGCTCCCTATGACCACACAAAACGATTTATTTGCAGAGGAGCCGCAGGGCTCCTCTGGCGTTTCCGCTATCGCTGCCGCCGCCCGCATACAGGCGCTGCGCAACGAGATTAATCAGCACAATATCCGCTATTACGTTAACGACGAACCGTCCATTCCGGATGCCGAATACGACCGTTTAATGCGTGAATTGCAAAGCCTGGAACAGCAGCATCCGCAATTGATCAGCGCCGATTCCCCGACTCAGCGGGTCGGTGCCAGTCCGCTGAAACAGTTCGCTGAAGTGGTGCATGAACTGCCGATGCTGTCGCTGGATAACGCTATGAATGCCGAAGAATTTGTGGCCTTTTATCAGCGTGTGCAGGATCGCTTAAAAAGCACTGGGGATATTGAACTGGCCTGTGAACCCAAGCTCGATGGGCTGGCCGTCAGTCTGCTGTACGAGCAGGGTAAATTAGTGCGCGCTGCCACCCGTGGCGATGGCCAGACCGGCGAAGACATTACCCAGAATGTGCGCACCATTAAAAATATTCCGCTGGTGTTGCAGGGCGATTTTCCCGCCCGTATTGAAATACGCGGCGAGGTCTATATGCCGCGCGCTGGCTTTGAGGCATACAACGATAAGGCCCGGGCGAACGGCGAAAAAGTCTTTGCCAATCCGCGCAACGCCGCGGCCGGATCATTACGCCAGTTAGACCCGGCCATTACCGCCAAACGTCCGCTGGAGTTCTGCGCTTACAGCATCGGTGTGGTCAGCGACGATAAACCGCTGGCCGATACCCACAGCGGCATTCTGCAACAGGTAAAGGGTTTCGGCATCCGCATTAATGAAGAAATGCGGGTTGTACAGGGGCTGGCCGCCGCGCAGGAATTTTTTGCCGGCCTCGGTGCAAAACGCGACGCTCTGGCTTATGAAATTGACGGCACGGTGTTTAAAGTCAACGACCTGAAACTGCAGCAGCAGCTGGGTTTTGTTGCCCGCGCACCGCGCTGGGCGGTGGCCTGGAAATTCCCCGCCACCGAAGAAATGACTGAATTATTAGGCGTGGATTTTCAGGTTGGCCGCACCGGTGCGCTAACGCCGGTGGCGAGGCTAAAGCCGGTGCACGTGGCCGGTGTAACCGTTTCCAATGCCACTCTGCACAACATGGATGAAGTGCAGCGGCTGGGGGTAAAAATCGGTGATACCGTGATTATCCGCCGCGCCGGGGATGTGATTCCGCAGGTGGTGTCGGTGGTGCCGGAAAAACGTCCGGCCAATGCCGCTGACATTGTGCTGCCGTCCTCTTGCCCGGTCTGTGCGTCGCTGGTGGAAAAGGTCGAAGGCGAGGCCGTGGCCCGCTGTACCGGCGGTCTGTTCTGTGCCGCCCAGCGTAAAGAAGCCATTAAACATTTTTCCTCACGCAAGGCGCTGGATATTGAAGGCCTGGGCGATAAATTAATTGAACAGCTGGTGGATGAAGGCTTAATCGACAGCGTCGATGATTTATTTCATTTAACCCTGGAACAACTGGCCGGGCTGGAGCGCATGGCGGAAAAATCGGCGCAGAATATTCTTGATGCGTTGGCCGCTGCCAAAAAGACCACGCTGGGCCGTTTTATTTATGCCCTCGGCATCCGTGAAGTCGGTACCGTAACCGCTAACCAGTTGGCGGCGCATTTCGGCTTTCTCGACCGCATTATGGCCGCCAGCACCGAACAGCTGCTGGAAGTGCCGGATGTCGGTACGGTGGTGGCAGCGCATGTGCATAATTTTTTTGCCGAACCCCATAACCGCCGCATTATTGAGCAGCTGCAACGCGCGGGGGTGAGCTGGCCAGAGCAGGAACCGGTGCTGGCGGATGATTTGCCGTTAAGTGGCAAAACCGCGGTCATTACCGGCACGCTGGTGGCCAGTGGCATGAGCCGCGATGACGCTAAAGCCTTGCTGGAACAACTGGGCTGCAAAGTAGCCGGCAGTGTCTCGGCGAAAACGGATTTTCTGGTGGCTGGGGAAAAGGCGGGTTCTAAATTAACCAAAGCCCAGAGCCTTGGGGTCGAGGTGCTGGATGAAGCGGCTTTTTTAGCTTTATTGGCGGAACATGGACTGCAGCCAGGTTGAGTGGCGGAGGTAGTTGCCCAGAAATGAGAGGCCTAACGGAAAAAGTGCGACGCGTGACAATATAAACAGAGACGCAAAAAAAACGCCGCAATTGCGGCGTTTTTTTATTAAAACCAGCTGCTTATTTATTCGCGGTCAGTTTCAGTTCACGCTGGTTATCCATGGCGCGCAGGAACGCAACAATGGATTTGGTGGTTTTTTCATCCAGCTCACGACCCAGCTGGTACATGGCCATTTCTTTTACCGCTACGTCCAGCGTGGCGGCTTTGCCGTCGTGGAAGTAAGGGGCGGTGGAGCCGATGTCACGCAGGGCCGGTACTTTAAAGACGTACATATCCGCCGGGTTGTTGGTTACTGCAAAACGACCTTTGTCGGCCGTGTTCGGGTACGGCTTAACCAGCCCCATTTTCTGATACATATGGCCACCCAGCAGCGGGCCGGTGTGGCAAGCAATACAACCGGTGCTGATAAAATCCTGCATACCCTGCAGTTCAGCCTGAGTCAGTGCTTTGTTGTCACCTTTGAGGAAATCGTCGAAACGATCTTTGGTGATCAGGGTGCGCTCAAAGGCCGCGATGGCTTCGGCGACGTTGTCGTAAGTTAAGGCATCCGCAGAACCGAATACAGCTTTGAAGTCAGCTTCGTAGCCCGCTTTTTTCAGGTTGCTGACGGCAGTGGCTTCATCCGGAATAGCCATTTCCACCGGATTCAGGATCGGGCCTTTGGCCTGTTCTTTCAGGTCTGCCGCACGGCCGTCCCAGAACTGCGCCAGATGGAAACCGGCGTTCCAGGAAGTCGGAGAGTTGCGGTCACCGAATTTACCTTCGATGGCACCGGGAGAAACCGGGTTGCCATCATCACCGCCCAGCTTGCCATCGATACGGTGGCAGGTGTTGCAGGACTGGGTGCCGTTAATGGACAACGCGGTTTCAAAGTAGAGTTTTTCACCCAGCGCGATTTTGGCCGGAGTGTCTTTTTCACTGCCGGGCATGGCCGCCGGCAGCGGTTTAAAGAAGTTATTGGCCTGGGCACGCATGGCGTTCGGGTCCAGAGCAGCGGCAGAAACTGCCTGAGTAGCCAGCAGTGCGGCGGCACCGGTCAGGCTCAGCAAATGACGGTTTAAAGACATAGTTCCATCCAATCGGTTGCGGTTGGTTATTGGTTTTCGGTTCGGCGTATCTTAATAACCCTTGGGTTATATAAGAAATAGTGTCTGACTATAAACATAATAGTCAGTGGCTACTACTAGCCAATCAGCTGATAAACCCAACAGGGGCTCAGCCTGAGGGGTACAGCCCCACCGATCTTTCGCTAACCGATTGTAGCCGGAATTGCCCTGATTTCAGCAGGGTTTTTAAATTCTGGCCGTTAAACGCCGAATTGGGCTGACTGCTGAATAAATGAGCGTCCAGCGCCGCCAGTTCGTTCTGCAGGCGCGGGTCGTTCAGCCGGCGGCATAATTCGCCGAGGCTGTGGATCGGCGTCGCAACCGGCCCCATGCCGCCGGCATTCACCCAGGCAAGCAAAGCCGTGCGGATAGCCGCCGGCTGATTGCTGTTGCAGGCTTGATTCAGCGCATTCCACTGGGCATTCCGTGACGGAGCAAGGGTTTTCGGTGTGCCCGGTAGCGGCAGCCCCCGGGCGCGTCGCCATTGCCACAGATTCAGCCCCAGTGACAGCAGCAGTGCCACCCCCAGCCCCAGTAACCAGGCTGCGGCGGCCGGTATTTCGGTGGCGGTGGCCGGCATTGAGGCGGTCGGGGCGGGGCTGGCTGGTCTGGCCGCAGCGGCTGGCGCCGCGCTGCTGCCTTTTATCTGCAGGGTGCGCGCTGGCAGCACCGCGTATTCCAGCCGGTCGAGTTCGGTGTTCCACCAGGGAATGCGTATTTCCGGCATAACCAGTTCGCCGCCCTGCATGGCGACCATGGCGACGGTCTGGCTGGCCTGGCCAACCACCCCTTGTTCGGTCATCTGGTCATCGCTGCTGTTTTTGTCCGGGTAGTAGCGCAGCCCCGGAATTTCTGGCAAGGCAATGGCCGGCAGTTGGGCGCCGGGCAGTCCATCGGCCTGCAGGGTCAGACTGTGCACCACGGCTTCACCAGCGACCCAGCTGGCCGGGTCGGTGCTGTAAAAATCTTCCGCCTGCAGGTTGCGGACGGGTAGCCAGGGCGCGGCCGGATACTCTGCCGGAATAGGCTTAACGTTCAGCCGCAGGGGCTTGCTGACCACGCTCACCTGCTGGCCACGGCTCCAGCGGTCATAAGCGTTGAGCATGCGGGCGGTAAAGCGCTGCCCCGGGATGACCAGTTCCCCGCTGACCGCGGGAAAGATCAGAAACCGGCGTTCATACACACCCAGGCGTTTGCCATCAATCACCGTGGTGTACTGACGGACATCGCCCAGCGGTTGTACCCGGGCATCGGTCACCTTCAGTTCCGACAATGCGGCGTTGTCGTGTTCAAAGCGGTAATAGAGTTTTTCGGTGTACAGTAGCTGGCTTTGCACATACAGGCTGTCGGGCGGCGTGACGCTGGTGACGAAGAAGAAATCTTCCTGCAGCTGCTGCTTTACCGACGCCGGAGTGGGGCTGACCTGTACCTGGATGGCGGCGGTGGTCTGGCCATCAAAGCTCAGCGCCGGAATGGTCAGCTCGCCGGTGCGCAGCGGCAGCAGGGTAAGCAGCCATTCGGTGTAGGATTCGCGCTGGCCATTGCTGACGACCCAGCGTTGCGCACGTTGTTCGTTCAGAATGCGGAAATCCCGCTCCAGCGGCTGGAAATCGGGTTTCTGAAACAGCACCTGCGCTTCGTAACGCAGGCTCAGGGTCAGGGTTTCCTGCTCGCTGATGCGGGTTCGGTCAACGCTGGCACTGAAGCTGGCTGCCAACGCCGGATGGGCGGTCAGCCAGCTCAGCAGCACCAGTGTAAACAGGCGGATTACCATTCGACTTCTCCCTGGACAGATTCACGTAAACGCGGCTGTTGGCGGTATTGGTAGAGGAATTTGCGCTGCAGCAGATTGCCGGGCTGGTCAGGCACGCTCTGCAGCCACTGATCCATGGCGGCCTGTTCTTCCCGGCTTAAACCCTGTTCCGCGGCGGCGCTGAGGTCGGTTGCCTCAGCCGGAGACTGCGGATCCTGGTCGCCGGGAGCCGGTTGCTGGCCGCTTGGCTTATCCTTCCCTTCGCCGTCCGCAGCGGCCTCTTGCGGCTGCTTTGCCGTTGCGTCTTGTTGCTCTTGTTCTTGCTGCTGACGGGCCAGTTTATCGGCTTGTTGCCGGACAAATTCATCATCGGCCTGCGACTGGCCGGACTGGTTGTCACCGGACTGATTGTCGCCGGACTGATTGTCGCCGGACTGATTGTCGCCGGATTGATTGTCACCGGCTTGATTGTCACCGGACTGATTGTCGCCGGATTGATTGTCGCCGGATTGATTGTCGCCGGATTGATTGTCGCCGGATTGATTGTCGCCCGACTGATTGTCGCCCGACTGATTCTCACCGGATTGATTGTCACCGGATTGTTGTTGCTGCTGTTCCTGTTGCTGCAGTAACTCTTCCACTTTGGCGCGGTTACGCTGGGCGGCGCTCAGGTCGGGTTGCTGCTGTAAGGCCTGATCGTAGGCCTGCAGGGCTTCCTGTAACTGGCCGTTTTGGGCCAGCGCATTACCCAGGTTGTAGAGGTTTTCTGCACTGGCCGGGGCTTGCGCAAACGCGCTGGCCGCGCCCTGAAAATCGCCGGCCCGGTAGGCGGCACTGCCGCGCCAGGCCGGGTCGTTAAAGCGTTGCGCGGCGGCGGCCGGGTCTTGCTCAAACAGGGCAGCCCCCTGCTGGTCGCGGGTTTGCCACAGGTCTTGCCAGCCCGCGGCCCAGACCGGTTCGCTGGGCGTTAACAGCACCAGCAAGGGCAGACACAGCAATACGCCACGGCGGAACAGCAGCAGAGCAGGTACTAACAGCAGCAGAAGCAGCCAGAAACCACCGTCTTTCCACTGATCGTATTCGCGCTGCAGGCTGTTGCTGCCGCTGCTGACCTGTTGCCGGGCGGGCAGCAGCTGCTGCCAGTCGCTGTCATCCAGGGTCATGCTTTGCCAGGGAATGTTCAGCTCCCGGCTGAGCTGCAGCACCGGTTCAGGGTTAAACGCCGGCATCACAATCTGGCCGTTATTGTCGTGCAGAAAACCACCGCCGGGCAGGGGAATGGGGGCGCCATCGGTGGTTCCCAATGTCAGCAGGCGCAGCCGGAAACCCGGCTGCAGGGCGGATTTGATGCGGGCAACGTCCTGCTCCTGCAGGCCGTCGGTCAGCAGCAGTAAATCGGCCTGGCGCAAACCGGCAGAATGAGTCATTTCCTGGGCCAGGCGAATGGCCTTTTCCGGCCGGCTGCCCGGCGCCGGCATCATCCCTGGTGATAACGACGGCAGCAGGCTTTCGATGGTGCGGGTGTCGTCGGTCAACGGCACCACTTTGTAGGCATCGGCGGCATACACCACCAGCGCGGTAAGACCATCGCGGCGAGCGCGGACAATATCGGTCACTTTCAGCAGCGCCTTCACCAGCCGCGACGGGCGTACATCCTGAGCGTACATGGAGGCCGATAAATCCAGCATGATTACCAGTGCATGGTCGTTTTTAACCACCGGTTGCGGCAGTTTCTGCCAGGCCGGTCCGGCCAGCGCGAGTACCGCCAGACACCAGCCCAGCAGCCATAAATAGTGCTGGCGTGAGGCTTGCCGCTGTGGCTCTTGTGCCAGCATGGCCGGCAGCAGTTGCGGATCAATCACCTGACGCCACTGGCCGGCACCGGCCCGGCGCTGCCACAGACGCCAGCCCGGCCATAACGCCGGCAGCAGCGCCAGCAGCCACCAGGGCCGCAGCAGATGCAACTGTTCCGGGTGCTGCAGCAGGCTGCTGAACATAATGCTGGCTTCATTCATGGGGCAGACCTCCGCAGGGCCGGCAAGCCGCCGCTTTGTTGCAGGGCCAGCAGCAGACTGAGCACAAAGGCCAGCAGCAACGGCCAGTGGTACAGGTTTTGTTGCGGGCGGAATATCTGCGCATCACGTTCAGTGGGTTCCAGTTCATCCAGCAGGGCGTAAATACTCTGCAGTTCGTTGCTGTTGCGGGCGCGGAAGTAGCTGCCGCCGGTCAGGCGGGCAATATCGCGCAGGGCTTCCTCATCCATATCCCGGGATGGGTTAACGGTGCGGCTGCCAAAGAAGCTGGGTACTTCCATGGCCTCGGCACCAAGGCCAATGGTGTAAATACGGATATGGTGTTGCGCAGCCAGAGTGGCGGCTTTTTGCGGTTCCAGCGCGCCGGCGTTGTTGGCGCCATCGGTAATCAGCACAATAACGCGGCTGTCCTGTGGTTGCTCCTGCAGGCGTTTGATGCCCAGGCCGATGGCGTCACCAATGGCGGTTTTCTGCCCGGCCAGACCAATCTGGGCTTCCAGTAATAATTCTTTAACCGTGGCGCGGTCGAAGGTGAGCGGGGTCTGCAGATAGGCTTCGCTGCCGAACAGAATAAGCCCCAGCCGGTCGCCCTGACGGCGTTCAACAAAATCACCAATCACCTGTTTGACCACCACCAGCCGGTTAACCGGCCGGTTTTCCCATTGCATGTCTTCAATTTCCATACTGCCGGACAGGTCTACGGCCAGCATCAGGTCGCGGCCGGTTACCGGCATTTCCACCACATCGCCCAGCTGATACGGCCGTGCCAGCGCGGTTAATAACGCCAGCCAGACGCCCAGCTCCAGCCAGGGAATAGCACCGCTGACGGCGCCGGTTACTCCGCTGTTGCCGGAGGCCGCCAGTTGCCAGCGCTGCAGCGCTGGCACCCGCAGGGCGGCCTGTTGCGGCGGCAAGGGGGGTAATAACGCCCGCACCAGCCACGGCAGCGGCAGCAGAATAAACACCCAGGGCCAGTGCCAGTTCAGTTCCATTGCGGGCCTCCGCGGGCAGGAATATCGCTGGCCAGCAGCCAGTGTTGCGCCTGTTGGCACAGCCGGCTGGCATCGGCGGCTATATCGGGCCGGTACGGGCCCTGGGCCAGCGCCTGGGCTTCGGCGGGCTGAAATACCGGGCCGCCGCTGCGTTGCTGCAGAAAGGCCAGCCAGTCGTCTCCGTACAGGCTCAGTGCGTGTGGGTAATAGGGCCGCAGGCACAGTTTCAGCCATTCATTAACGGCGGCGCACAGTGCGCTGCCCTGTTTGCCTGTGGTCATTTGTTGCAGCCGGGCCAGCGCCTGCTGCAGACGCCGGCGGCGCTGCCAGCGCCGGTAAGCCCAGATGGCTGCCGTCAGCGACAGGCCCAGAATCAGCGCCGCCAATAACCACCAGCCGGGAGCGGGCGGAAAGGCACTGACGGGCGGCGGCAGCATAATATCCTCCAGTGGCAGTTGCATCAGACCACCTCCGGCAGGCTGACGGCGGCGCCCAGCCCCAGGCCGGTACGCAGCGCCGGTAAGGGGTCAGGATCGGCGGTGGAGAGCGCCAGCAACGGAATCTGCAGTTGCAGCAGTTGTTCACGCAGTTGCTGCAACTGCTGCTGAAAGGCCTGCTGGTAGGTTTGCCGGGCGTTTGCTGAGGCAGTATCCAGCAGCAGCCGGCGCTGGCCATCGGTCAGCGGGTACAGGCCCGGGGGCGGTAATTGTTGTTCCAGCGGGTCGCTGATATGCAGGGCTATCACATCGCAATGGCGGCTGATGCTGAACAGGTGCTGCTGGCATTCGTGGTCGTAACCGGCCCAGTCGCTGGTAATGTAAATGCGGCTGCCGGGTCGGGCCACTCGGCGCAAATGGCGGAGCATCTGCGCCAGCCGGTCGGGCTGCGGCGTTGCGCTGGTGGCCGGCAGCCGGGTCAGTTCATTCAGCAGGTGCAGGACGCTCTTGCGACCGGGTTTGGGGCGCAGATCCAGTTCCTGCGCATCATTGAACAGCAGCGCGCCGATACGGTCGCCATTGTGCAGGGCGGCCCAGGCCAGCAGGGCGGTAAGGTCGGCCGCCAGCACTTTTTTCAGGGCGCGGCGGCTGCCGAACTGCATGCCGGCGCGCAGATCGCACACCAGCAACACCGGCCGTTCTTTTTCTTCATTAAAGACTTTGATGTGGGCCTGGCCGGTGCGGGCGGTTACCCGCCAGTCCATGCTGCGCAGATCATCGCCGGCCTGATATTGCCGCACTTCGGCAAAGTCCATGCCGCGCCCGCGCAAGGCCGAACTGTGGCTGCCGCTCATATCGCGCAGCACCTTTTTCTGGCGGTTCAGCGGCAACATCGGCGCTAAGCTGCGCAGCCGCACCAGATTGGCGGCGACAATGTCAGCACCGCTGGAAAAGCTTTGTCGCAACGGCTGGTTCATCAGACCACCGGTACCCGCTGCAGCAGTTCGTTAATGACCCGGTTCACCGTCATGCCCGAGGCTTCGGCTTCAAAGCTGAGCAGTAAACGGTGGCGCAGCACATCGTGGGCGACGGCCTGCACATCATCGGGGCTGACGTAATCGCGGCCATGTAACCAGGCGTGGGCGCGGGCACAGCGGTCGAGGGCGATGGTGCCACGCGGACTGGCGCCGTATTCAATCCAGCCGGCCAGATCTTTGCCGTAATGCTCCGGCTGGCGGGTGGCCATCACCAGCTGTACCAGATACTGCTCGACCGCGTCGCTCATGTGCAGGCTGAGCACCTGCTGACGGGCGCTGAAAATATCGGCCTGGGTCAGGCGCGGGAAATCGGCAACCGGTTGTTGCAGGGCTTCACCGCGGGCCAGACGCAGAATCTGCTGCTCGGCACCGGCATCGGGGTAGCCAATGACCACGTGCATTAAAAAGCGGTCCAGCTGCGCTTCCGGCAGTGGGTAGGTGCCTTCCTGTTCAATCGGGTTCTGGGTGGCCATCACCATAAACAGCTCGGGCAGCTTGCGGGTAACGCCACCGACCGTCACCTGACGTTCGGCCATGGCCTCCAGCAGGGCACTCTGCACCTTGGCCGGGGCGCGGTTGATTTCGTCGGCCAGAATCAGATTGTGGAAAATCGGCCCGGCCTGAAAATCAAAGCTCTGCTGCTGCGGGCGGTAAATTTCGGTACCGGTAATATCCCCGGGTAACAGGTCGGGAGTGAACTGAATGCGTTTGAAATCGCCTTCCAGCCGTTGGGCCAGGGCATTAATGGCTTTGGTTTTGGCCAGACCCGGCGCCCCTTCCACCAATAAGTGGCCGTCGCTGAGCAGGCAGATCAATAAGCGGTCAACCAGATGTGGCTGGCCGATAATCTGCGTCTGCATGGCGTCTTTAAGACGTATAAATTCCTCTTTTCCAGTCATCTTCCTGTTATCCAGAGCGTTGATTTGCCAATGATTTTAGAGACTGAGCCGGGCGGGTCAATGGCCGTGGCGGTCAGTTGTTGGCAATAGACTGAATGCGCCGCCGTTAGTTCAGCGCCGAGCTGTGCTTTGGCGGGTGTCATTAAGCCGGCTGAATGGGCTAGGCTTATTACCATTAACCGTCGTCATGGATTTAACGGATATGCTCAGTCACCTGCACAGCCTGATTGCCGAACGTAATAGCCCGGAACAAACCGATGTCTTGCAACGATTTGCCGACCTGTATTTTTCCGGAGCCCCGCAGGACGAGCTGCAACAGCGGGATGTGGCGGATTTATACGGTGCCACCTTATCCTGCTGGCAGTTTGTGCAGCAGCGGGCCGGCCAGGCCATTAAGGTACGGGTATTTAACCCGGATTATGAAAATCATGGCTGGCAGTCATTACACAGCGTGGTGGAAATTCTCTGTGATGATGCGCCGTTTCTGGTTGATTCCGTGCGCATGCTGCTGAATGCCCGGCAATTATCCCTGCACGCCATTCACTATTGTGTGTTACAGGCGCAGCGTGATGGCAAAGGTCAGCTGGATACCGGTACCGCCTGGGATCAGCCGCGGCCGCAACAGACCGCTGCTCAACCGGCGCCGGAAGCCATTATTTATGTGGAATTTGATCACCATTCCGATACCGGTTTTTTGCAGCAGTTAAATCAGGAAATTCAGGCGGTATTGGCGGAAGTGCAGACCTGTGTCGCTGACTTTCCAGCCATGCTGGCGCGGCTGCAGCAGGTGCAGCAGCAACTGGACAAGCCCCACAATAAAGAACGGGCCAGCGATTATCAGCAGGCCGCCGATTTTCTTCACTGGCTGAGCAATAACCATTTTACCTTTCTCGCCTGTGATGAATTTAAACTGGATACCGGTGGCAAAGAGCCGGTGATTGAACGGGTAGCCGGTGCCGATCTGGGCTTGTCGCGGCATTATCCGGCCAGCCGGCAGGTGATTCCGCTGGCGGAGCTGGACAGCGAAGTGCAGGCTTTTATTACCAGCCCGCAATTAATCAGCTTTGTAAAATCCGGCAGCCGCAGCCGGGTACACCGGCCGGCTTACCCCGATTATGTGGTGATTAAATTTTTTGATGCCAAAGGCGCGGTGACCGGCGGCGTGCGTTTTCTGGGCCTCTATACCTCGATGGTGTATATCGAGACGCCGAATTCCGTGCCCCTGGTTAAAGAAAAGTTGCAGGCCGTGCGCGATATGGCCGCGTTCAGTGCCGGTAGTCACAGTGCCAAAGAGTTGGATCGTATTCTGGAAGTGTATCCCCGCGATGAACTGTTTCAGTCCACGGCCGAACAGCTGCTGAAAACCGCACTGAGTATTCTGCATATTCAGGAACGGCGACAAACCCGGGTATTTTTGCGTAAAGATGCTTACAGTAAATTTCTTTCCTGCCTGCTGTATGTACCGCGCGATATTTATAACACTGAATTGCGGTGCAAAATTGAACAGGTACTGATGCAGGAAGTACCGACGCTGGATATAGAATTTAATACTTATTTTTCCGAATCCATTTTAGCGCGCACGCATTTTATGCTGCGGCTGGACCCGCAGCAGCCGCTGGAGTACGACGAAGCGGCACTTATTAAGAAAGTGCTGCAGGTGGCACGCAGCTGGCAGGATGAATTGCAGGCCACCCTGATTGAACAGGTTGGCGAGGAGCTGGGTAATCACCAGTTTCATTTATACAATTCGGCTTTCCCGGCCGGTTATCGCGAAGCCTTTAATGTCCGTACCGCCGTAGCAGACGTACAGTATATGGAAAACCTGTGCACGCAGGATGCCGGTGAACTGGGCATGAGCTTCTACCGCGAACCGGAAGAAGCGGCCAATGAATTACGCTTTAAATTATTCAGCCGTGATCAGATTCTGCCGTTATCCGATGTGATTCCGGTGCTGGAAAATCTGGGCCTGCGGGTATTGGGTGAACACCCTTATGAAATACTGCGCAGCGATGGTCAGCGCTTTTGGATGCACAACTTTCAGCTGCGTTACCGCTTGTCAGACAGCATTAATATTACCGCGGTTAAATCCCTGTTTCAGGACGCTTTCCGTGCCGTCTGGCAAGGGCAGGCCGAAAATGATGGCTTTAACCGGCTGGTGCTGGGCGCGGAACTCAGTTGGCGCGATATTGCCGTGCTGCGGGCTTATGCGCGTTATATGAAGCAAATCCGCTTTGGCATCAGCGAGCAAACCATCGCTGATACCTTAAGCCGGTATATCGATATCAGCGCGCGGCTGGTGCAGTTTTTCCATAGCCGTTTTGATTTGCGTAACAAAACCCCGGACCAGCGTCAGAGTGCGCTGGAAAAACAGCAGCAACAGTTGATCGGAGCGCTGGAAAACGTTGCTCAGCTGAACGAAGAACGCACCATCCGCCGCTACATTGAATTAATTAACGCCACCCTGCGCACCAACTTTTATCAGCTGGATGAGCAGAGCAATAACAAACCCACGCTGGCGTTGAAACTGAATCCGGCTGCCATCAGTGATATACCGCTGCCACGCCCGGTGGCGGAAATCTTTGTGTATTCGCCCCGGGTCGAAGGGGTGCATCTGCGCGGTGGCCGGGTGGCCCGTGGCGGCTTGCGCTGGTCCGACCGGGCCGATGATTTCCGTACCGAAGTATTGGGGCTGGTAAAAGCGCAACAGGTGAAAAATGCGGTCATTGTTCCGGTGGGTGCCAAGGGCGGCTTTGTCGCCAAATGCCTGCCGGCGGAAGGCAGCCGCGATGAGATTCAGGCCGAAGGCATCGCCTGTTATCAGGCCTTCATCGGAGCCTTACTGGATGTTACCGATAACCTGGTTGAGGGTGAGCTGGTACCGCCGGCGCAGCTGGTGCGTTACGACGGCGATGATCCTTATCTGGTGGTGGCCGCCGATAAAGGCACGGCCAGTTTTTCCGATATTGCCAATGCCATTGCGGTGGCGCGCGGCTTCTGGATGGGCGATGCCTTTGCCTCTGGCGGCTCGGTCGGCTACGACCATAAAAAAATGGGCATTACCGCCCGCGGTGCCTGGATTTCGGTGCAGCGGCATTTCCGTGAGCGCGCTATTAATGTGCAGGAAACCGATATTACCGCCGTCGGCATCGGGGATATGGCCGGCGATGTCTTTGGTAACGGCATGCTGATGTCGGAACATATTCGCCTGGTCGGGGCATTTAATCATCAGCATATTTTTATTGATCCGCAGCCGGAGGCGGCGCGCAGTTTCGCCGAGCGTCAGCGCCTGTTTCAGTTGCCCCGCTCCAGCTGGGCGGATTACAACAAAGACTTAATCTCTGCCGGTGGCGGGGTATTTTTACGCAGCGCCAAAAGCATTGCGATCAGCCCGGAAATGCAGCAGCGCTTTGCTATTACCGATGAACGGTTAACCCCCAATGAGCTGATCAAAGCCATGCTACGTGCCCCGGTGGATTTACTCTGGAACGGCGGTATCGGCACTTATATTAAGGCTTCTGCTGAACGGCATTCGCAGGTAGGGGATAAAGCCAATGATGGCCTGCGCGTAGACGGCAATGAGGTACGCGCCACGGTGATTGGTGAGGGCGGTAATCTGGGCATGACGCAGCTGGGGCGGATCGAATATTCCCTTAATGGCGGTGCCTGTTTTACCGACTTTATTGATAACGCCGGCGGCGTGAACTGCTCCGACCATGAAGTGAATATCAAAATCATGCTGAACGAGGTGGTGGCCGCCGGCGACCTGACCGTAAAGCAGCGGAATGAAATTTTTATGGCCCAGACTGCTGCCGTGGGCGAGTTGGTATTGCAGGATAATTACCAGCAAACCCAGGCCATCGCGCTGGCGGTGGCTGACAGTCAGTTGCGGCTGGATGAATACATCCGTCTGATCCGTGACTTTGAACAACAGGGCAAGCTGAACCGGGCGCTGGAATTTCTGCCCGCCGATGAACAGCTGGCGGAACGGCGCAGCAGCGGCCGTGGTTTAACCCGGCCGGAACTGGCGGTGTTAATTGCCTACACCAAGGCCGATCTGAAAGAGCAGCTGAATCAGGCCGAGCTGGTCAGTGACCCCTATGTGGCAGCGATGATGCAGCATGCCTTTCCGCAGGCACTGAACGAGCAATTTCCTCAGACGCTGGAGCAACACCGCCTGCGCAATGAAATCATCGCCACTCAGCTGGCCAACGATATGGTTAATGCCATGGGCATTACCTACGTCAGCCGTCTGCGCGATGCCACCGGCGCCGGTATTGCTGCCATTGCCCGGGCTTATCTGGCCGCCCGCGATATTTTTGCCATGCCATATTACCGCCAGCAGATCAGTGCTCTGGATTATCGGGTACCGGCGGAGGTGCAGGCGGATATGCAGGCTGACCTGATGCGGCTGGTACGCCGCGCCAGCCGCTGGTTTTTGCGTAACCGTCGCCAGAACCTGAATATTGCGGCCGAGGTGGAATGCTTCCGGCCTGCGGTGGATGCCCTGATCCGGCGCATGGGCGAGTTGCTGCAGGGCAGTGCCCATGAACACTGGCAGAGCCTGTACGAAACCCGTCTGGCCGCCGGTGTACCGGATGATCTGGCCCACTTTACCGCCGCCGCCGCCAACCTGTTTGCGGCCCCTGGCATTATTGAAGCGGCTGCGCAAACCGGCCGCGAGGTCTGCGAGGTGGCCGCAGCCTACTATCAGCTGGGCGAACATCTGTCACTGACCTGGTTCCTGCAGCAGATTAACGCGCTGCCCTCAGCCAGTCGCTGGGACGCGCTGGCGCGCGAGAGTTTGCGTGATGATCTGGACTGGCAGCAACGGGCGCTGACGGTTGGCATTCTGCATAATCAGCCAGCCGGAGCGACGCTGGATGAGGCGCTGACGGTATGGGAAGAACAGCAACAGGAACTGGTGCAGCGCTGGAAAGCCATGCTGACCGAGCTGGGCACGGCGGGGACGCTGGAGTTCACCATGGCTTCGGTGGCACTGCGCGAACTGCTGGATCTGGCCCAGGCCAGCCGGCCGGGCGGGTTTTGACAGAACCCGCTATGCCTGCAACCCGGCTTCGTGATTCAGAACTTTCCTGTAATCCAGAGCGGGCACCGGGTTATTCAGAGGCTCCCTGGCTTCCCTGCGCCGTAAAGCGAAGTATGATGCCGCTTTTAAACCTGTGCGGAGAGCGTTCAGTGAGTCAGCGTATTGTGGTGGATCTGGCCATTTCCGCCCTTGATTACCAGTACTATTACAGCGGTCGTATCCGGCAGGTGGTGGCGCACACGGCGGATGGCCGCACGGTACGCTTTCCGGCCAATATTCTGCAGAAAGTGGTCGGCCACGATGGTGTTTACGGCCGCTTTGCCATTGAGTTTGACGATCAGGGCCGCTTTCAGCGCATTGTCCGGCTGCCTTAGTGTTTACGGCCCGGCTGACATATAATGCCGGCGTTTATTTTTCCACTGAGGTCCGATATGGATTGGTACAGCCTGAGCCGCGCCCTGTTATTCCGTCTGAACGGTGAAACGTCCCATGAACTGGGGCTGGATATGCTGGGTGCCAGCGAACGGCTGGGCTTGCTGAAACATCTGGTGGCGCCGGTACCGGCGCTGCCGGTAACTGTGGCGGGTATTACCTTTCCCAATCCGGTCGGGCTGGCAGCGGGGCTGGATAAAAACGGCGATTTCATCGACGCCTTTGCCCGCCTGGGTTTTGGTTTTATTGAAATTGGCACGGTCACCCCGCGGCCGCAGCCGGGTAACCCCAAGCCGCGCCTGTTCCGCATTCCCGAGCGTCAGGCCATTATCAACCGCATGGGTTTCAATAACAAAGGTGTGGACCATCTGGTCGAGCGCGTTAAAGCCGCCCGTTACCGGGGTGTGCTGGGCATTAATATCGGCAAAAATTTTGATACCGCGGTGGAAGATGCCACCAGCGATTATCTGATCTGCCTGAACAAGGTGTATGAACACGCCACCTACATTACGGTGAATATTTCTTCGCCCAACACCCCCGGTCTGCGCACCCTGCAATTCGGTGAGTCGCTGCAGCAGCTGCTGGCGCCGATCAAAGCCCGCCAGCTGGAGCTGGCCGAGCAGTTTGGCTACAAGCCGGTGTTTGTGAAAATCGCCCCGGATATGACCGAAGAAGAAGTCGGTCTGGTGGCTGAAACCCTGATCAACAGCGGCATTGATGGCGTGATTGCCACCAACACCACCCTGTCTCGTGAGGGCGTTGAAGGCTTGCGTTTCGGTAACGAAACCGGTGGCTTAAGCGGCGCGCCGCTGGAAGACCTGGCTACCGAAACCATCAGCGCACTGTGCAAAGCACTGGACGGTAAACTGCCGGTGATTGGCGTCGGTGGCATTATTGATGGTGAAGGTGCGGCCGATAAAATCCGCGCCGGCGCCCAGCTGGTACAGATTTATTCCGGTTTTATTTACCGGGGTCCGGAACTGATCGCCGAAGCCGTGGATGCCATTGCTGCGCTGGAAGCGTCGGTAAATCACTGAACGCCAGAGCGCCAGGCAAAAAAAAGGCCCTGCAGTTGCAGGGCCTGGGCTTCCCGGGGCGGGAAGCAGGGGTTAACAGGCGTCAGCCTGCATCAGACAGCGATTTTGTGAACGCCAGAAACGCCGGTGTATCCATCCCAGTGGTCGGCACGTCCTTCACGCCAGCCGGCTAACCAGGCGTCGCGAACCGGTCCAACGGGGGGGGCAAGATCTTTTGAACGGCGCTCAACGCCCGCGCGGTACCCTCGTGCAAAAGCTCTTTCCTGCATGTCGCGTTTCTGTTTTTTCATAGAAAGCTTCCTCGCTTGGTAATTAGCTTGCCGGCCAGATCAGAGTCAGAATTTCCGGCCGCACTGGTGTTGTATCAAAGGGGTGCGCCCTGTGTTAACGATTAATTACTTCTAAGTGACAGTTTTTTTACTGCCAACCGCTATTTGACGAAACAGGTTCTATGACCATGCAAAATCACTCTGCCGCCGCACAATTCACCTGGCTGGCCGCCTGCCCGAAAGGCATCGAGCCCCTGCTGGCTGATGAAATCAGACACTTAGGTGGCGAAGTTGAACGCGAAACTCATCTCGGGGTGATCTGGCGCGGCGACTTAACCCTGGCTTACCGCTTTTGTTTGTGGAGCCGGTTGGCCAGCCGGTTGCTGCTGCCGCTGCATGAAAGTCAGGTAGACAATATCGACGCCCTGTATGAGGCGGCCCGTTCGGTCGATTGGCCGGCGGTGTTTGCACTGAAATCAACCTTCCGCATCGATTTTCATGGTCGTACCGATTATCTGAACAACACTCAGTTTGGCGCGCAGAAGGTCAAAGACGCCATTGTCGATGTGTTCCGCGAGGAAACCGGCGGTCGCCCATCGGTGGATAAAAACGGCGATGTGCGCATTGAAGCTCAGCTGCGCAAAGGCAAACTGCACCTGTATTACAACTTCAGCGGTGACAGTCTGCACCGCCGGGGTTACCGCCTGCAGCCGGGTAAAGCGCCGCTGAAAGAAAACCTGGCCGCGGCCATTCTGATCCGTGCCGGCTGGCCGGCGCTGGCGGCAGAAGGTAAGCATCTGATCGACCCGATGTGCGGTTCCGGCACCTTATTAATGGAAGCCGGCATGATGGCAGCCGATATCGCGCCGGGCCTGAACCGTCAGCAGTGGGGCTTTGACAGCTGGCTGGGGCATCAGCGTCCACGCTGGCTGGCCGAGGTGGATGCCGCCCGCGAGCGTCGCGCCGCTGGCCTGAACAATCTGCGCAGCCGTCTGTACGGTTTTGATATTGATCCCGAGCAGCTGAATGCCGCCACCAACAACCTGGCCCGCTCGGCGCTGGCCGGACGCATTCATTTTGAACGCCGGGATATTGCCCAGCTGCGGGTCAGCAGTGAAGTGGCCGAGCAGGGTGGCTTAGTGGTCTGTAACCCGCCGTACGGCGAGCGTTTAAGCGAACTGCCGCAACTGGCGCCGCTGTACCAGCATTTTCATGATGCCACCATGAAACTGCCCGACTGGTCGCTGGCGGTGTTTACCGGCAACGTCGATCTGGCGCGCAGCATCCGCCGGCCGATGTTCAAACAATACAACTTTATGAATGGCCCCATCGCCACCAAACTGCTGGTATTCGGTGCCGCCGATGAGCGTTCGGCGCAGCCGCAGGCATCGCTGATCCGCGGGCCGGTGGAAGCCTTTGCCAACCGGCTGGGTAAAAACCTGAAGCAACTGCGCAAATGGGCGGCGCGGGAAAACGTGCATTGCTACCGCCTGTACGATGCCGACCTGCCGGAATATGCGGTCGCCATTGACCAGTACGAAGACTGGCTGCACGTGCAGGAATATGTGCCACCCAAATCCATCGATGAAGCCAAGGCCGAACGCCGGTTGCTGGATGTGCTGGCGGTCTTGCCGGAAGTCACCGGTATTCCGGCTCAGAAAATTGTACTGAAACGCCGTGAGCGCCAGACCGGTAAGCGTCAGTATGAAAAGCAGAGCACCGAGAAAGTCTTTATGCCGGTGCGTGAAGGCCAGGTACAGCTGTTGGTGAACCTGAAGGATTATCTGGATACCGGCCTGTTTCTGGATCATCGCCCGACGCGGCTGGAAATCGCCAGCCTGGCCAAGGGCAAACGCTTCCTGAATTTATTCTGTTACACCGCCAGCGCCAGTGTGCATGCGGCGGTCGCCGGTGCCCATTGCACCAGCGTCGATATGTCGCGCACTTACCTGAATTGGGGCCGGGATAATTTCAGCCTGAATACGCTGAACCCGGATGAACACGAGTTTATTCAGGCCGATTGTCTGCAGTGGCTGCGCGATTGTCGTGACCGCTACGACCTGATTTTTATGGACCCGCCGACCTTCTCCAACTCCAAACGCATGGAAGGGGTACTGGATATTCAGCGTGACCATGTGCAGCTGGTTGAACAGGCGATGCGCTGTCTGAACCCGGGCGGGCTGCTGATTTTTTCCAACAATCTGCGCAAATTTGAACTCGACCGGGATGCACTGGCTGGGTTGGATATCCGCGATGTCAGTGCTAAGTCAGTGCCGTTTGATTACGAGCGGCGCAGCAATATTCACCATTGCTTTCATATTCGTCACGGCGGCTGAGGCAGTGGTTAGGCCCGGCTTCAGCCGGGCGTGGATAAGGAAACCGGAGGGGTTTTAATGCCGTGACTGATGGCGTAAAGCACTGGCACCACTCCCAGAGTGAGGATGGTGGCAAAGCCCAGGCCGGCGCTGATGACCACCGCCATGGCGCTGAAGAACGGATCAAACAGCAGCGGCAGCATGCCCAGAATAATGAGCCGACAAATTCACCGGTGGAATCCGGTGACAGCCCAATCGGGGCAAACGCCGTAATGGCAATAACTGTCGCGCCCAATAATGGCCACTGGGTTTGTTTCACAATTTCGTAGGCGGCGCGCGTGCGGGATAAACCCCGCTGCAAGCCCACCATAATGCCTTCGGTAATCACCAGAGCGTTATCCACCAGCATCCCCAGCGCAATGATCAGGGCGCCCAGGGAAATGCGCTGCAATTCAATGCCCAGCATGCGCATGGCAATAAAGGTACCGAACACCGTCAGCAGCAGAATAATGCCAATAATGACGCCGGCGCGCAGGCCCATAAAGACCAGCAATACCGCAATAACAATAATTACCGACGCCAGCAGGTTCAGCACAAAGCCGGTGGAGGAAGCATCCACTTCGGCCGGCTGGTCGTACAATGTGTGCAGTTCAATGCCCAGCGGCCGGTTGGCATCCAGCAGCACCAGCTGGGCGCGCACCTGTTCACCCACGGCCACCACATTGACGCCTTTATTAAAGGCAATGCCCAGCCGTAAAGAGGGGGTGCCGCGGAAGTGGGTAAGGTGGGAAGGGACTTCGGCAATGCCTTCGCTGATGTGGGCCAGATCCCGCAGATAGATAAGTTTATCGGAACCGCTGGGGCTAACGCGCAGATCGCCCAGCTCCTGTACGCTGCGGAATTCGCCGGTCGGGTGAATGCGGATATAGTCGTCGCCAATGCGGATATGGCCGGCATTCTGTACCGTATTCTGGGTTTGCAGCAGTTGTACCAGCCGGCTGAGCGGAATGCCGAGGTTGGTCATGCGCTCGCGGGAAATATCAATAAATACCTGTTCTTTCTGGGTGCCGGTAATTTCTACCTTGGCCACACCGTTTAAGGTGGATAATTCGCGCTTCAGGTAATCGGCATAATCGCTTAATTCCTGGTAAGAATAATCCGGCCCGGTAATGGCCAGCAGCACACCGTACACATCCCCGAAATCATCCATTACCAGCGGTGTGGTTGCTCCCGGCGGCAGTGATGAGGTTTTATCCAGCACTTTGCGGCGCAGTTCGTCCCATATTTGCGGTAATTCATGGGATTGGTAGGTGGGTTTAATCACCAGATGAATCTGCGAAAAGCCGGCTTTGGAAATAGAATCCACATGCTTCAGATAGGGCAGCGCCTGAATGGCATTTTCCAGAGGTGCGGTCACTTCTTCTTCTACCTGAAGTGCGCTGGCACCGGGGTAGTGGGTAATGACCATGGCTTCTTTAATGGTGAACTGCGGGTCTTCCAGCCGCCCCAGCCCAGATAACTGCTGATACCGCCGACCAGCAAAATCAGCACCAGCATCCAGCTGGTGGTGCTGTGTTTAATAAAATAGGTAGCGGCGTTTTGTGGTTGCTGCATGGTTACAGCCCCCGCTCTTTAACCCAGGGGCGGATCTTCATACCGGCCCAGGCCTGATGCACGCCAGCGGCCAGAATGGTTTCCCCCGGTTGCAGACCCGCACGGATCTCCAGGCCTTCGGACGTGAGCTGGCCGAGCGTGACTTCACGCGGGCTGAGCGTCATATCGGCATTCACCAGCCATACCATGCCAGTGCTGCTGCCACTGAGTTGGTCGCCGCTTTGCAGTACTGCCTGCGGTGGAATCAATAACGGTGGCGTTTGCTGGCTTAATACCTGCTGCAGGTCAACGTGCACACTGGCGTTCATGCCTGGTAATACGTTTAAGCCGGCCGGGCGGGCCATGGCCAGGGTAACGGTGAAACTGCCGGTTTGTGGGTCGGCCTGGGCGGTGTGCTCTTTGTAGGCGGCGTGAAAACGCTGGCCGGGCAGGGCTTCAAATTCGACTTCTGGCTGGTATTGGTTACTGGCACTGCTGAGCAGGTGGGCCATTAAGTTTTCCGGCACCTGTACCCGCACTTCCAGCTGATCGGCGGCCTGCAGCATGACCAGGGTTTTACCCGCGGCCACCGGCTGATGGTTATCGGCATAGACTTCGGCAACGACGCCGGCAAAGGGCGCGCGCAGTTCGGTATAAGACAATTCAGTACGGGCGGTGGCCATGGCTAACCGGGCTGATCTGATGGAGCTTGGCCGGATAGGCAGCTACCGGAGCAGCGGGTTCAGCGTTGTCGCTGCAGCCTGGCAACAAGGCCAGCAGGGGAATGGCGAACACGAACAGATGGCGTGCAGATAACATGTTGCCTCCGGGGAAAAACACTAGGGCCGATAATTCTAAAATGAGATGACGGCCTATGGCAGGCATTTATTACGTCAGCCGCGTAATAAAATGTAGCCAACCACTCAGGCGGTTTGCATCTCATCATCCTGGCTGGCCTGGCAAGGCGGGTTGCCGGCCGGAATATGGTCAGAGAAAAAGGCGCTGATTTCATCGCAGCGGCTCATGGCATCGTTGTAACCCAGATCAATCAGGGCGCGGCAGAAACCTTGAGAAAACAACAGATAACTTAAAATACCGCTGCCGTTGCGGCTGGCGTTACCACTGCCGCCCAGAGCCAGTTTCAGTGCCCAGGGAATTTCGTCGGCGTGCTGGCCGGCCAGTTCATCAATGGAAACGCTGGGGTTAATTTCCAGCAACTCGATCTGTTTCAGTTCCATCCCTTCTTTTTTACGCACCGATTCGGGAATTTTTTCAACCGTGCGGTTAATACGGCTGAGGCGCTCCACATCGGTTTCCATGCTGTCGAGGAAGGCGGCATTCAGCATATGGCCCATCACTTTGGCGGGTGACGGATAGCCGGGGCTGGTGGGGCGTTCTTTGCGTTTGTGTGCCAGACCACTGACGCCGATCACCAGAATTTTTTCGGCGCCCAGATGCAGCGCCGGGCTTAAGGGGGCCAGCTGGCGTACGGCGCCATCGGCAAAGTATTCGCGGTGAATTTTGACCGCTGGGAAAATCATCGGAATGGCCGAGGAGGCGAGCAGGTGGTCCAGGGTAATGCGGCTGCGCAAACCGACGCGGCGGCGGCGGTCCCAGTTATTGATGCTGTAATGACCCTGAAAAAAACTGACCGATTCGCCGCTTTCCAGCCCGGAGCAGTTTACCGCTACGGCATGCAGGGCGCCGGCGTCAATGGCGTTCTGGATACCATCAAATTTAATGACGTCGTTCAGCAGTCCGCGCAGCGGGCTGTTATCCAGCAGCGAGACCGGATCGTTCTTGTAACCCCGGCCAATAATCAGGCTGCGGGTCAGTTTGGCCAGTGAACGGGATACGCCCCAGAAATCGGTGCGGTAGACATGGTCGCAGCTGAAATTCATCCAGATGCGTTCCAGGTGCTTGATACCAATGCGGTAATTGTCGGCATAGCTGGCCAGTGCCACGCCATTAATAGCGCCGGCGGAAGTGCCGGAAATAATATCGAAGGGGTTGTAATGCCCCTTGGGCAGAATTTTATTAATGGCTTTGAGAACGCCTACCTGATAGGCCGCCCGGGCCCCGCCGCCGGACAGAATCAGCCCGGTTTTTTTTATCGTCATGTTCCATATCTCAGCCGGATTATGCGCCGAGTATAGTGCATAATGCGCCTTTCTGAGACTACTGGAGCGATGCATGTTTACCGGTATTGTGCAAACCAAACTGCCCGTAACCCGGGTCGAACGACAGACCGATTTTGCTACTTTAATTCTGACCTTTCCGCCGGCGTTGCTGGAAGGTTTACAGATCGGTGCGTCGGTGGCGATTAACGGTACCTGCTTAACGGTGCGCACGATTAATGCTGCTGAAGTCAGCTTTGATGCCATTGCGCAAACCCTGAAGGTCACCAATCTGGGCAACCTGCAGGCTGGTACAGTGGTGAATATTGAACGGGCGGCGCGTTTCGGCGATGAGATCGGCGGCCATGTGTTGTCGGGCCATATTATGGATCAGGTGACCGTGCTGGACGTGCAGGACAGCGCCCATAACCGGGTGGTCTGGATGCAGCGACCGGCGCATCTGGCGGCGTTTTTGCTGGATAAAGGCTATGTGGCTTTAAACGGCTGCAGCCTGACCATTGCCGAGGTACAGGATGACCGCTTTGCGGTGTATCTGATACCGGAAACCCGGGACGTGACCACCTTTGGTGAGGTACAGCCCGGCGATCGTATTAATCTGGAAGTGGACGCGCAGACACAGGCGGTGGTGGAGACCGTGCGGCGGTTACTGGCTGACCCGCAACTGCTGGCGCAGTTGCGCGGTTAAAGCAATACACAGGGAGTGGCCGCGGTTAACGCCGGCCACCCTGCTTACCGGCTTTTCAGATAACGGATAATATCGGCCGATTCATACAGCCAGGTTTCTTTGCCGTTGTCGTCGGTAATCAGCAGGCAGGGCACGGTGGTACGGCCGGTGGCCTGCGCCTGTTGTTTGGCCCAGTCACGGTTCTGCATCACATTGCGTTTTTCTACCGGCACCTTCAGGTCGGGTAAAACGGCCAGCACGCGCTGACAGAATGGGCAGGTGTCGTAGTAATGCAGAGCGTATTTCATGCCTTTCCCCTTGATATATAACGGTTGAATGCCGGATGGATTATACCCAACAAATTGTACTTTTTCTGATTGCCGTGATCGCCAACTGGTTTTCGGCGCTGGCCGGCGGTGGGGCCGGGCTGATTCAGCTACCGATTCTGATTTTTCTTGGCCTGCCGTTTCCGCTGGCGCTGGCCACCCATAAAGTGGCCACGGTGGCGCTGGGCGTGGGCGCCACGTTAAGACACCTGCGGGAAAAACATCTGGATCTGGCGGTGTTGTTGCTGATTGTCGGTGCCGGTGTGCCTGGGGTGATTGCCGGTGTGCATTTTATTCTCGATGTGCCGGAACGGCAGGCAGAAATTGCGCTGGGTTTACTGACGCTGGCACTGGCGCTGTATTCCGCCGTGAAGCCGCAGCTGGGGCTGGTGGCGTTACCGCAACACCGACATTGGCGTGGCTATGCTCTGGGCGCGCTGGTGCTGTTGCTGATTGGCTTTACCAATGGCGCGCTGTCCGCCGGCAGTGGCTTGTTTGTTACCTTATGGCTGGTGTACTGGTTTGGCTTTGATTACAAAACCGCCGTGGCGCAAACCCTGGTGGCGGTGGGCTTAGGCTGGAACGGCAGTGGCGCCGTGGCCATGAGTCTGGCCGCTCCGGTGCAGTGGAGCTGGATTCCGGCGCTGGTGCTGGGTTCGTTGCTGGGCGGCTATTTAGGCGCCCACAGTTCCATTCTGGCCGGTAACAACGCCATTAAGCGGCTGTTCGAGCTGGTGACCCTGGTGGTCGGCCTGAAATTGCTGTGGGGCTGACATTATTCTGCTTTTTGCCGTGCCAGCGCATTCTTGGTTAAACGCGTGGCTTCGGCACTGAGCGGGTCTTCCGGCCACGGGTGTTTGGGGTAACGGCCGCGCATATCTTTGCGTACCTCGGCGTAAGTATGACGCCAGAAGTGCGGTAAATCAGCGGTTACCTGCAACGGCCGGCGCGCCGGTGACAGCAGATGAATCAGCAGCGGCAGTTTGCCGCGCAACACCGTCGGCTGGCCTTCATAGCCGAACATTTCCTGCAGTTTTACCGCCAGCACAGGCGGTTGCTGGTCATAATCCAGTGCCACCGCCGAACCACTGGGTACGGTGAAGGTGGTGGGCAGCAGGGCATTTAATTGCTGCTGTTGTTCCCAGTTGAGGAGGCTGAGCAAGGCGGCCTGGGTGTCGGTTTTATCCAGATCGCGGCGATGGCGGGCGCTGATTAAAAACGGCAATAACCAGTCGGACAGCCGCTTGAGCAAGGCGTCATCACTGACATCCGGCCAATCCTGGCCTTCGTATTGATGCGCCAGCGCCAGTCGCGCGCGCAGTTGCCGGGCGTCCTCCGGCCAGGGCAGGCAGCCCAGCCCCTGTTGCTGCACATAGTCGGCCCAGGCCTGTTGCCAGTCATCGGCGCTTAATTGCGGCAGTGCTGCGCTGCTGAGGCTGATGCGGCCCAATTGCCGATGACGGCGGGCCACAAACTGGCCGTTATCCTGAAAACCGATTTCCGTACGCTGGTGGAATAATTGCGGTGCCAGGCTTTGCAACGCCGTGAGGGCGTGGTCGCTTAATTCGGCCGCAAGCCGGATGCGGGTGCTGTGGCCGATGGAAAAGTCGGCGCAGGCCAACCAGTTAGCATTCAGTAAATCCGACTGCGGCAATAATTCCGCACCGCGGCCATTGCTGAGCAAAAAGCGCTCGCTGTTATCGCGCCGTTTGGCAATGCGGTCGGGGAAGGCCAGCGCCAGCAATAACGCCGGAATATCGTCGGGCTGAAGGCGGGTGGCCGGCACGGCGGGCGTGGTGGTTTGCAGGGTTTGCCATAAGCGCTGCGCCAGCGGGGCTACCCGTTGTTGCCACACACCGCGGTTCTGCTGCGCGCGGCGGAACAGACGTATTATATCGTCGGTGTCACGGCGGCTGGCTGGCCATTCCTGCACCAGTGCTACCCAGTCACAGGCCGGTTTCCCGTGCTGTAAGGCGTGCAGACACAGCAGTGCATGGGCCCAGCGCGGCTCAATACCCAAGGCGGCACAGGCGCGGCCATGCTCATTCAGTGCCAGCGTATCCGGCTGTAATAAACCTAACTGCAGCAACAGATCCTGCGCCTGTTGCAGGGCGGCCGCCGGCGGTGGGGTGAGCCAGAATAATTCGCCGGGTTCGGCGCCCCATTGTTTTAATTCCAGCACTAAGGGCGCTAAATCGGCATCCAGAATTTCCGCGCGGATATGCGCATCCAGCCGTTCGTGCGTACTTTCCGGCCACAGCCGGTAGCAGACGCCGGGGCCCTGACGGCCGGCGCGGCCGGCCCTCTGAGTGGCCGAGGCGCGGGAAATAGGGCGGGTTTTTAATTCGTTCAGGCCGCTTCCGACATGAAACACATTGCGCCGTTCCAGCCCGCTGTCGACCACCACCCGCACGCCATCAATGGTGAGCGAGCTTTCGGCAATATTGGTGGCCAGAATCACTTTGCGCTGATCTGCTGGCGCAGACGTCAGTGCGGCTTTTTGTTCGGCATCGTTGAGCTGCCCGTGTAAGGGCAATACCTGAATGCTGGCGGGCAGGTCGCTTAATAATGCCGCGACCAAAGTGATTTCCCGCACACCGGGTAAAAAGACCAGCACATCACCGTCGTGCTTTAAGGCCTCACGCACGGTGCGGGCGCAATGGTCGGTAATCTTCGTATTGCGGTTGGGCAGCGGCCGGTACTGCACATCCACAGGAAAACTGCGGCCTTCACTCACCAATAACGGCGCCTGCAGGGCGTCGGTAAGCGCCTGTTCATCGAGCGTGGCCGACATAATTAACAGGCGTAAATCATCGCGTAACAGCTGTTGGCACTGATGCGCCAGGGCCAGCGCCAGATCGGAGTTCAGATTGCGTTCGTGAAATTCATCAAAAATCACCAGCCCCACGCCGGTCAGTTCCGGGTCGGACTGCAGCATGCGGGTGAGGATGCCTTCGGTAACGACTTCTATCCGGGTAGCCGGACCCACACAGGTTTCCAGGCGGATGCGGTAACCCACGGTTTGTCCTGCGGCTTCACCCAGTTGCCGGGCCATAAAACGGGCGGCATTGCGGGCGGCTAACCGGCGTGGCTCCAGCATAATAATGCGCTGTCCGGCCAGCCAGGGCTCATTCAGTAACGCCAGCGGCACGCGGGTGGTTTTACCGGCCCCCGGCGCCGCACTCAGCAGCACCGTGTTGGATTGCTGCAGGGCGCTGCGCAGATCCGGGATAACCTGATCCACAGGCAATGAAGAGACAATCACAGGTTCAGACTCTGATTCAGACAGGGGTTCATACAAAGGGCACCGGCATAACAGGCAGCAACACAACCGACAAAAACAACAGGCCGCTATGGTAGCATGATGGGCAAATACCGTTGACGGACAACGCGTTTATGCCAGAGAAAACCGATACCACCGTGGTGGACTTCACCCGCGCCGCCGGTAAGCACCGGCATCAGCGCCTGAATGATGAAAAAGACGCCAAAGCCGAGGCTATGCGCCAGCGCTTTGCCGCTGCGTTGCCGGATAAAGCTCGGCCGGTAAATGATTATCTGAACAAAAAGCGGGCGAAGAAAAAACGCTGACCTTGCCAGGATGCGCTGTTGGATTTTTGGGGCCAGTGATTTCTGTCAATCTCATCGAGGAGTAGTTTAATGAATTCAGCTATGCGTTTGTTAGGTTATGCCGGTCTTATTCCCTTTATTGTGCTGGCATTATTTCCCGGTTGGATTGCCCCGTATTTATCGCAGCCACCGGTGCCCCTGTTTTTAACGTACAGCGTTATTATTCTGGGTTTTATGGCCGGGGTGTTATGGCCGGTATTGTACTGCGCCGAGCGTTCGTTATTGCTGGCGCTGGCAGCTGACCGCCGCAGTGGTGTTTTGCCATCCGACGTGGCAATTTGAATGTTATCCGCATCCGTCCCTGATTGAGTGTTTTGGTTTGCCGGAACGCTTGCTGTATAAAAAAGGCGATGTGGCAGCGAAAAAATCCGGTCAGATTCAGCTCGCCAATTTATTGCGTCAGCTCGAACACTCACCACGCTTACCCTTTGTTATCGGTCCCGAATGGGCTGAATTGCTGGATGCTGAACGCATTCAGGGGTTACGGGGTAAGGCGCTGAAAAGCAATGAGGACGCGCTGGATGCCCTGGTGTGTCTGTATATTGCGGCTTTGTATGCGCTGGGCAGTAGCGGGCGGTTATACGGGGATACTGAACAGGGTTATATCTGGGTGCCGACCGGATTATGTTGCTGACGGGGTAACCGGCAAAGGGTTGTGTCGGGCCGGTTCGCGGATATCGTCCGGATAATCCAGCAGGAAATTCAGCAACATGGTTTCGGTCATCGGCCGGGCCAGAAAATAGCCCTGAATGCTGTCACAGGCGCGGGCCCGCAACAGAATTTCATCCGCTTCTTCTTCCACACCTTCGGCAATAATGGTCATGTTCAGACTGTGACCAAGGGTAATAATGGTGTCGACCAGGGCCTGTTTACGGCTATCACTGCTCATCTGATGCACAAAGGAGCGGTCGATTTTTAATTTGTCAGCCGGGAAGGCCGCCAGATAAGACAGCGACGAAAAACCGGTGCCAAAATCATCCAGTGCCACACGGATACCAGCGGCTTGCAGGGTTTGCAGGAAATTCAGGGTTTCCTGTTGGTTACGGATCAGCAGGCTTTCGGTAATTTCCACCATCAGGCTGCCACGGGGTACACCGGCGTCCTGTACTTGCTGGACAATTTTTTGGGCCAGTTCGCGGTCATAAAACTCGGCAGTGGAAATATTAACCGCGACCGACAGCTGAATACCGTATTGCTGCATACGGTTGATCATGGCCAGCGCTTCTTCGCGGACCCAGTGGCCAATTTCACGGATTAACCCGGTTTTTTCTGCCAGCGGAATAAACAAATCCGGCCGCACCAAACCGCGTTGCGGGTTATGCCAGCGGATCAATGCTTCGACGTGAGTAATGTTGCCGCTGTCCAGATGTTTGATCGGCTGGTAATGCAATTCCAGCTGATTGTCGCTGACGGCAAAACGCATTTCCTGATGCAGCATGGCCTGGGTTTCAGCTTCTTCGTGCATGGCCGGGGTAAAGAATGCAAAGCCATCGCGGCCGGCATTTTTGGCGGAATACAGTGCCTGTTCAGCTGCTTTCAGCAGCCCTTCCAGCGTATTGCCATCTTCCGGAAAACGACTGATGCCCAGACTGGATGACATTTTTAAATCACGCATCTGGCGGATGCAGAGGCTTTCACCCACGGTGCCGTGCAGGCGGATTGCAATGTTTTCCAGTGCCTCGCGGTCGTGGGTGCCGGCAATGAGGAAGCCGAATTCATCCCCTCCCAGCCGGGCGACGGTATCTTTACTGCCGATGGCGTTTTGCAACCGGGCGCCAATTTTGGCCAGCAGTTCATCGCCGGCATCGTGGCCCATGGTGTCGTTAATTTCTTTGAAATAATCCAGATCCATCAGCATCACGCTGAAATGGCAGTCTTTACGCCGGCATTGTTCCAGCATCCAGTTCAGGCGGCTGTAAAACAAATTGCGGTTGGGCAGGCTGGTCAGCAGGTCGTAATTGGCCTGGTACTGGATGGTTTCTTCTGAGCGTTTACGATCGGTAATATCGCTGATCAGGCCGATGCAACGCTCAACCTGATTGTGTTCATTGCGTACCGCCGAGAAACACAATTCGGCGTTGAAACGCTCACCGTTGCGGCGTTGTACCGGAATTTCGGTGGTCCAGCTTTTCTGTGCCGGTAAGCGTTGCAGAATGGTGCCGAACTGGCGCAGTAATTTCAGATCCTGCACCAGAATATTGGGTTTTTTACCCAGCAGTTCTTCGGCTTTAAAGCCGGTAATGGCACAGAACGCCGGATTTACGTCCAGCATATTGAAGTCGGCATCGGTAATCATCAGGCCCAGCGGCAGGTGCTGGGTAATGGTTTCTGACAGCACCCGGTGGTTTTCGGCGCGGCGGAATTCAATACTGGCCTGGGCCAGACGGGCTGCCTCGTGAATAAGCAGTAAATCGCGGCCACTGGGAAAGCGTACTTCGCGGTAATACAGACCGAAGGTGCCCAGCACTTTGCCATTGGCATTCATAATGGGTTGTGACCAGCAGGCCCGTAAGCCGGCTTGCTGAGCCAGCCCGCGATAGGGACTCCAGCGCGGGTCGTGCTGAATATCTTCCACAATCACCAGCTGCGCCCGGGCGGCGGCCGTGCCGCAGGAGCCGACGCCATCACGCACGTCAATGCCATCGATAGCACTCAGGAAGTAGTCGGGGAGATCGGTAGAGGCACCAATGTGCAGGTGTTTGCCATCATCGCTGATCAGCATAATGGACGCCGTGCATTCGGGCTGTTTTTCCTGAATCAGCAGCACCAGTTCGTGCAGCAGTGATTCCAGCGGGCGGCCACTGAGCAGCATTTCCAGAAACTGGTTGTAGCGCACTATCGGTAAGTTAGCCGGAATGCTGTTGTCGGCGAAATTCTCGGGCATACCACTGGGTTCAGAAAGTCAGAACCGCAAGTGTAGCTATTGTGAATGAATTTGAAACACCCTGACCTGAATTGTCCAATGCTAAAGACTGGAATGTCCGGTCAGACAGCGGGCTGCCTGACCGGTTGTGGGCCTCCGGATCAGGCGCCGACCAGGGATTGTCCACACACACGGACAATGTTGCCGGTTACCCCGGTGGCCGCCGGGTTGGCAAAGAAGGCGATGGTTTCCGCAACATCCACCGGCTTGCCGCCCTGTGACAGCGAATTCAGACGACGGCCGATTTCACGGGTAACCACCGGAATGGCATCGGTCATGGCGGTTTCAATAAAGCCCGGTGCCACGGCGTTGATGGTAATGCCTTTGGCCAGCAGTTCGTCGGCCATGTACTGCACATAACCAATCACACCGGCTTTGGAGGCTGCGTAGTTGGTCTGGCCGGTCTGGCCGGCAATGCCGTTCATAGAGGATACGCAGATAATACGGCCGCCTTTGTTCAGGGTGCCTTGTTCAAACAACGCATGGTTGATGCGTTCTTCCGCCGCCAGGTTGATGTCGATGGTCATCTGCCACCAGTGTTCCGGCATATTGGCCAGGGTTTTGTCGCGGGTGATACCGGCGTTGTGGACGATGATGTCACCGCCACCCATGGCTTTCAGCTGGTCGGAAATCTGTTGCGGTGCGTCGGCCGCGGAAATATCCCCCAGCAGCACCTCGCCGCCGATCTCCGCCATTACGCGCTTCAGATCCGCTTCGGCCGGCGGAATATCCAGCCCCAGTACTTTGGCGCCATCCCGGGCCAGGGTGCGGGCAATGGCTTCGCCGATGCCGCGCGACGCACCGGTCACCAGCGCCACCTTACCGGCCAGCGGCTGGTGCCAGTCGGGGTAGGCTACCGTGTCGGCTTTACGCACGATGATGACCTGACCATCCACATAACAGGATTTGGCGGAAATAACGAAACGGAAGGCGGCATCCAGATTGGCTTCGGCACCTTCTTCAACGTAAATGGCCTGCGCGGTGGCGCTTTTTTTACCGATTTCTTTGGCCACGGAACGGCTGAAGCCTTCCAGGGCGCGCATGGCTGCGGCCTGCTCGCCACTGGCGGCTTTCAGGTGCGGACGGCCCAGTACCAGCACCCGGCCGTTGCCGGTCAGTTTGCGCAGCACCGGGTTAAAGAAGGTATACAGCTGATTCAGGTCGGTGGCTTCAGCAAAACCCGAAGCATCAAACACCAGGGCATCGAATTTATCGGCCATGTCCGGGTGAATTTCCAGACCAGTGGCTTTAACGCCCGCGGCTTCAGCCGCTTTGACGATCAGGCCGGCGGTGGCAGCAGCGGCCGGATAAAACACCTGCGCGTTGGCGTCTTTCAGGTTGCGCAGCAGAGCCGGCAGCAGGGCTGCCCGGGTACCGGCACCAATTAATACACGGCCTTCAAAATAAGTGGCCTGGCCGGGGTTATAGCGTTTCAGTTCGATGGCTTTAGGCAGCACCGATTTCATCAGACTGCGGCCCACACCACTGTCGAGAATGGATTCAATAAAATTACTCATGAAAAAAGGGTCCTGAAAAACATGGAAATGGCAGATAAGCGCCGAACGGTAGCAGATTAAAGCAACAATCAGAAACCTCTGAATTGACCGTGTCTGCGGTTCAGGGTGTCAGTTAGGCCAATGCGGCCCCGGCGCCAGCGTCTAAACTTCGCTACCCACCGGCCGTGGTTGTTACTGCCGTTTGTATTGTTATTGTTTGCGGATTTTTCAGACAGGAATCAGCTTATGTCCAAACCAAATTCTCCCGCCATCCGCCGCGTGGCGATTATCGGCGGCAATCGTATTCCCTTTGCCCGTTCCAATACGGTGTATTCCTATGCCAGCAATCAGGACATGCTGACCGCAGCGATGAATGGCCTGATTAACCGTTATCACCTGCAGGGCCAGCGTATTGGTGAAGTTATCGCTGGTGCGGTCATCAAGCACAGCCGTGATTTTAACCTGGCGCGCGAAACCGTACTCAGTACCGCCCTTGATCCGCATACGCCGGCGGTGGATATTCAGCAGGCCTGTGGAACGGGTTTGCAGGCCATCATTATGGCCGCCAATAAAATTGCCCTGGGCCAGATCGACAGCGCTATTGCCGGTGGCTCCGATACCACCTCGGATGCGCCGATTGGGGTGAACGAGGGCTTGCGCAAAATTCTGCTGGATATTAACCGTGCCAAAAGCACCGGTGAAAAGCTGAAGTTGCTGGCAAAAATCCGTCCTAAGCATCTGGCCCCGCTGATCCCGCGTAATGGTGAGCCGCGTACCAATATGTCGATGGGTGAACACACCGAACTGACGGTCAAAGAGTGGGGCATCGGCCGCGAAGAGCAGGATGAAATTGCCTTTAACAGCCACACCAATTTGCTGGCCGCGTACGAGCGTGGTTTCTTCGATGACCTCGTTACACCGTTTCTGGGGCTGGATAAAGATAACCTGGCGCGTACGCCAAACCTGGAAAAACTGGCCAGCCTGAAGCCTGCTTTTGATAAGAAATCCGGCCAGGGCACGTTAACGGCTGGTAACTCCTCCGCGCTCACCGATGGTGCATCGGTGGTGCTGCTGGCCTCGGAAGAGTGGGCGCAAGCGCATAATCTGCCGGTGAAAGCCTATCTGAGCTTCCATGAAACTGCCTCGGTGGATTTCTTCGGCAAAGATGGCAAAACCCATAAAGAAGGACTGCTGCTGGCTCCGGCCTATGCCGTACCACGCATGCTGCAACGCGCCGGTTTAACCCTGCAGGATTTTGATTTTTACGAAATTCACGAAGCCTTTGCCGGTGTCGTTGCTTCAACCCTGAAAGCCTGGGAAGACGAGCAATTCTGTAAGGAAAAACTCGGTCTGGATAAAGCCCTGGGCAGCATTGATCGCAGCAAACTGAACGTGAACGGTTCCTCCATTGCCACCGGTCATCCGTTCGCTGCGACCGGGGGCCGCATCGTCGCCAGTCTGGCAAAAATGCTGGAAGAAAAAGGTTCGGGCCGCGGTCTTATTTCCATCTGTGCGGCTGGCGGTCAGGGCGTGGTTGCCATTCTGGAACGCTGACATATTGCGGTAGTGTTTTACTCTCACCACTCTTGAATACCTGTAGGTATTGCCCCCGCCTCGTGCGGGGTTTTTTTTTTCCGCACTTAGCGGCACAATTCCGGCTTAATTGACGGAGCGCATATGAGCAACCCCACCGATCCACTGGAAGAAGTCCGCCAGATGCGGCTGGCCCAGCTGCGTGCCTGTGCCCTGCAACAGGCGCAGAATATTCGCCAATTGCATGAACAGGCTGACAAGCTGGCCGCAGCTCCTGGGCCGGATGGCAATGCG
This sequence comes from Venatoribacter cucullus, assembly GCF_016132445.1. NCBI lineage: Bacteria > Pseudomonadati > Pseudomonadota > Gammaproteobacteria > Oceanospirillales > Oceanospirillaceae > Venatoribacter > Venatoribacter cucullus. The sequence goes on along the minus strand of NZ_CP046056.1, from coordinate 1,808,838 downwards.
GATACTCCCCCGGACAGGAAGGAAACAATGACGGATATTGTGAATGTTACTCTGGATGCACGCGGCTTATTCTGCCCCGAGCCGGTGATGATGCTGCATAACCAGATCCGCGATATGCAGATTGGTGAGGTGGTGGAAGTGCTGGCCACCGACCCCTCGACCAAGCGGGACTTTCTGAAATTCTGTAATTTTCTGGACCAGGAATTACTTTCCAGTGATGAGCAGGATGGCGTGCTGCGCTTTTTAATCCGCAAGGCCAGTGAGGCCGGTTAATCCGCAAGGTCTGTGAGGGTTGCAGAAAAATGGCCGGATTAAAAAAATAACGGCGCCACTGGCGCCGTTATTCGTTTTATTGGTTTTTGCACAGCCTGGTGGCTCAGGGCTGGCGTTGCGCCGTCAGTGAGCGGCTGTTCAGCTTCAGATAATCCACCAGAATATGGCCGGCTTCGGTCAGCATGGCATCATCGTCTTTGGCTTTTTTACCATCGCCGGCGGCGGTTTCTGCTTCATCCTCTGCTGTGTCAGCGGCATGCGCATCGGCAGCGGCCATGTCAGCTTCTGCTTCGGCATCCAGTTCCTCAACGCTGCTTAACAGCTTCATGCCCTTGGCTTTGCGGCGGTTATTTTCCAGCTGCAGGCGTTTTTGGTCATTCGCCTTACGTTCCTGCTCGCGGATTTTTTCATGCAGAGACACGCGGGTTTGTTCGCGTAACTCAGCAATCAGGTTTTTCTGTTCGCGCATAAACAGGAAATCCGGGTTGTCGGCCGCCCGCTGCTGATGCTGCTGGCGTAACGCGGGCAAGGCTTTTTTAACCTCAGCGGTGGCACGGTAATTGGCCGGGCGGATGGCATCCCAGGGCAGGGCATCTTCCAGGGCGCTTTCACCGATTTTTTCGTTATCAAACAACGACGGGAACAGGATATCGGGGATCACGCCCTGATGTTGGGTGCTGTCACCGGAAATGCGGTAAAACTTGGCCTGGGTAATTTTCAGCTGGCCGGAGCGCAGCGGCCGCAGCGATTGTACGGTGCCTTTACCAAACGTCTGGCTGCCAACCACCAGACCACGGCCGTAATCCTGAATGGCGCCGGCAAAAATTTCCGACGCTGAGGCGCTGAGACGGTTCACCATCACCGTCAGTGGGCCGTCATAGAGGACGGCAGGGTCCTGATCGGCCAGCACTTCCACACGGTTTTGCATACCGCGTACCTGCACCACCGGGCCGGCGTGAATAAACAGGCCGGTCAGGCTGATGGCTTCTTCCAGGGAGCCGCCACCGTTATTGCGCAGGTCGATGATCAGGCCATCAATGCCTTCTTCTTTCAGTTCGCTGATTAAGCGCGCCACGTCACGGGTGGTGCTGGTGTAATCGGGTTTGTTTTCCATCCGGCCCTGAAAATCAATATAGAAGGTCGGAATATCAATGACGCCGATACGGCGGGTCTGCTCACCGTCCTGGATTTCCAGAATGTCTTTCTGGGCTGATTGTTCTTCCAGTTTTACTTCTTCACGCACAATCGCCACCGTGCGTGATTCGCCGCCACTGCTGCTGGCCGGCAGAATTTCAAGCCGTACGGTGCTGCCTTTGGGGCCGCGGATCAGTTCCACCACTTCATCCAGACGCCAGCCGATCACATCAACAATGTCGGCACCTTCCTGACCCACACCAATGATTTTATCCGCCGGTTGCAGGTTGCCGGCTTTGGCCGCCGGGCCACCGGGCACCAGACGCACTACCTTGGTGTGTTCTTCTTCGGTTTGCAGTACCGCACCAATGCCCTGTAATGACAGGCTCATATTGATGTTGAAGTTTTCGGTGTTACGCGGGGAAAAATACTGCGTGTGCGGGTCGAAGGCACGGGTCGCCGCATTCATAAAGGTCTGGTAAGCATCTTCCGGTTTGGACTGGTGCACACGGTTGAGCTGGTTCTGGTAGCGCTTGCGCAGCAGTTCCAGAATGGCCTTGTCGTCTTTGCCGGCACTGCGCAGATTGAGGATGGAGTTTTTCAGCCGCTTGCGCCACAGATCATCCAGCTCGGCACTGGTTTTGGCCCAGGGGGCTTTTTCGCGGTCGAGATCCAGCCGCTCGTCCTTGTCAAAACGGTATTTTTCCGCGTTTTTATCAATCTCGTTTAACAGAAACGACAGCCGTTCGCTGACGCGTTGCTGGAAACGGTTGAACATAAAGAAGGCCGGGCGCATATCGCCGCGGTTCAGCGCTTCATCCAGACTCTGGCGGTATTGTTCAAATTCGGCGACGTCGGCGGCCAGCAGGTAACTGCGGGTGCTGTCGATGTCTTTCAGCAGAATATCCAGCACCCGGGAGGACAGGGTGTCATCGAGACGCTGGCTCTCATAGTGGCCGCGCAGCAGGTTATTAACGATCTGCTGAGTGGTCATGGCGTGTTCACGGCTGGGCTCCAGCGGTTCAAAGCGGCTGCCCGGGGCAACGTCAGCAATGATGGCCAGTGCCGGCAGGGCCAGCAGCAGGGTGGAGGTGGCCAGCAAACGCTGAGCCCATCGGATTGATCGCAGTAACATAGTGTTCGTCAGTTCCTGTCCGGTATTTGTGCTGAATGACCCGGGCCGGTATGATGCCGCCCCGTCATTACCCAGGTAATGTCCGATAATACACCGCATTGGAGCGCCGGTGGCCAGATAAATTCCCGCCCAGCCGGGGATTTTGCCCCGTTGTCGCCCGTTTTACCCGGTCAGGAGGTACCTGTTGTGGCCCGTGTAACCCTCGAATTGCCCGATGAATTTACCTTCAGTACCCGTCTAGATGTGCGGGTAACCGAAATTAACTATGGCAACCATGTTGGCAACGACCGCATGGTGTCGCTGCTGCATGAAGCGCGGCTGCGGTTTCTGCGCGAGCACGGTTTCGGTGAGTTCAATATTGGTGGTATCGGCCTGATGGTATCGGATCTGGTAGTGTGTTTCACCGCCGAATCCTTTGTCGGCGATATGCTCACCTTCCACGTCGGCGTCACCGACTTTAACAAGTACGGCTGTGACTTTATTTACCGGGTGGAAAACGAAGCCCAGGATAACAAGCTGGTGGTGCAGGCCAAAACCGGCATTGTGTTCTTCGACTACGACGAGCGCAAAATTGCCCGGGTGCCGAAGATTTTCTATGAACGCTGTGCCCCGCATTTGCTGGAGCAAAGCGAGGCCTGAGTAACGTCTGAATAATCAGGCCTGAGTAATCAGGCCTGTTCTTCTTCGAAATAGGCGGTAATAAAGTCGAGGAAGGCGCGGCTTTTGTTGGCCAGATAGCGGTTTTGTGGAAACACCACTTTGATGGTGCGTACCGGAATCTCGACCTGCGGGAACAGCTGTACCAGTTCACCGCTCTGTAAATGCCGTTCGGCAATGTAAGTCGGCAGCGCAGTAATGCCCATGCCGGCCAGACAAGCCTCATACACCAGATCAATATCGTTTACCGCCAGCTTGCGCTCAATGCTGGAGAGGGTGAAATTGTGGTCTTTTTCAAACTGGCGCAGCCAGTTGGAGCGGGCGTATTCGGCGTTGGCAACAATCAGAATGCGGTGGTTCTGCAGGTCTTCCAGTTTTTCCGGCATACCCCATTCTTTTAGGTAATCACGCGAGGCGCAGATCACGATTTTTTGCTCAGCTACCGATTTGGCGATCAGGCGGGAATCTTCCTGAGTGCCGAGGCGCAGGGCGAAGTCATAGCCTTCTTTCACAATATCCAGCGGCCGGTCGGAAATATGCAGGTCGAAGCTGATGTCCGGATATTTCTGCGCAAAGTCGGTAAATATCCGCGCCAGCTCGCGGCGGCCGAAGTTCGACATGGCGGTAATCCGCAGCCGGCCACGCGGGGTAATGTCAAAATCGGTGACCAGTTTTTCCGCTTCGGTGATGGATTCCAGAATGTTTTCACAGTGCTGGTAGAACATCTGCCCGGCTTCGGTGGGGCTGACTGAGCGGGTGGTGCGGTTCAGCAGGCGCACGCCCAGACGTTCTTCCAGACCGGATATCTGCTTGCTGACGGCAGAAGGGGTTACCCCCAGGGCGTCGGCGGCGGAGGTGAAGTTGCGCGAGCGCACAACCGAGACAAAGGTTTGCAGGGAATCGATGCGGGACATATTAGTGATTCATACGCGGTAATCCATGATGTTTGCCAGTATATTTAATTTTTTGGCAAGAATAATCCGCTAATTGCCCACTATTAGACTTAAATCTAACAAGACTCTGATGACCGCGCGGCTCAGCTGACCACTTTCCGCTTACTCTTGCCGCCCCGCAGATTCACCAGCCCGGCCGCTACAATCAGTGCCGCGCCGGCCCAGGTGGTCCAGAGCGGAATCTCATCCCAGAACCACCAGCCCATCAGGGCGCCGTAAATCACCGCACTGTATACATACACGCCGATTTTGCCGGTCGGTGCCATCCGGTACGCCTTGGTTAAGGCCAGCTGACCGGCGCTGGCGATCATGCCCAACAGCGCCAGCCAGCCCCAGATTTCTACTGGTACCGGGCGCCAGTCAAGGAGTGCGGCGGGCAGCGACACAGTGGCGGAAATAACCCCAAAGTAAAACACAATGCGCTGGCTGGATTCGGTCGATGACATACTGCGGATGGTCACTTTGGCGGCAGCGGCCAGTACCGCGCCAAGCAGGCCGATTAATACCGCATGCAGGGGCCAGCCGGCGCCTTCGCTGCTGCCTTGCGGCAACAGAATCACCGCCACGCCGCCAAAGCCGATCAGCAGCGCCAGCCAGCTGTAACGCCCGGCTGGCTCTTTCAGCCACCACAGCGCCAGCAGCGGCATAAATAAAGGGGCTGAGAGTTTGACCAGAAAAGCTTCGGTTAATGGCATATGAGCCAGGGCCCAGAAATAGCAGTACATAGCACTGACGCCGACCAGGCTGCGGGTAAGATGGCCGGTGAAGTGTTGGGTTTTCAGCTGCGCCAGCCCGGTATGCAGCAGCAGCGGGAACAACGCAATCAGGCCGGCAATATTACGGAAAAACACGATCTGGCCGGTGCTGAGGTCATCCGACAGATGCCGCACCATGGCGGCCATAATGGCCAGCAGGGCCTCGCCCAGCAGTAAGAACAGCGCGCCCTGACGTATTTGCTGTGTCACTCTTTAAACCGCCTGTACTGCCACTATATTGAAAAGCGCGCATTATACGCGGGTGTCAGCCTGCTGCACGGAAAGCTCTGTGGTTGTTCTGTATCAGGGTTGTTGAGGTGGTGGCGCGGTAAATTATTCATAACGGGTGCTTGAAAAAAATTAATCTGATCGCACATTGTGGATTAGTTAAATTCAACATAAGAGGAATGTCCTATGCGAATGGACCGACTGACCACCAGTCTGCAGAACGCTCTGGCCGAGAGTCAGAGTCTGGCTCTGGGGCAGGATCATAATCAGATAGATACCGTGCATGTGTTGCTGGCGTTATTCGAGCAGACCAGCAGCACGGTCAAAGACGTGGTGCGCCGTTGTGGTGCCAATGTCGCCGAACTGGAAAAAGCGCTGCGCAAAGCCATGGGCGATCAGCCGCGGGTGAGTAATCCCGATGGCAATATTCAGATAGCGCAGGAACTGGGGCGGCTGCTGAATCTGGCCGACAAAGAGGCCCAGAAGCGTGGCGATCAGTATGTCTCCAGCGAACTCTTTCTGCTGGTGGCGCTGGATGACAAAGGCGCCACCGGTAAGGTGCTGGCGGCCGCTGGCCTGAACAAAGACAAGCTGGAACAAGCCATTAAAGACCTGCGCGGGGGCGAAGCTGTGAAAGATGCCAATGCGGAAGACAACCGTCAGTCGCTGGATAAATACTGCATCGATTTAACCGAGCGCGCCGAAGCCGGCAAACTGGATCCGGTGATTGGTCGTGATGATGAAATCCGCCGCACCATTCAGGTATTGCAGCGCCGTACCAAAAATAACCCGGTGCTGATTGGTCAGCCCGGGGTGGGTAAAACGGCCGTGGTGGAAGGGCTGGCGCAGCGCATTATTAATGGCGAAGTACCGGAAAATCTGAAACACAAACGCGTATTGTCACTGGATATGGGCGCACTGCTGGCGGGCGCCAAGTACCGTGGCGAGTTTGAAGAACGCCTTAAATCCGTGCTGAAAGATGTGTCCAAAGCCGAGGGCAACATTATTCTGTTTATCGACGAGCTGCACACCATGGTCGGTGCCGGCAAAAGCGATGGCGCGATGGATGCCGGCAATATGCTGAAACCGGCGCTGGCGCGTGGTGAATTGCACTGTGTCGGTGCCACGACGCTGGACGAATACCGCGAATTTATTGAAAAAGACGCCGCCCTGGAGCGTCGCTTCCAGAAAGTACAGGTCGATGAACCGAGTGTGGAAGATACCATTGCCATTCTGCGTGGCCTGAAAGAACGCTACGAAGTACACCACGGGGTACAGATTACCGACAGCGCCATTATTGCTGCCGCTAAACTGTCGCAGCGATATATCAGCGATCGTCGCCTGCCGGACAAAGCCATTGATCTGGTGGATGAAGCGGCGTCGGTAATCCGCATGGAAATTGATTCCAAACCGCAGGAAATGGACAAACTCGAACGCCGGCTGATTCAGCTGAAAATCGAGCGTGAGGCCCTGCGTAAAGAAAAAGACGAAGCGGCGAAAAAACGCCTCAGCGATCTGAACGAAGAGATCAACAAAGCCGGCCATGCTTACGTAGAGCTGGAAGAGGTGTGGAAGAAAGAAAAAGCCCTGCTGGAAGGCGCCAGTAAATCGAAAGAATTACTGGAGCAGGCCAAGCTGGAAATGGAAACCGCGCGCCGTGCCGGCGACCTGCAGAAAATGTCCGAACTGCAGTACGGCCGTATTCCGGAGCTGGAAAAGCAACTGGCCGCCGCAGCTGAAGCCGAAACCAGTGGCAAGCAGGAATTTACCCTGCTGCGCAACAAAGTGACGGAAGATGAAATTGCCGAAGTGGTGTCCAAATGGACCGGCGTGCCAGTCACCAAAATGCTGGAAGGCGAGCGCGACAAACTGCTGAAAATGGAAGACGTGCTGCATCAGTATGTGGTGGGGCAGGATCAGGCCATTAAAGCCGTGGCCAACGCTGTGCGCCGTTCCCGCGCCGGCTTGTCTGACCCGAATCGTCCGAACGGCTCGTTTCTGTTTTTAGGCCCGACCGGGGTCGGTAAAACCGAGCTGTGCAAGGCGCTGGCGATGTTCCTGTTCGACAGCAAAGACGCCATGGTGCGGATTGATATGTCGGAGTACATGGAAAAGCATTCGGTGGCCCGTTTAATCGGTGCGCCACCGGGTTACGTTGGCTATGAAGAAGGTGGTCTGCTGACCGAAGCGGTACGTCGTAAGCCCTACTCGGTGATTCTGCTGGATGAGGTGGAAAAAGCGCACCCGGATGTGTTCAATATCCTGCTGCAGGTGCTGGACGATGGTCAGCTCACTGACGGTCAGGGCCGCCGGGTTGACTTTAAAAACACCGTGCTGGTGATGACCTCGAACCTGGGTTCCGATGTCATTCAGACCATGACAAACGCCGGCGCTGAGTATGAACCGCTGCGCGATGCGGTTATGGATATTGTTGGCAGCCATTTCCGGCCGGAATTTATTAACCGCATTGATGAAGCGGTGGTGTTCCACCCGCTGCAGAAAGATCAGATTCGTGGCATTGCCGATATTCAGCTGGAGCTGCTGCGTGGCCGTCTGCGCGACCGCGACCTGTCGCTGGAGCTGTCCGAGGCCGCCATCAGCAAGCTGGTGGATGTGGGTTACGACCCGGTATTCGGGGCGCGGCCGCTGAAACGGGCTATTCAGCGCTGGATTGAAAACCCGCTGGCGCAGGATATTCTGGCCGGTAAATTTTTACCGGGCACCACCATCCACGCCGACGTTGAGGGCGAGCAGCTGGTATTCAGAGGCTCCTTAAAGCCGGTTAAATAACACCGGTCGATCCTCTGCGGTATACTCGGCGCTTTCCTGGCGCCGGGTTACTTTTATCTATGAAATCGTTGTTCTATGTTTTGTTGCTCAGCCTGCTGGGGGTTTCCCTGGCCGGCTGTACCACTGTGGTTCTCAGTGATACCCAGCTGCCGATGAGCAGCAGCAACCGTTGTGCCGGTCCGGCCGGCGTGTCGGTGCGTTACCACACCCTGACCATTGCCATCGGTGAGCGCCCGCATACCGGCTATGGCATTGAGCTGGTAGGGCAGCAACAGCAGGATGGCCACTATCAACTGATGTTCCGCGAAACCCTGCCGCAACCGGGTATGAATTACGCACAGATGCTGGTATCCCCCTGTCTGCAGGTGGTGCTGCCGCAGCACTGGCGCAGCGTGCAGGTAACCAACAAAGACAGTGGCCAGCAGTGGCAACTGACGCCGGCTGATGACTCTGGCCTGAGCCAGCCCCTGAATCCGCCCAATAATAAGCAGCGCCCATGATTATTCTTGGCATTGATCCCGGCTCCCGCATTACCGGGTTCGGCATTATTAAACGCAATGGTCAGAAAATTGAGTATGTGGTCAGCGGTTGTATCCGCACCGGCGATGGTGAACTGCCGGAACGGCTGAAAAAAATCTTCGACGGTGTGACCGAACTCATTCAGACCTACCAGCCCGATCAGTTCGCCATTGAACAGGTGTTTATGGGCAAGAATGCCGACTCGGCACTGAAACTGGGGCAGGCCCGGGGGGTGGCCATTGTGGCGGCGGTCAATAATGGCCTCAGTGTGGCCGAATATGCCCCTCGTTCCATCAAACAGGCGGTGGTGGGCAAGGGCGGAGCACTGAAAGAACAGGTGCAGCACATGGTGCAGTATCTGTTGCAACTGCCGGGTAAGCCGCAGGCGGATGCCGCCGATGCGCTGGCCATCGCCATCTGCCATGCTCATACCAGTGCCGGCCTGGCGGCGCAGGCGGGCATTACTGGCGTATCGCGCGGCCGCATGCGTTGAGCCGTTGCCGCCATACTGGTAGGCTAGGCGGCTTTATCAACCAGCCGCAGAATCATCATGATCGGACGTTTGCAGGGCGTTATTGTAGAGAAGCAGGCACCGGAATTACTGCTCGATGTTAACGGTGTCGGCTACGAAATTCTGGCCCCCATTTCCACCTTTGCCATGCTGGGTGCCATTGGTTCGCCGGCCACCCTATATACCCATTTATCCATCCGTGAAGACGCGCACCAGCTGTACGGTTTCAGCGATAAAAATCAGCGCACGCTATTCCGCACCTTAATTAAGGTGAGTGGGGTTGGCCCGAAAATGGCGCTGGCCATTTTGTCGGGTATGGACGCCAAAGCCTTTGCCATCTGCGTTCACAACGAAGACATTGCCGCCTTAACCAAATTACCGGGTGTGGGAAAGAAAACCGCCGAGCGCCTGATCGTGGAAATGCGCGATCGCTTAACCGAATGGGATGCGCCGGCCCCGTTGTGGGTGGCGGCGGACAGCAGCGAGCAGGCCAGTACCGATGCCATGCTGCGCGAAGCCGAAGGCGCACTGGTGGCACTGGGGTATAAGCCGCAGGACGCCGCCAAAATGCTGAATAAAGTGGCGGCTCAGGCCAGCAGCCCGGAGGATATGATCCGGCTGGCCCTGCGCAGCACCCTCAGCCAGTAATGGCGCTAAGGAAATTCTATGATTGAAACCGATCGCTTTATCAGTCCGCAGCCGGTGCCGGGTGAAGAACAGTTTGACCGCGCCATCCGGCCGCGTTCGCTCAGCGATTACATTGGCCAGCCCAAAGTACGCGAGCAGATGGAAATTTTTATCGGCGCGGCCCGTGGCCGCGGTGAAGCGCTTGACCATACGCTGGTATTCGGCCCACCGGGGCTGGGGAAAACCACCCTGGCCAATATTATTGCCGAAGAAATGGGGGTGAAAATAAAATCCACTTCCGGTCCGGTGCTGGAAAAAGCCGGTGACCTGGCGGCGCTGCTCACCAATCTGGAAGAAGGCGATGTGCTGTTTATCGACGAAATTCACCGCCTGAATCCGGCGGTGGAAGAAGTGCTGTATCCGGCCATGGAAGATTATCAGCTGGATATTATGGTCGGCGAAGGCCCGGCGGCGCGCTCGATTAAAATTGATTTACCCCCCTTTACGCTGGTGGGGGCTACCACCCGCGCCGGCCTGCTGACCTCACCGCTGCGCGACCGCTTCGGCATTGTGCAGCGACTGGAGTTTTACAACATTGATGATCTGGCCCATATCGTGGCCCGTTCCGGCCGCTTAATGGAATTAAGCGTGGATGAAAAAGGTGCCCGCGAAATTGCCCGCCGCGCCCGGGGTACGCCGCGGATTGCCAACCGTTTATTACGCCGGGTGCGTGATTACGCCCAGGTAAAAGGCGATGGCACGGTTAACCATGCCTGTGCCGATGCCGCCCTGAATATGCTCAGCGTCGATGCGCAGGGGTTTGACCATATGGACCGGCGTTTATTACTGACGCTGCTGGAAAAATACGACGGCGGTCCGGCCGGGGTCGACAGTCTGGCCGCCTCCATTGGTGAAGAACGTGACACCATTGAAGACGTGCTCGAACCCTACCTGATGCAGCAGGGCTACATTACCCGCACGCCGCGCGGCCGCATGGCGACCAAACTGGCGTATCTGCATTTCGGTATCGATCTGCCGGCGCGCTTCGGACAGAACAACGATGTTTGAATGGCCGCTGCGCGTATACATTGAAGACACCGACGCCGGCGGCATTGTGTATTACGCCAATTATCTGCGCTATCTGGAGCGCGCCCGCACCGAATGGTTGCGCACTCTGGGGCTGGCGCAGGAAAAATTTCGTCAGGACGATATTCTGATCGTGGTACGCGATGTGCAGCTGCGCTATCGTGCTCCGGCAAAACTGGACGATGAACTTATCGCCACCGTGGTTATCGAAAAACATCGGCGCACCGGGCTGACGTTGCAACAGCAGGTGTGGCGTTGTGAAGAAACGTGTAACCGCACATTGTTGCTGGATGGTCATATTGAACTGGCCTGCATCAACACGGCTGGCCGGCCCCGCGCCTTACCGGCGGAACTTATTCAGGCACTGGGCAATTTGCCGGCCTTTTAACTTGTTTGAAATCAGGAGCTGTTGTGAACGAACAAATGTCGGTCTTTGCCCTTATTATCAATGCCAGTTTTGTCGTGCAGCTGGTGATGCTGACGCTGCTGGCGGCCTCGGTGGTGAGCTGGGTCGTTATTGTACAGCGGGGGCGGTTGCTGAATGCCAGCCGTGCCCAGCTGCTGGATTTTGAAGAGCGCTTCTGGTCCGGTATTGACCTGAATGAGCTATACCGCGAGTGCCAGCAAAAACCCGACCCCAGCGGGGTTGAAAATGTCTTTATGGCCGGGCTGAAAGAATTCAGCAAAATGCGCCAGCAAAACAGCACCGATCCGGATGCCTTAATGGCCGGAGTACAACGGGCGATGCGCATTGCCATTACCCGCGAGGCGGAAGCACTGGATACCCATCTGCCGTTTCTGGCTACCGTCGGTTCGACCAGCCCGTATATCGGCTTATTCGGTACCGTGTGGGGGATTATGCATTCGTTCCAGGGGCTGGCGATGGTGAAACAAGCCACCATTGCCACTGTGGCACCGGGTATTTCTGAAGCGCTGATTGCTACCGCCATGGGTCTGTTTGCCGCGATTCCGGCGGTTATTTTTTATAATCGTTATGCCAGCCGGGTCGAGCGCCAGGTCAGTGGTATGTACACCTTTGCCGATGAATTTGCCTCGCTGTTGTATCGCCAGTCATTAAAACTGCAGCACAACAGCAAAACCGACGCTGTCCGTAAAGTGGCGGAGTAAATTGTATGGAACCAATGTCCTCGCCGGTAGCCAAGCGTCGCCCGGTGGCTGAAATTAACGTCGTGCCTTATATCGACGTGATGCTGGTACTGCTGATTATTTTTATGGTGACGGCCCCCATGCTGGTGCAGACCGTACCGGTTAATTTACCCGATGTGGATTCCAAACCGACGGAAATCGACCCTGATGACAGTACTATTATTATTACCGTGAATGAACGCGGGCTGTATTTTATTGAGCGTGACGAGGCTGATCCCACCGCCATGATGCTGCGCGATGTGCTGGATTACGCCGGTAAAGTGGTGGCCGAAGTACCGCAAACCCGCCTGATGATCCGTGGCGATGAAGCGGTGCCTTACGGCAAAGTGGTTGAACTGATGGGTGGGTTACAGGCACAGGGTATTAATAATGTTGGCCTGATTACCGAAGCCCCTGATCCGCAGGCCCGCCGCTGATATGAACTGGCTGAATCCACAGCATTATTCGCTGCCGGTGCTGGTGTCGGTGCTGCTGCACGGGCTGGTGGTTGTAGCCCTGCTCTGGCACTGGCCGGAACCGCAACGCATTCCTGAGCCGGTGCCGCAGCATGTGATTGCGCAAGTGATTCAGGAAGAAAATGCGGCGGAAAAACAGCGCAAGCTGGAGGCGGAAAAACGCAAGCGTCAGCAGGAACTGGCGGCCCGGCGTGCCGCCGAGCAAAAGAAAAAAGCAGCCGAGCAAAAAAAACGTGAGCAGGAAGCAGCACGTAAATTAGCCGAACAGAAAAAACGTGAACAGGCGCTGGCGTTAAAAGAAAAAGCCGCCGCTGAACAGCGCGCCAAGGAAAAAGCTGCGCAGGAAAAAGCAGACCGCCAGCGGGCTGAACAACAACGTCAGCAGGAACAGGCGCTGGCCGAACAGCTGGCGCGTGAACAGGCGGCGCAACAGCAGAAAGAACAACAGGAAGCCAGGCGTCAGGCGGAACGGGCCGCGGTACTGGAAGCCGATTTTATTGAACAGATCCGCGCTAAGGTTTCTTCCGTATGGCGGTATCCGCCGTCAGTGCGCCCGGATCAGGAAGTGAGTGTCCGCATTCAGCTGGTGCCGACCGGCGAGGTGATTCAGGTGCAGGTGGTAAGCAGCAGTGGTAATGCCGCGCTGGACCGTTCGGTTGAGCAGGCAGTGATGCGCGCATCCCCTCTGCCGGTACCGGATGATATCCGCTTGTTTGAACAGCGCTTCCGCAATTTAACTTTAAAATTCCGACCGGAGAACGCAACGTGGTAAAAGCTGGTGTAACACTGTTGCTGTGGTTATGTGCCGCAGTGGCTCAGGCAGAACTGGTCATTGAGGTGACACAGGGAAAACAAAGCGCCATTCCTGTTGCTGTGGTGCCTTTTGATTGGCAGGGCAGTACAGCGTTGCCGGAAAATATCAGTGACATTGTGCGCAATAATCTGTCGCACAGTGGTTATTTCCGCACCATGGCCGAAACCAATATGCTCAGCAAACCGGTGCAGCTCAGCCAGGTTAATTACGCCGACTGGTCGCGTTTGCGCCAGGACTTTGTCGTGATTGGCGCGGTGGAATTGCAGCCGGGCGGTGGTTACGCCATTCAGTTCCATGTGCTGGACGTGCATCAGCGTACCGAGGTTCTGCGGCATCGGGTGCGTGGCAGTGCCACGCAGCTGCGCGATGTGGCGCATTACATCAGTGATTATATTTTTGAAAAACTCACCGGTTTGCCCGGCGTGTTTTCTACCAAACTGGTGTACGTGACCACCAATCGTGGCCGTACCCGCTTTAATCTGAATTATGCCGACGCCGATGGCGCCCGTGAGCAGCTGATTTACAGCTCCAAACACCCGATTATTTCCCCGGCCTGGTCACCGGATGGAAAAACCATTGCTTATGTGTCGTTTGAAAATGACCGCAGTGAAATCTTTTTCCAGCAGCTGGCCACCGGCAAGCGTGAAAAGATTGTCGCTTTTAATGGCTCCAACAGTGCGCCGGCTTTCTCGCCGGACGGAACTCAGCTGGCCTTTGTTTTGTCGAAGCTGGGTAACCCGGATATTTACGTGATGGATCTGGCGACCCGGCAGGTGCGGCGCATGACTGACCACTATGCCATCGACACAGAACCCCAGTGGGATATTGATGGCAAACATCTGTATTTCACCTCCAGTCGTGCCGGTGGTCCGCAAATTTATAAGCTGAACACCAGCACTCTGGCCGTACAACGGGTTACCTTTGAAGGGCACTACAACGCCCGCGCACGAATGACCGCTGATGGCCGTAAACTGGTGTATGTACACCAGTCTAACGGACGCTTTCATATTGCCTCGCAGGACATGCGGACGGGTCTGGTTCACATTCTTACCAGTGAAACAGAGTTGGACGAATCTCCCAGTGTTGCACCCAATGGAAGTATGGTAATTTATGCCGCGAGTGAAGCTAACCGGAGCATTCTCGCCGCCGTGTCGGTCGACGGTGATGTGAAATTCCGCTTGCCCTCGAAATACGGTGACGTCAGGGAGCCTGCGTGGTCGCCGATATTCAAATAATCCAATCTAACAATCGGACGGAAACTGTTATGCAAACTACTGCACTGTACAAAACTCTGGGTCTGGCCTTTGGCGCAATGCTGCTGACTGCCTGTGCCAGCAAAGGTGATGTTAACGAAGGCGCTGGTTCTGAATCTGCAGCGGTTGCTTCAGAAGCAGAAACTGCTGCTGTAAATGGCACTGCCGTTGCCGGTGAAGCTCTGGAAGCTGAAGCCAATGAAGCCCAGGCTGCCCTGCGTGAACAAACCGTATTCTACTTTGACTTCGATCAGAGCACTCTGAAAGAAGAAGGCAAAGCCGCTCTGCAGGCTCACGCCGCTTACCTGGCTGCCAGCAGCACTGCCCGTGTTGTGCTGGAAGGTCATGCCGATGAGCGTGGTACTGTGGAATACAACCTGGCTCTGGGCGAGCGTCGTGCTATGACTGTGCGTCGTTTCCTGATGGCCAACGGTGCCAGCGCTGAACAGCTGCAGGTTGTGAGCTTCGGTGAAGAGCGTCCGGCTGTTATGGGCAGCACTGAAGAGTCTTACTCTCAGAACCGTCGCGTTGAAGTGAAATACCAGAGCCGTTAATGAAGGCTGTCATCCTCACTCTGGCCCTGGGTGCTGTTGCCGGGGCTCATGCGGATGAATGGGTATCGGTCGGAGCCGCCCGTGCGGTGGCTCCGGCCAGTTCTTCTGCCCTTACCGATTCCTCCTCCCGCGCGGGTATGGCCGCTCCGGTCAATCTCCCCGCCACCTCTGCCGGCAATGACCTGGTCAGTGAACTCGCTCTGCAGATGGAACAGATGCAGCAGGAAATTGCTGTACTACGTGGCCGTGTGGAAGAGCAGGATCATCAGATTAAACGCATGCGTGACGAACAACAGCAGCGTTATCTGGACCTCGATCGTCGTCTTTCGGCCTTATTAAGTACGCCCGCTGCGGCGACACCGGCCTCACCAGCGACAAGCATTTCTGAACCTGCTGCTGTGGCAGCCCCTGCGGCTAATGCTGCGGAAGCGTATCAGCAGGCCATGACCCTGGTGCGTGAGAAAAAGTTTACCGAAGCCAGTACGGCCTTCGATGGGTTTATCAAAACCTATCCACAAGATCCGTTAACCGGCAATGCGTTGTATTGGTCCGGGGAAGTCTGGCTGGTGCTGGGTGATCTGGATAAAGCGCTGCAACAATTCCGCCGTGTGGTGAATGACCACGCCGGCCATGATAAAGAAGCCGATGCCAGCTACAAGATTGGTGTCACCCTGCACCGGCAGGGCAATGCCGCCGAAGCCAAAGTCTGGTTACAGCGGGTAATTGACCAGTTTACCGGCAAGGCTGATGGTACAGTGCGGTTGGCGCGCTCGTATCTGGACAAGCTCTGACCGTTAACCCGGCCGGGCGCCAAAACCGCTGAAAAACCGCCGCTAAAGGCGGTTTTTTTATGCCTGAACGCTGTCGTAACCGGGTTTTTACGGCGCTCTGTGCCGGGCCTAAGTCCATGATAGTGAAACTTTTTTTAAAAAAAGGGTTGTCAGTGGTCAGAATTCCAGTATTATACGCGCCACTTCCAGGGTCGTTAGCTCAGCTGGTAGAGCAGTTGGCTTTTAACCAATTGGTCGCAGGTTCGAATCCTGCACGACCCACCACTTTAAACCGGAAGTAATGCTTAACCGCTAACGGGTCGTTAGCTCAGCTGGTAGAGCAGTTGGCTTTTAACCAATTGGTCGCAGGTTCGAATCCTGCACGACCCACCAGATTCAGAAAAGAGGAGAAAGTTAACGCTTTCTCCTCTTTTTTTTCGCCTGTGCATCCCCATATCGGGTGAAACTGCTAACATCGCCGCCCGCGGTGTCTTTGTGAGTCGAGAAGTTATGAGCGATACCCTTGCCAGTTCTGAAATTGTGCGTGAGTTCTGGTCGGCGCCGCCGGCACCCCTGAACGAAGCGGAAGCCGCCGCCGTTACCGAAGAAATCCGTGCTTTGCTGCAGCAGGAAGACGCGGTGCTGGTCGCGCATTACTACACCGACCCGGCCATTCAGGCGCTGGCAGAAGCCACCGGTGGCTGTGTGTCAGACTCGCTGGAAATGGCCCGCTTTGGCCGGGACCACAAAGCCAGTACGTTAATTGTGGCCGGTGTGCGCTTTATGGGCGAAACCGCCAAAATTCTGAGCCCGGAAAAACGCGTGCTGATGCCCACCCTGGAAGCGACCTGTTCATTGGATATTGGTTGTCCGGCCGAAGAGTTTGCGGCTTTCTGTGATCAGCATTCCGACCGTACTGTGGTGGTCTACGCCAATACCTCGGCCGCGGTGAAAGCCCGTGCCGATTGGGTGGTCACTTCCAGCATTGCGCTGGATGTGGTGCGCTATCTGAAGGACCGTGGTGAGAAGCTGATCTGGGCGCCGGATAAGCACCTGGGCAACTATGTGCAGCGTGAGACCGGTGCTGACATGATTCTGTGGGACAGCGCCTGCATTGTGCATGACGAATTCAAGGCGAAAGCGCTGGAAGATCTGCAAGCGGTGTATCCCGAAGCGGCGGTGCTGGTGCATCCGGAATCGCCAGAATCGGTGGTGAAAATGGCCGATGCCGTTGGTTCTACCAGTCAGTTAATTGCCGCCGCGCAATCGTTGCCAAATCCGGTGCTGATTGTGGCCACCGACAAAGCCATTTTTTACAAAATGCAGCAGGCGGCGCCGGATAAGTTGTTAATTGAAGCGCCGACCGCCGGTAATGGTGCAACCTGCCGCAGCTGCGCGCATTGCCCGTGGATGGCCATGAACGGCCTGTACAGCATCCGCGATGTGTTGCAGAAGGGGGATCAGGAAATTCTGATTGATGAAGCCGTCCGTCAGCAGGCGGTGCGCAGCCTGCAGCGGATGCTGGATTTCCGCAAGCCCTGAATCTTATGCCGTACCCCGTCAGAAGCGTGACGGGGTATTGGCCATCACCTGTTGGCGCTGTTTCAGCGCGGCTTCCTGTTGAAAGTCACCGCTGTCAGCGGCCTGACGTACCGCTTGTCCCATTTGCTGTAACGCCTGCGCGTGCTGGCCCCGGTAAAACAGTGCTTCGGCGTTGGCCCGGTAGGCCAGTGCGCTTTGCTGATTGGCCGCCGCTGCGCTGCCCAGCGCCTGCCAGATGGCCGGCTCGCCCGGTCGTAATTCCGTTAAACGTCGCCAGGCCAGCACGGCCTCGGCCGCTTTATTCTGGCTGTCCAGCAGTCTGGCCCGGGTCATCAGCAGATTGTAATCCGTGGGGGAAAACGGCAGCGCCTCATTAATGGCTTTTAACGCGGCATCGGCCTGGCCAGTTGCCTGCAATGCCTGCGCCCGCAGTGCCACGGTGGCGCTGTGGTCGCGCCAGGGGCTGGGTATTTGCTGCAGGGTTTCCAGCGCCCGGGCTGGTTGTTGCTCCAGCTGCAGACGCGCCAGGGTGTAGAGGGCCGCGGCGTGTTCGGTGCTGCTGCGCGGATGGCGCTTCAGTGTTTCGCTGAAGTGAGTCTGTTGCTGGTCACCGCGCAGCTGATAGCGTACCTGTGACAGGTTTTGCAGAATGCGGAATTCATAGCCGCTTAAGCGCGGCTGTTGCGGGTACTGCTGGGCGCGGTCGGCGGCGTCCGCAATGCGTGATTCGGTTACCGGGTGGGTGAGTAGAAATTCCGGCGGCCGTTCATTAAAACGGCTGGCCTGCAGCATACGCTGAAACATGGACGGCATGGCGTAAGGGTCCAGTCCGGCGGCGGCCAGGGTTTTCATGCCCAGTCGGTCGGCTTCGCGTTCCCAGTCGCGGCTGTAAGCCAGCTGGCTCTGAATACTGGCGGCCTGGGTGCCGATCAGACCGGCAAAACCGGCATCCGGGCTGCCGGCGGCCATCAGCAGAATACTGGCCAGTAATGAAGCAATGGCGAGCGGTCCCTGGCGGTCGGCCTGTTCCAGCTGCCGGGCAAAATGGCGCTGGCTCAGGTGGGCCAGCTCATGCGCCAGCACCCCGGACAGTTCGTCTTCATCGCGGGTGTGCAGAAAAATACCGAAGTGAATGCCGATAATGCCGCCGGGTACGGCAAAGGCGTTGAGTTCACGGCGGTCGACAATCACAAATTCAAAATCGCTGATCTGTACTTCGCTGTGTGGAATCAGCCGGTACATCAGGTCTTCCAGAAACTGGGTGGCCAGTGGGTCATCAATAACCGTTGCCTGGGCGCGTAACTGGCGTAACCATAACCGGCCCAGTTCGTGTTCCTGTTGCAGTGAAACATAGCCGGAAGCACTGTTGCCTAAGGCCGGTAATTCATTGGCCTGCAAGGTACCGACGGGCAGGCTCAGCAGGGCGCTCAGCAGATAAGGTCGGAGGCTGCGTGTGATCAAGCCGGATTCCTGCAGTGATAAGATCATGCCGCTTAGACCCACCGCAGGCGGCGGGTTCCCTGGTAATAACATTGCGCAAAGAATACAGCCGCCGGAAGCGCTCTCCGGTATACTGCGGCAAGGTGTCAACAGTGTGGCAAAAGGGAAGCAGAGTGTCTAATTTCAGCGAGTATCAACAACATCTGGATGCCAGCGGGCTGGCTTGTCCGATGCCGTTGCTGAAAACCAAACTGGCGCTGCGGGAATTATCCGTCGGGCAGGTGTTGCTGGTAACGGCGACCGACAGCGGTTCGTGGCGGGATATCCGGAAATACGCGGATATGAGTGGCCATGAACTGCTGGCGGCGGATGAGGTCAATGGACGGTATCAATTTCTGATCCGCAAGGGAGTCTGAGGATGATTAAGGTTTTTCAGCGCTGGATTGACCGTTATTTTTCTGACGAAGAAGCGATTTTATTACTGGTTCTGATCACCGCTTTATTGCTGGTTATTATCAGTCTTGGTCAGGTTCTGGCGCCCTTTTTTACCGCCCTGGTGGTGGCCTATCTGCTGCAGGGCAGTATGGGGTGGCTGAAGCAGCAGGGCCTGCGCCATCTGACCGCCACGCTGGTGGTTTTTTTGTTGTTCTCCGGCGTGATGTTGTTGCTGTTATTTATTATCTTGCCGGCCACCTGGCAGCAGCTGATGCAGTTTATTTATGAACTGCCGCGTCTGGCGGCCCGTGGGCAGGAGCTGCTGTTATTGCTGCCACAGCAGTATCCGGAATTTATTTCGGAAGAGCAGGCGCGGGCCTGGTCGCGGCAGATTATTGATGAAGTGGCCTCAGCCGGGCAGGCGGCGGTTGGTTATTCGCTGTCCGGAATTACCGTGTTGATGGCCGTACTGATTTATTGCGTGCTGGTGCCGATTCTGGTGTTTTTTCTGCTTAAAGACAGCGAGCAGATGGTGAGCTGGTTTACCGGTTTTCTGCCGCGCCGGCGCCAGCTGCTTACCCGCATCTGGCAGGAGATGGACGTTCAGATTGCCAACTACATCCGCGGTAAAGCACTGGAGATTCTGATTGTTGGTGCCGTCAGCTACAGCGTATTTTTGCTGCTCGGGCTGAATTATGCCGCCTTGTTGGCGGTGTCGGTCGGTTTATCCGTGCTGGTGCCTTATATCGGCGCGGCCGTGGTGACCATTCCGATTGCGCTGATTGGCTATGTGCAATGGGGGTTCGGCGATACCTTTATCTGGCTGATGGTGGCTTACGGCATTATTCAGGCGCTGGATGGTAATGTGCTGGTGCCGTTGCTGTTTTCTGAGGTCGTCAACCTGCACCCGGTGGCCATTATTGTGGCGGTACTGGTGTTTGGTGGGCTGTGGGGCGTCTGGGGTGTGTTTTTTGCTATTCCGCTGGCGACTCTGCTGAAAGCGGTAATTCAGGCCTGGCCGGATCAGGAAGCATTGGCGGCCGGTGGCAGCGACTGACTTGTCACCACAGGTCTGCATCAGTAGACTTGCGCATTCGATTTTTTGTGCCGGCTCAGGGCACCTTTCCAGGAGTAATACTCGATGATTACCGGCAGTATTGTAGCGTTGGTAACCCCTATGCACGCCGATGGCCAGGTTGACTGGCCGGCGCTCGACCGCCTGGTGGAATTTCACATCAAGGAAGGGACTGATGCGCTGGTAGCCGTAGGTACCACTGGTGAGTCTGCCACCCTGGACACCGCTGAACATTGCGCGGTGATTGAGCGCATTGTTAAAACCACGGCGGGTCGCCGTCCGGTGATTGCCGGTACCGGTGCCAACTCCACCTCAGAAGCCATTGAGCTGACCCAGGAAGCCAAAAATCTGGGTGCCGATGCCTGTCTGTTGGTCACTCCTTATTACAACAAGCCGCCGCAGCGTGGCCTGATCAAACACCACGAAGCCATTGCCGCGGCCGTGGATATTCCACAAATTCTGTACAACGTACCGGGCCGTACCGCCTGCGATATGTTGCCGGAAACCGTGGCTGCGCTGGCGGATATTGAACAGATCATCGGCGTGAAAGAAGCCACCGGTGATCTGGAGCGGGCGCGCAAACTGATCGAACAGGTCGGTGATCGTATGGCGGTCTATTCCGGTGACGACGAAACCGCTTACCAGCTGATGCTGCTGGGTGGCAAAGGCAATATTTCGGTTACCGCGAACGTCGCCCCGGCACTGATGCACCAGCTCTGTATGCTGGCGCTGGATGGCCACGCCGAAGAAGCCAAAGCACTGAATGAACGTCTGATGACTCTGCATAAAGCCATGTTTTGTGAAGCCAACCCGATTCCGGTGAAGTGGGCATTGCACAAAATGGGCCTGATGGAACGTGGTATCCGCCTGCCGCTGGTGGAGCTGGATGACCGTTTCAAACCCAAAGTAGAGCTGGCTCTGGCCGCTCTTGAACTGATCTGAGCGCCGTGCTGATGCGAATTCTGTTGTTGCTGCCGCTGGTTCTGGTGTCAGGTTGCAGCCTGTTCGGCGTCCGCGACCGGGCCATGGATTATCTGCAGGCGGAAGAACAGCCGGCAACGCGCAGCGTGGATGGTATGACACTGGCTACCTCTGATCGCTACCCGATTCCTGAGTTGGCCGTTACCCCGGCGCGGCCTGATAGCTTCAGCGTACCGACGCCGCAGCCGCTGAATGTTGTCGTGCAGGAAGATACGGTGGCTTCGCTCAGCGATTACCGTAATGAGGCACTGAACCCGCGGCTGGAAAAAGACGGCGCCGGTACCTTAATTCTGCGTCTGGATGGTGGTTTTGCCGCGGCCTGGGCCAAAGTAACCGATGCTGTCGCGGCTTCCTCGCTGAAATTGTCAGACCTTAACCGCAGCACCGGTACCTGGTATCTGCAGATGGAAGAGGCCGTTGCCGATGAAGATCGTGGCTGGTGGTCACGTCTGTGGGGCAGCAACAAAACCGCAACCCGCATTTATTTACTGAAAATGAGCCGCGCCCGTCTGGGGGTGTATCTGTCGCTGCAGACTGATGCCGATACCCTGGCCAGTGAAGAACTGACGGCTGCTGTATTAAACGAGATCAAAGCCCAGCTGGATAAGTGAAGTACATTTCTCTTGGCAGTGGCAGTCGTGGTAACGCCACGCTGATTATGGAACAGCAGCGCGCGGTGCTGATTGACTGTGGTTTTAACCGCAAAACCCTGCTGCAGCGGTTGGAACAGGCTGCCACAGACCCGCGCCAGCTGGAGGCGGTGTTTGTGACCCATGAGCATGGTGATCATGCCAGGGGGGTGGTGCTGGTGTGTGAAGCGCTGAATATTCCGTTTTATACCTCCTTTGGTACGGCGCGGCAGATGCAGTGGACCGAGCACCCGCTGTGGCGCTGTATTCACAGCGACCAGCTGGTCAGTGTTGGCAAGCTGGCGTTATTGCCGGTGGTGGTCCCGCACGATGCGGCCGAACCCCTGCAGTTTGTGGTGGAAAATTCAGCCGGAAAACGGCTGGGTGTGTTATCGGATCTGGGTTCGCTGACCCCGCATATCATCAGTTGCTACAGCGACTGCCATGCACTGCAGCTGGAAGCCAATCACGATCCACAGATGTTGCAGAACGGCCCCTATCCGCCGTCCCTGCGCGCCCGGGTGGCCGGAAATTTTGGTCACCTCAGTAATCAGCAATGTGCGGAGCTGATCCGCCGTGTGCACTGGCATGGTCTGCAGCAGGTGAGTGCCGGTCATATCAGTGAAAAGAACAATGCCCGCGAGCTGGTCCGTGCCGAATTAAGCCCGGTGCTGGACTGCCCGCCACAGCAGGTACGCCTGCTGGAACAAGACCAGATATCCGGCTGGCTGGAACTGGCCTGACACTATTCAGTTATTTGAGATCTGCGGAGATCCCCCATGGAAAAGCGTGAATTACTCTACTCAGGTAAAGCCAAATCGGTGTTCAGCACCGATAACCCGGATTACATGGTGCTGGAGTTCCGTAACGATACCTCGGCTTTCGATGGTAAGCGTATTGAACAGCTCGACCGTAAAGGCATGGTGAACAATAAGTTCAACGCCTTCATTATGAGCAAACTGGCGGCGGCCGGTATTCCGACCCACTTTGAGCGTCTGTTGTCGGACAACGAATCGCTGGTGAAACGCCTGCAGATGATTCCGCTGGAATGTGTGGTGCGCAACATTGCCGCCGGCAGCCTGTGCCGTCGTCTGGGTGTGGAAGAAGGCATTGATCTGGTGCCGCCGACCTTTGAACTGTTTCTGAAAAACGACGCGCTGGGCGATCCGATGGTGAACGAATACCACGCCCGTTCCTTTGGCTGGGTGGAAGAAAAACACCTGAACCGCATGAAAGAACTGACCTTCAAAGTGAACGATGTGCTGAAGCAGCTGTTCCTGGATGGCGGTCTGTTGCTGGTGGATTCCAAGCTGGAGTTCGGTCTGTTCAACGGCGAAGTGGTGCTGGGCGATGAGTTCTCTCCGGACGGCTGCCGTCTGTGGGATGTGAACACCCGCGAAAAACTCGATAAAGACCGTTTCCGTCAGGGGCTGGGTGGTGTGGTGGAAGCCTACGAAGAAGTGGGCCGCCGTATCGGCATTGAGTTCTGATGCTCTGATCGTGGAAAAACCGGCCCAGCGCCGGTTTTTTTTCGCGTATCGCCTGCATTCTGGCGCGCAACATCCGTTGTCAGGCATTGGCAAGTTGCAGGTTTGCCGGCACACTAAGACCACTCTCTGCTCCCGGCAGAACGGACATTACTGATCAACAGGAATTATTATGAAAAAAACTGCACTCGCGGCCGCTATTCTGGCCATGGCTCCGGTCGCTGCTCAGGCCGATCTGCTGTTTACCGTTGGCGCCAAAGCCAGCGTCTGGAATGCCGAAGCCACCGGTCAGCTGGATGATGGTTTGTCGGTAGAAAAAGACGGCCTGAATCTGGATTCCGATAACGGCAATCAGATCACGGTCTTTTTTGAGCACCCGCTGCCCTTTATTCCGAATGTGAAACTGAAGCAGACTGCGCTGGAAGTGGAAGGTGATGGCGCATTTACTATTGCAGATTTTGATGGTCAGTCATTTGATGGTGCTGTCAATACAGCTGTGGACTTGGCGCATACTGATTTGACCCTGTACTGGGGCCTGCCACTGCCGCTGCCGTACATTGATATCAACTTTGGTTTAACCGCCCGTCAGTTTGATGGCAGTGCGACTATTACAGGCACTGACAACGGTTTTGCGGTTTCAAAAAGCGTCGATCTGGACCTGACCCTGCCGATGGCCTATGGCGAAGTCAAAGTCGGCACACCCTTCGGTATTTATGCCGCCGCCGATGTAAACTACATCGGTTTTGGTGACAACAAAATCACCGATATGAGTGCCACCCTTGGCTACGATCTGCCGATCCCGGTGGTGGATATTGCACTGGAAGGTGGTTATCGTTCGCTGTCGCTGCAAACCGACAGCAGTGATGTGGATATCGATGCCGATATGGATATTAAAGGCGCCTTCTTTGGTGCGTCGCTGTCACTGGGATTCTGATTCCCGGCATTATAAAAAAAAGCGGCCGTGGCCGCTTTTTTTATAGCTGTTATTTATTTCCGCTTTTTTATTTCCGGTTTTTATGGCCTGGCTGTTTACTCGGCTGCGCGGATAAATTCAGCCAGCACTTCGTTATTGCGCCCATCCACAATCAGCACGCTCAGAATATCTGCCCGCACGGCCGTGGTGGGCTGGTTGCGGTAGGAATATTGGTGGCGGCAATCGGCCAGCGGGCACAGGCGCACCCCCAGCTGCAGGCGCACATCCCGGCCTGAGGTTAAGGCCCAGGCTTGTTCCGGGCTGGTATGCCAGCTGATGTCTTCAAACAGACTGTCTTCCCATTGCCATTGCTGACTGAAAGAACGCAGCGATGCATCGCGGCGTACATCGCCGGTTACTGCCGTCAGGCGCTGACCACCTTCCCGGGCTACGGTCTGGCTCAGTGTATTCAGTTCGGTTTCCTGCCACAGCAGCCATTCCAGCAAAGCATCGGCGGCCAGTTGCTGCCCTAAGCCTGCCAGGACCGTTTCATTGCGGCTCTGACGCATGCCGACTACCGAAAAACTCTGTTTATTGGCGCCGTAATTATATTTGGCCGGTTGTAATTCCAGGCTGAAAAATTGCGTGGCGCCGGTCGCCGGAATCTGTCCGGGTTTTAATAATTGCGGTACTTCTGCCGGGGTTAATGTGCGCTGTTGCTTAGCCACCTGCAGCGCCTGCTGCAAGCGCTGTTCAACCCGCTGTTCGCGCGCGGCCGCGGCCTGGCGTTCGGCTTCTGCAGCGGCTTCAGCCTGCTGGGCCTGCAGTAATTGCAGACGCAATAATTCTTCTTTAGAGGGGCCGCTGCAGGCGCTGAGCAATGACAGCAGGGTTAGCACGGCGAGGCTGAATGCCAGTAATTTCATGGTAATTCCTTATTATTTTTATCGTGCCGTCATTATAAAGGGCTGGGGTGCCGGCGCCAGGCTGTAAAATGGACAAAATACGCCGGCTATGACAATCTGGCGGCTGTTCGGCAGGGGCAAATGGTGTACGGGATGACAGAAAAAATAGTAAAAAATGCAATGCTGATGCTGTGTCTGCCGGTTATTCTGGCGGCCTGTTCCGGTGCTTACGAATCCATTGAAGACCGCGAATTACGCCAGCGTCATTATCAGTGCCAGCATGCCACGTCGCTGTCGGTGGCTGAAATTCAGATTTGTCAGAACGTCTTGCGTGAGTGTCAGCGGCGCGCCCGTAAAGGCGATTATGTGTGCTGAAATCGGTCGTTGGCTGACATAGGCAGGCGGCCTTTCTTGTAGTAGTGTACGGGCTCTGAAACCTATAACACGGCAGGAAATTTATGAAGCTGTTGAAAACCGTTCCGGCAGTTATGCTGGGCACTTTATTGTTGGCCGGTTGCGGTCAGGGGGACTCTGTGAAGTTAGAAAATCATATCGATCAGGCAAGCTACGGCGTAGGTCTGAATATTGGCCGTCAGCTGGCGCAGGAAGATGTGGACATGAATGCTGATGCCATTGCGGCCGGTATCCGTGATGCACTGAGCGATGCCGAACAGCGCATCGACGATGAAACCATCGCGGCCGCTTTCGATAAAGTACGTGAAGAACAAGTGCGTAAAATGGACGCCCTGAATGACGCCGCGGCCAAAGCCGGTGCTGAATTCCTGGCGGAAAATGCCAAGCGTGAAGGCGTGCAGGTGACTGAAAGTGGTCTGCAGTATGAAGTGATCACCGCCGCTGCGGCAGACAGCGCCATGCCAACCGCTGAAGACACTGTGCGTGTGCATTACCACGGCACCCTGACCGACGGTACGGTATTTGACAGCTCGGTTGAACGTGGCGAGCCGGCGCAGTTCCCGGTTACCGGCGTTATCCGTGGCTGGGTAGAAGCCCTGCAGATGATGCGTGTTGGCGACAAGTGGAAGCTGACAATTCCGGCTGAGCTGGCCTACGGTGCCCGCAGCCCGAGCCCGCGCATTCCGGCCAACTCGGTGCTGGTATTTGAAGTAGAGCTGCTGGAAATCGTTAAATAATTCCGGCACGAAACTGAAAAAGCGGCTGTATGGCCGCTTTTTTTATGGCTGTACGGCCGAGAATTCTGGCCACCAGACAGCAAAAAATCACCTGTCAGTGTCACTGCAGATGTTGATGTTTCAGGGTGGGTATTAAAATGCGCAGAAGGCGCTGAGATATTGCTGTTTGGCTCCCCGAGCTGGACTTGAACCAGCGACCAACGGATTAACAGTCCGCTGCTCTACCGACTGAGCTATCGGGGAACATCGCAACAGCGGGGCGAATATTACGGAGGCCGGTTGCGGTCGTCAACCACTTTTTGTAAAAAAAGTGCAACCGCAACAAGGGGCTGGCGTTACCCCGGAAAACGCTCGTTCCGTACGGCATGAAGACGTACGATCAGCTAAAGTAAAGCGGCAGACAGCACAGGAGATGGCTATGCAGATTACCGATCCCTTTGAATTGATTCTGTTTGGTGGTCTGGGGGATCTGGCCCGGCGTAAATTATTACCGGCACTCTATCTGTTGCACCGCGATGGACGGCTGGGTGAGGGTATTATTTGTGCGGTAACCCGTCAGCAACTGGATACGGATGAATTTCTGGCCCGTATTGAGCAGGCGTTACAACAGTATGTGCCAGCCGATTGTCTGGAGCCGCAACACTGGCAGGCGTTCTCGGCGCGCCTGCGTTGCGTAACCCTCGATCTGCAACAGCCGGAGCAATACCGGCAACTGCAGCAGGCCTTAAGCAGCACCGATATTAACCGGGTTTATTATCTGGCCACCGGCTCGGAACTTTACACCCGTATCTGCGCGGGGCTGCACAGCAGCGGCCTGATTTTACCGCGCAGTAAAATCGTGCTGGAAAAACCCATCGGCCATGATTTCGCCTCAGCTCAGGCCATTAATGCCGCTGTGGCTGAATATTTCACCGAATCACAGATTTACCGTATTGATCATTATCTGGGCAAGGAAACGGTACAGAACCTGCTGGTGTTGCGCTTCGCCAATTCCTTGTTTGAACAGCAGTGGAATCAGAAATACATCGACCATATTCAGATCACCATTTCGGAATCATTGGGCGTAGAACAGCGCGCTGGTTTTTATGATCAGGTTGGTGCCATGCGCGATATGTTTCAGAACCACCTGCTGCAACTATTGTGTATGACGGCCATGGAGCCACCGGCCCGGCTTGACCCGGACGCCATCCGCGATGAGAAAGTAAAAGTATTAAAAGCCCTGAAACCCATTACCGGCACGGCCATCAGCGATAACGTAGTCTGTGGCCAGTACGATGCCGGCGTCTCCGACGGTAAGCCGGTGCCGCGTTACCGGGATGAACCCGGTGTGCAGCCCAAAAGCCTCACTGAAACCTTTGTGGCGGCCAAGGTGGAAATTGAAAACTGGCGCTGGTCCGGCGTGCCCTTTTATTTGCGCACCGGTAAACGCCTGCCGGATCGTACCTGCGAAATTGTGGTGCAGTTCAAAGCCATTCCGCACTCCATTTTTCCGCTGCAGCATAAAAATACTATGGCCAATAAACTGATTTTCCGCCTGCAGCCGGACGAAGGTATTCGTCTGCAGTTATGTGAAAAGCGGGTCGGGCCGGGCATGAGTGTGCGGCTAATGAATTTAAGCCTGAATCCGCAGGATATGCGCAAAGTCCGGGTGCCGGAAGCCTACGAACGGTTGCTGCACGATGTGCTCAGCAGCAATGCCACTCTGTTTCTGCGGGACGATGAATTACTGGAAGCCTGGCGCTGGATTGATCCGGTGCTGCAGTATTGGCAGGCATCTGAGCGGCGGCCTGAACCCTATACGTCCGGCAGTTGGGGTCCGGCAGCAGCCACCTTGTTGCTGGCCCG
Source organism: Venatoribacter cucullus (assembly GCF_016132445.1). Classification (NCBI taxonomy): domain Bacteria; kingdom Pseudomonadati; phylum Pseudomonadota; class Gammaproteobacteria; order Oceanospirillales; family Oceanospirillaceae; genus Venatoribacter; species Venatoribacter cucullus. The sequence goes on along the minus strand of NZ_CP046056.1, from coordinate 1,780,754 downwards.
GGATGGTCGCTTATGGGAAGAAAACAGCTGAATAAGGAGCTGACACCATGCAGGATTTACGTTACCCCGATTCATTAACCCTGGCCCGGCAGCTGGCCGGTGACTTAGCCAACCGCATGCGCAAAAGCATTGAGGCGCGCGGCCGGGTGTGCATTGCGGTCAGTGGCGGCCAGACCCCGGTGGCATTTTTTCAGGCGCTGGCACAACAGCAACTGCCCTGGGATAAAGTGCTGATTACCCTGGTGGATGAACGCTGGGTGCCGGAAACCGACCCGGCCAGCAATGCCCGCCTGGTGCGCGAACATTTATTGCAGCAGCAGGCGGCGCAGGCGTATTTTTTACCCCTGAAAAACAGTGCCGCCGACCCGGTCGCGGGGTTTATGGAGTGTGAAAACCGTCTGCATGAACAGATTATCCGCCTCGACTACGCGGTGCTGGGCTTAGGCCATGACGGCCATACCGCCAGCTGGTTTCCGCACTCTGCGGCCCTGGCCAATGCCATGAGCAGCAGCAATGCCGCCTGGTGTTGTCCGGTGACCGATGCCCCCCAGCATTTGCAACGCATGACCCTGACCTGGAACTTACTCTCCGGTTGCCGGCATTTATTCCTGCATTTTGAAGGCCCGGATAAAGACGCCGTTTTTGCTGCCGCCAACGACCCGGCACAGCTGCACGATAACGCCGCTATGCCGGTACGCACGCTGCTCAGTCAGGGCGATGTGCCCTTAAGTATTTACCGTACCGGAGTGGCCTGATGCACCCGCAAGTACAAGCCGTTACCGAACGCATTATCGCCCGCAGCCGGCCGCGCCGGCAGCGTTACTTACAGCAGTTGCAGAACGCTGTGCAGCAGGGGCCGCTGCGCGGCCAGCTCGGGTGTACCAATCTGGCCCATACCTATGCGGCCGCCCCGGTGGCGGAAAAACTGATCCTGCAACAAAATCACCGGGCCGCTAATATCGCCATTATCAGCGCCTATAACGATATTCTGTCGGCCCATGCGCCCTATCAGAGTTACCCGCAGCAACTGAAAGCGGCATTGGCCAAAGCCGGGCAGGTGGGGCAGATGGCCGGCGGCGTCCCGGCTATGTGCGATGGGGTTACCCAGGGCCAGGCGGGCATGGAGCTGTCGTTGTTCAGCCGTGATGTTATCGCGTTGAGTACCGCCGTTGCGCTGTCGCATCAGGTCTTTGATGGCAGTTTGCTGCTGGGCATCTGCGACAAAATTGTGCCGGGTTTGTTAATGGCGGCCCTGCGTTTTGGCCATTTGCCGGCGGTCTTTGTGCCCTCCGGGCCGATGCCGTCGGGCATCAGCAACAGCGACAAGGCCAAAGTACGGCAGGCTTATGCCGCCGGTGATATCGGCCGTGATGAATTACTGGCCAGCGAAATGGCGTCCTACCACAGCGAAGGCACCTGTACGTTTTATGGCACCGCCAATTCCAATCAGATGCTGCTGGAAATCATGGGCTTACAGCTGCCTGGCTCGTCATTTATCAATCCCAACCATCCGTTACGGCCATTGCTGACCGGGGCCGCCGCCGCCCGTATTGGCGAAATTACCGCTCTGAGCCCGGGCTTTATGCCCATCGGGCAGCTGGTCGATGAGCGTACGCTGGTGAATGCCATGGTGGGGTTGCTGGCCACCGGAGGCTCGACCAATCACAGTATTCATTTACCCGCCATTGCCCGCATGGCCGGCATTACCCTGGATTGGCAGGATCTGGCCGACTTATCCGATGTGGTGCCCTTGCTGGCGCGGGTGTATCCCAATGGCAAGGCCGATGTGAACCATCTGCAGCAGGCCGGTGGTATGCCTTTTGTTATCCGCGAACTGCTTGATGCCGGTTTATTGCATGAAGAGGTAAATACCATTCTGGGTAAGGGTTTACGCGCGTTTACCCGGGTGCCGCAGTTACAGACTGATGGCACACTGCAATGGCAGCCGGTGGCGGCGGAAAGCAGCGATTTAACCGTACTGGCTCCGGCCCATGCGCCGTTTTTGCGCGAAGGCGGCATCAAACTGCTGCAGGGCAATTTAGGGCGCGCCATTATGAAGGTATCGGCGGTGCCCGATGATCGCTGGACGGTACAGGCACCGGCGCGGGTATTCAGCAGCCAGCAGGCAGTACTGGACGCCTATCGTGCCGGGGCGCTGAACCGCGATGTGGTGGTGGTATTACGGGGCCAGGGGCCGGCCGCCAATGGCATGCCGGAACTGCACCAGCTGACTCCGGCCTTAACCAATCTGCAGGACGCCGGCTACCGTGTCGCGCTGGTCACTGATGGCCGCATGTCCGGCGCGTCGGGTAAATTTCCGGCAGCCATTCATCTGTGCCCGGAAGCACAGCAGGGGGGCATGCTTGGCGCGGTGCGGGATGGGGATATGATCCGCCTGGATGGCCACAGCGGCACCTTAACGGTACTGACCGATGGCTTTATGGCCCGACCGGTACCGGCCTTGGCGGTGGTCCGCCAGCAGGGCGTGGGACGGGAACTATTCGCCGGTTTCCGCGCCCGCTGCAGCCGCGCTGACGAAGGCGCCATCAGCATTGGCTGGGACGACGATGACAACGAACAGGAGAGTACATCATGACAGGCAAACACCACGGCAATGACGTCTGGAATCTGTGGCTGGAACGGGCCAAACCACTGATTCCGGTGATGGTGATTGATGATATTACCGATGCTATTCCCATGGCGCAGGCACTGGTGGCTGGCGGGGTGCGGCTGCTGGAAGTCACATTACGGACCTCCTGTGCGCTGGATGCCATTCGTCTGATCCGCCAGACCGTGCCCGATGCCATTGTCGGTGCCGGCACTGTCACCAGTGCGGCACAGCTGCAGGCCGCGGTTGAACAGGGGGCCGAGTTTATTGTCAGCCCGGGCATTTCTGCCGAACTGTTACAGGCCGCCGCCAGTTGGGGCGGGCCTTATTTACCGGGTGTGGCCACGGCGTCGGAAGTGATGCAGGCACGGACGGCCGGTTTCCGACATCAGAAATTTTTCCCGGCGGCGGTGGCCGGTGGGGAGGCCATGCTGAAAGCGTTGCAGGGGCCGTTTTACGATGTGAAATTCTGCCCGACCGGCGGTATTGGCCAGGATAATTACCAGGATTATTTAACACTGGATAATGTCTTTGCCGTGGGCGGCAGCTGGCTGACACCGGCGGAGCTGGTGGCGGCCAAAAACTGGCCGGCCATTACCACGCTGGCCATCGCCGGCTGATGTATTTTAGGTCTGTCGTTGCCGGGTGCGATAAGCGCCCGGTGTCAGCCCCTGCCATTTACGGAACGCGCGGTGAAAGGTGCTGGTTTCGGTAAAGCCCAGATAGTCGGCAATGTCACGGATACTGGTGTCCTGCTGCGCCAGTAACAGACAGGCTTCTTCCAGCCGGCATTCGTCTTTTAATTTCTGAAACGAGGTATTTTCAGCAGCCAGCCGCCGCCTCAAGGTGGCCGCCGATACCTGTAATAACCCGGCGCTTTGGTTCAGATCCGGTAGTTGCTGCAGTGGGTAACGGCGGAATAACTGCCGCAATTTACCCGTCATACTCTCATGTGGGTTTGGACGGGCGAGAAAATCCGCCGGCGAATGCTGCAGAAACGCCCGCAGGGTGGCCGGGGTCTGGCTGATCGGCAGGCTCAGCACCCGGGTCGGAATTAAAAGATAGGTAACCGGCTCATTAAAACGCACCGGAGTAGCGAACAAATCCTGGTATAACGCTGCGTGGGCTGGCGGTGAATAATTGCAGCCGACCGACAGCAGGGGAATGCCTTGTCCGACCAGCCAGCTGCTGAGCCGGTGCCAGATCGCCAGCAGTGATTCGCTGAGAAAATGATCGGGGTCGTAACGGATATCGTGGCGAATTTCCAGCCGGGTCAGCTCCTGCTGTTGCTGCAGGTGAATGGCCGGTGCCTGTTCAAATAAGGCATAAAAACGCCGCGCCCGCTGCAACGCATGCTCCAGTGATGAGCAGCTGATAATGGCCTTACACATCATGGCAAAGGTACCGTAGGGGCTGGCAACCGGCGCGCAGCCCATGTATTCGTCGTTGCCCAGTTTCCATAATTGCCCGAGCAAACGCGCATAGTCGTTATTGCCGAGGCAGGCGTCCGGATTATCCAGTGCCTGCACGTCGATACCGGCCGCACTGAGCAACTCCAGGGTGCTGAGGCCCCGGCGTTGGGCGCCACGTAAGGGCGCATCAATAAAGGGGCGGGGAATCTGATGGCGGGTCATGCCGTTCACTCTGCTGCAGAAAGCCGCAGATTCTGACCTTTCCGTTCAGTCTCTGCAATATTACTGAGCAGAAAGGCCAGCGCTTACGGCTGTTTCTCCGGGCAGGTTGTTACGGCTGGCTGTTGCGGCTTAAGGCGACGTCAGTGACGTCGTAAATAATCAGGCAGATATGTTCGACCTGGCGATCAACGGATTCCAGCGGAATCATGCTGATGTTCTGGTACATAAAGGGCGCACGGCCGGTAATGGGGCGGTAATTTTTGAAATGAAATAAATACGGCCGTTGTTCCCACAGACTGAACGCGCGGGTGCGTAATTGAAACACCGGTTCGGTTTTGCGCTGCAGCCAGTCCTGCGGAATATCCGGAAACAGCTGAAATACATTCTGCCCACGGGCTTTTTGCGGGCTGATACCGCTGTGGCTTTCCATAAAAGCATTCCACAACTGAATATTGTATTGCTGGTCCAGCACCACCAGACCCACATCAATATTCTGCAGAATCTCCATCAGCCAGTGAATATCATCCAGGTGGATCTGTTCATTGGTCATGATTTAATCCAGCAAAAAATCAATTTTTTTATTCAGTTTGGGCACTGAATCTTCGGTAAATAACAGCAGTAACGTGCAGTCAATATTCATATGCTCAACGCTGTAATGAATTTCGATGGCCAGGGTTTTATGCCAGGGATAGGGGCCGGATTGCAGTAATTCTGCAGCGTTGCGGCTGCGCCCGATAATTTCCGGCAGGCCCTGATTAAAATGGATACCCAGCTGGTCACCGATGCCATTGATGCAGGCACCGGTCAGCAGCGAACTGACATCCAGCAACAGTTCTTCGGTGGTCCAGGGGCTGCGCTGGCCCTGGTAATTCAGTAAGGCGGCCAGGTCCTGCACGCTGGTGTCGTTGAAAATAAGCAGGGCTTCACCGGCAATACCGGAGCCGATAAAACCCTGACAAACAGCCGATAAGCCTTCATCGTTGCGCGCTTCCTGCAGCGCCATGTGCAAGTCGCTGGCTTCAATTAAATTGACCCGGGGGATGGGTAATTCCACGTACACATCCAGCAGCCGCGCCAGCCGGTCGGCGGCTTGTCCCATGGCGACGTTGGCAATTTCCTGATAACAGTCGCACTGGGCTTCGTTCAGGGTAACAGTAGCAGTTGGTGTCATATCAGACTCCCGCCAGCAGGCCGAACTCGAGGAGTACGGCGCGGGCTTTGTCCGCATCGATGGGTTTTTTGATAAAGGCCATGGCGCCCAGTTTTTTTACCCGGTCCTGAGCGTCCGGCTGAATATCACCGGATACCACAATCACCATGGCGGGCAGGTCTTCCCGGCGAATGGTTTCCAGCACCCCGTAGCCATCGATACCGGGCATGGTGAGGTCAAGGAATACTACATCGCCATAACCGGCGCGGATAATTTCCAGCGCTTCGTGGCCGTCGGCGGCGTGCAGAATTTGTTTGTCCCACTCTTCCGGTAAGGCTCTGGCCATTTGTTTGCGGGCAAAACCGGAATCGTCACAAATCAGAACTCGGGTGGTCATGGTCAGCCATCAGAATGTTTGGGTTAGGGTTAAGTTGTAGCTGCCGGCAGCCTGTTGAGCAAATTAACAGCAGTTTGGGCTTCTGGGTTCAGCGCTTGTCGTACACCGCCACTAATTGCCGGCTGAGGGCCAGCAAGGTGCCGTCGGCACTGAAGATCCGCGCTTCGGTGTGGCCATAGCCATGATGCGCCTGACGAATTTCCGCCTCGTACCAGAGCCAGGCATCGGCGGCCAGTGGCTGGGCTAATAAGTGCAGCGGGCTGACCAGTTCAACACTCCAGGTGATGCTGGCGCAAGGTGCCGGCTGACGTAACTTCTGCAGTAATACCGGCGGCCAGGCATCAATTAAGGCCACCAGGTGGGCATTGGTTAAGGGCGCGGAACCATCACTGAAACGCATCCAGCCGTGCAGGTGGTTATCCGCACTGCCACTGAACGGCAGGCCGCCGGCGACGTAAGTGAAATCGATATGGCGGGTAAACTCCGGCGTAACGCCTTTAATGTACGGCAGGGCGGTGCCGCTGCCCGGCTTACCCAGCGGCTGTAATGGGTAAGCCACTTCAACAGCCGATACCCGCTCGCGGCCATAGCAAGCGTTCAGCAGGGTGACCGGCTCATCGTTCTGGATGGCTTCCGCCTGATAAAGGGCCACCGATTTACCCACCCGGCGGGGCTGGGATTGCAGGGTAAAGGGCACGCCGGTCTGCAGTGGCCCGCAGAAGCTGATGCTGAGTGAGCGCAGAATCTGCTCCGCTGAGGCCTGTTGTTCAACCTGCGCCAGTAATAACGCTGCTGACAAACCGCCAAAGGTGGTGCGACCCTGGCCCCAGCTCGGATCGATGCTCAGTTCCTGGTTATGCAGCGCCTGCTGCAGGTAATCATCAAAATTCATAATGTGGTCCGGTTTTTCATTATCCTGCTGGTCAGCCGCTACGTTATCATGATGCGCATAACCAGCGGCAGGCCGGTTTTGCCAAGGGCCGGTGTTGCTGGCATAAAATTCCGGTCTTATGGGCATTGCTGAGCATTAATGTCAATTATGGGCGGCGATGTGGCCATTGCGCCCGGGTTTGCTTCAGGTATAACGGCGGCCCGGTTGCTGTGGCAGCCACAGAAGTAAACCGACTGGTAAGCAATAACAGGCGAGCAATAACAGGTGAGAAACTCATGACGTTATCCGTAAAAACCCGGGCTGAGCGCTTTCTGGCGACCTTGCGTCATTGCCAGCTGCTGGGGCTGACGGTAGAAAAAGCCGAAGAAAATTTGCTGGTAATGCGTCTGCCTTACAGCGACAAAATTGTTGGTAACCCCTTAACCGGTACCGTACATGGTGGCAGTCTGACCACCTTAATGGATACCGCCTGCGGTACCGCGGTATTTTCCAGCCTGCCCGGTTTTGAACTGTGCCCGACGCTGGATCTGCGTATGGATTATATGACCGCGGCCGAACCGGGGAAGAACCTGTTGGCCGAAGCGCGGGTGGTGCGCATTACCCCGAATGTGGTGTTTACCGAATGCCGGGTGACGCAGGAAAGCGATGGTGATCTGATTGCCAAATGTGCCGCAGCGTTTATGCGCATTGGCCCGGAAATGACGCCGCCGGAATTCCGTGCCGCCATTGAACAGGGTGACGTTTTTAAAGGAGCAGCGCTGTGAGTTTTGAACAGATTATTCAGCAGGCGCAGCAGAGTGGTGATTTTAAACCCCTGGTGGCCAGCATTCCCTATGCACAATTAATTGGCCTGGAGTTTCAGCGCTTTGGCCATGATGTGTTATTCACGCTGCCGAAAAACCCCGACAATATCGGTAACCCGATTTTGCCGGCCATTCATGGCGGCGTGATCGGTGGCTTTATGGAACTGTCGGCTTCCCTGCATCTGATGATGACCATGGACACCGGCGCACTGCCGAAAATGATCGACTTTTCGCTGGATTATCTGCGCGCCGGCCGCCATCAGGACACCTTTGCTGAATGTCAGGTGTGGCGCCAGGGTTCGCGGGTGGCCAACGTCGCCATTACCGCCTGGCAAACCGATCGCACCAGTCCTATTGCCACCGCCCGGGCGCATTTTCTGCTGGCCCGTTAATTTTTCGGTTAATGCTTTATTCAAATCTTCTGTGGCCGGGCTTGTTCCCGGCTTTTTTCCGTCTTAGACTGAGTGCCGTTTCTGTCGGGGTGCGTCAGGTGATTATGTTCTGCATAACACCAAGTCGCTGAGATCGCATTGATTATGCGGATCCCGTTGAACCTGATCTGGTTAGTGCCAGCGTAGGGAACAGAAAGGCGGGATTCTCTGCGTCAGCTGTCCGGCTGTGCTGGTTCTGCCTCCTCGTTTTTTCTCCGCTGCCTGCCGTGTTTTTTTCTCCCTGTCGATTGCACCGACAGGACTGCAAAAAGGTACTGAGCATGGGCAAACAACAAAACAGCCACGCCTTGCGTAATTCGCTTTCTGTCACTGAATTATCCCGACAACCCTTTCCGGGGTCGGAAAAAATACACATTCCGGGCAGCCGGCCTGATTTGCAGGTGGCACTGCGTGAAATTCATCTGACGCCGACCCGGCTGGCCAGTGGCGGCGAAGAAATTAATCCGCCACTGCGGGTCTACGATACTTCTGGCCCCTATACCGATCCGGCCGTGCAGATTGATGTGCGTAAGGGCTTACCGGCGTTGCGTCAAAACTGGATTGCCGAACGGGGTGACAGCGAAGCATTGCCGGCGTTCAGTTCCGCTTACGCCCGGCTTCGGGAAATGAATCTGACGCTGGAACCCCTGCGGTTCGATTTAAAGCGCAAGCCGCGCCGGGCGCTACCCGGTAAAAACGTCAGCCAGCTGTGGTATGCCCGTCAGGGGATTATTACGCCGGAAATGGAGTACGTGGCGATCCGCGAAAATCTGGCATTGAGCAGGGCGCAACTGGACGAAGCACAGAAACATCAGCATCCCGGGCTTAGCTTTGGCGCGTCGATTCCAGCGGAAATTACCCCGGAATTTGTACGCAGTGAAATTGCCCGGGGGCGGGCGGTTATCCCTTGTAATATTAATCATCCGGAAACCGAGCCAATGATTATCGGGCGTAATTTCCGTACCAAGGTGAACGCCAATATCGGTAACTCGGCCGTGACGTCTTCCATCGAGGAAGAAGTTGAGAAAATGGTGTGGGCCACTCGTTGGGGGGCCGATACTGTGATGGATCTCTCCACTGGCGACAATATTCACGAAACGCGTGAATGGATTATCCGCAACTCACCGGTACCGATCGGCACTGTGCCGCTGTATCAGGCGCTGGAAAAATGCAATGGCGTGGCCGAAGACCTGACCTGGGAAATTTATCGCGACACCTTAATCGAACAGGCTGAGCAGGGTGTGGATTATTTCACCATTCACGCCGGTGTTCGTCTGGCCTATATTCCGCTGACCGCCAACCGGGTGACGGGTATTGTCAGCCGGGGTGGTTCGATCATGGCGAAATGGTGTCTGGCGCATCATAAAGAAAATTTTCTTTACACCCATTTCGACGACATCTGCAAAATTATGCAAGCCTACGATGTGTGCTTTTCGCTCGGCGATGGGTTGCGTCCGGGGTCCATTGCCGATGCCAACGATGCCGCTCAGTTTGCCGAATTAAAAACCCTCGGCGAGTTAACCAGAATTGCCTGGCAGCACGATGTGCAGACCTTTATTGAAGGGCCGGGCCATGTGCCGATGCATTTGATCAAGGAGAATATGGAACGGCAGCTGGAGCATTGTGCCGAAGCGCCGTTTTATACGCTGGGGCCTTTAACCACGGATATTGCACCGGGTTACGATCACATTACCTCAGGTATCGGCGCGGCATTAATAGGCTGGTACGGCTGCGCCATGCTCTGCTATGTCACCCCCAAAGAGCATCTGGGGCTGCCCAATAAAGACGACGTAAAACAGGGATTAATGGCCTACAAAATTGCTGCCCATGCCGCCGATTTAGCCAAAGGCCATCCGGCGGCGCAGCTGCACGACAATGCCATGTCGAAAGCGCGGTTCGAATTCCGTTGGCAGGATCAGTTTAATCTGGCCCTCGACCCGGATACCGCCCGCGCTTACCACGACGAAACCCTGCCGAAAGAAGGCCATAAACTGGCGCATTTCTGTTCGATGTGCGGGCCGAAATTCTGCTCCATGAAAATTTCGCAGGAAGTGCGCGATGTTGCCGCTGCGCAGGCCGCTCAGGAAACCCGGCAGGCGCTGCAGGAAAAAGCCGCCGAATTCCGCGCCCAGGGCAGCCAGTTGTACCGGGAGGCTGAAGTATGACGCCACACCCAATCCACTGGCATATTGCCGGTGCCGGTTTATTGGGCAGCTTGTTGGCGTGGCGTCTGGCCCGGCAGGGCATGCCCGTCAGTGTCTACGAACAGGCATCCGCTGAGTCTCCGCAAGCCGCAGCCTGGACGGCTGCCGGTATGGTTGCGCCCTGGTCGGAAGCACCGCTGTGCCATTCGCAGGTGTTTCAGCAGGGCTTACAGTCGCTGGCGTTATGGCCGGCATTGCTGGAAGAGCTGGCGCAGGATACCGGCATCCGGGTGGCTTATGGCCAGAGCGGCAGTGTGCTGGTGGCGCATCCGGCGGACAAGGGCGAGTTGCTGCAGTTTGGCCGTTCTTTGCGTCAGCACGGCGGTTGGCCTGGTGGCCGTACTGACAGTGTGCAGCCGTTACAGGTGGGTGAACTGCAGGCTTTGGAACCGGCCCTGAATCCGCAACTGCTGGCCGGCTTCTGGCTGCCGCAGGAGGCGCACATCGATAACCGCGCCTTATTGGTGGTGCTGCAACAGGCCGCACAACAGGCGGGCGCTGTGTTTCATTTCAATCATCCGGTGGCCACGTTGCCGGTCGGACAGGCCCGGCCGCAGGATATCTGGCTCGACTGTCGCGGTACGGGCGCACGGTCGGATATGCCGGCGCTGCGCGCGGTGCGCGGCGAGGTGCTGTGGCTGGACAGCGCCGAGGTAAACCTCAGCCGCCCGGTGCGGTTGTTGCACCCGCGCTATCACCTGTATCTGGTGCCGAAGGGACAGGTCGATGGCCGTTACCGCTACGTGCTGGGCGCAACGGAAATTGACAGCGATGACCGCTCGCCGGTGAGTGTGCGTTCGGCGCTGGAGCTACTGAGTGCCGCCTACAGTCTGTGCCCGGCGCTGGCCGAGGCCCGTATTCTCAGCTTCGAGGTCAATTGCCGCCCGGCGCTGCCCGACCACCAACCCTGCATTGTGCCGCTGGCCGGGCAGGGGCTACGCATTAACGGCCTGTTCCGTCATGGCTATTTGCTGGCGCCGGCCGTGCTGCAGCAACTGCAGACGGAGTTTGATTTACCCCTGCAAGTACCCGTGTCAGAAGCGGCGCCACGGTGCCGTACGGAGGCCTCCCCATGCGTTTAATTATTAATGGTGAGCCTTATGAATGCCGGGTTTACCCGGGCTCGCTGCTGGCACTGCTGCAGCAGCTGGGTTTTTTGTCGGATGATGCCACGGCGTTTTCCATGCGCTTTGTGGTGGCCCTCAATCAACACATTATCAGTTCCAGCCGCTATGCCAGTACGGCGCTGCAGGAAGACGACTGCATTGATGTGCTCAGCGTGATTACCGGAGGCTGATATGAGCAATGCATTGGTGATTGCCGGTGAAACCATTGGCAGCCGCTTGTGGCTGGGCTCGTCGCTGTACCCTTCGCCGCAGGTGATGAGTGAGGCATTGCAGGCCGCACAACCGGGGTTTGTGACCTTGTCGTTGCGCCGTCAGAGTGCCGCGCAGGTACAGCAACAACAGCAGCCGGACAGCCACTGGAGTTTGCTGCAGAGCTACGTGCGTGACAGTGGGGCGCGCTTATTGCCGAATACCGCCGGTTGTTATACGGCGCGCGAAGCGATTTTGCTGGCCCAAATGGCGCGGGAATTATTCGCCACCGACTGGATCAAGCTGGAAGTCATCGGTGATGACTACAGCCTGCAGCCGCATCCGCTGCAACTGGTGGAAGCGGCGCGCGAGCTGATTGCACAGGGCTTTAAGGTGCTGCCCTATTGCACCGATGATCTGGTGTTATGCCGCACCTTGCTGGAGCTGGGCTGTCCGGCGGTGATGCCCTGGGCCGCGCCGATCGGTACCGGCAAAGGCCTGCTGAATCCCTGGCAACTGCAGACCCTGCGCGAGCGGCTGCCGGATGCGGTGCTGGTGATTGATGCCGGACTCGGCAAACCCTCGCAAGCCATGGCGGCTCTGGAAATGGGCTTTGATGCCGTGTTGCTGAACACCGCCGTGGCACGGTCGCAGCAACCGGTGGCCATGGCGGCGGCGTTCCGTCAGGCGGTGGATGGAGGCCGGCAGGCCTATCGGGCCGGACTGATGTGCGAACAACAACAGGCCAGCCCGTCGACGCCGGTACTGGGGTTGCCGTTCTGGCATCAGGAGGGGGCGTTATGACCCAACCACCGTTGATCTGGAGTCTGACCGCCAGCGACAGCAGCGGGGGTGCCGGCAGTGCCGCCGATCTGCGCGTAGCCCAGGCCATGGGAGTGGATTGTGCGGTGATCACCCTTGCCATTACCGCTCAGAACAGTGCGGGCGTGCAGGCGCTGACACTGGTCGATACGCCAATGTTGGAAGCGCAGTGGCAAAGCCTGCGGCAGGACGGCTGGCCGGCGGTGATCCGGCTTGGCTGGCTGCCGGCCAGTGTGGAATGTCTGCGCTGGCTGTTACCAAAGCTGCAGGCATTTCCGGGGCAGGTGGTGTGGGACCCGGTGTTATCCGCCAGTCAGGGCGGTGTGCTGCAGTCGTGCTGGCAAACACCGGCGTTGCGGCAATACCTGATGGCGTTGCTGCAGCGATGCCGGGTGATCACCCCCAACCGCACCGAAGCCTGTTTGCTGACCGGCTTACCCGTTGCCAGCAACCTGGCCGATTGTGCTGCTGCGCTGCAGGCGCTGGGAGCACAGACCGTATTGATTACCGGCGGCGACAGTCCGCTGGATGACGATGTTCTGGAAGACTGGTGTTTCAGTGCCGCGCATGACCACAACGATGAGTTACCCGGACCGCAACTGTTGCCCGTGTTCCGCTTCCGTCATCGGCACATCGCCCGGCAGGTTCATGGCACCGGCTGTCATCTGGCGGCGGCGCTGGCCTGTGCGCTGGCGCAGGGGCATAGCCTCTACGACGCCCTCATTCAGGCCGTGACCATGGCTCGTCTGGCCGTTCGCTGCGCCAGCCACCGGAGCAGTGGCTATGACAATGCCCGTGCGGTGCCGTTGGAGCAGGCCACGGCTGAGGATTGGCCGCTGGTGTTGCCGGCTGATGAAGAGTGGCCGGATAACGCGTTTCTGCCGGCCGCACCGCTTGGGCTGTATGGGCTGGTGGATAATCTGCTCCATCTGCAACAGTTGTTGGAATTAGGCATCGACAGCCTGCAGTGGCGGGTCAAAGACCCCGGACCGGAGTATCAGGCCGACACTGCCCGCGCCATCGAGTTGTGCCGTGCGGCCGGGGTGCCGCTGTATCTGAACGATGACTGGCAACTGGCACTGGAATTGGGGGCCTATGGCGTACATCTGGGGCAGGAAGACGTGCTGACAGCGGATTTGCCTGCGCTGCAACGCGCCGGCATCCGGCTTGGAATCAGCACTCACAGCGACTGGGAAATTGCCCGTGCCCGTGGCGTGCAACCCTCGTACATCGCGTTTGGGCCGGTGTTCCCGCCGTTATCCAAACAGCTGCGTTATCCGCCTCTGGGCATAGTGCAACTGAGCCGTTGGGTGAGCTGTTTTCAGAATCATCCACTGACCTGCATTGGCGGCATTACCCATCAGAATGTGGCCCAGGTTCTGGCAACCGGCATAAGTTCGGTGGCGGTGGTCACGGATTTACGTGCCGATGATGCGCTGGCGCAGCGGCTGATGCAGTTCCGCCGCCGGTTACCGGCCATTCGGAAGGAAGCTCTTGAAATGGTGTAAGACGGCCCCATTTACTCCGGCATAGCAACGACGCTGACTGTCGTTGCGTGCTTAATCAACCGGATGGTAAAGGAGTAGGGCATGACTGCCGCCAGCAAAGAAACCCTGGGTTTTAAAACCGAAGTCAAACAACTGCTGCATCTGATGATTCACTCTTTGTACTCCAACAAAGAGATTTTTCTGCGGGAATTGATTTCCAACGCCTCGGATGCCTGCGACAAACTGCGCTTTGAAGCACTGCAGAATGATGGCCTGTACGAAGGCGACAGCGAACTGGCGGTGCACATCGATTTCGATAAAGACGCCGGCACCCTGACCATTGAAGACAATGGTATCGGTATGAACCGTGACGATGTGGTTAATCACCTGGGCACCATTGCCAAGTCCGGCACCGCCGAATTTTTAAGCAAATTAAGCGGCGATCAGAAAAAAGATTCGCAACTCATCGGCCAGTTTGGGGTGGGTTTTTATTCGGCCTTTATTGTCGCCGATAAAGTCACCGTAGAAACCCGTCGTGCCGGTGAAGCGGCGGACGCTGCGGTGCGCTGGGAATCCGCTGGTGAAGGTGATTTCACTCTGGAAAGCATTGAGAAAGCCAAGCGCGGTACTCGCATCACCCTGCATCTGAAGAAAGATGATGTGGAATTTGCTGACAGCTTCCGACTGCGTTCGTTAATTAAAAAATATTCTGACCATATTGCCGTGCCGGTTTTCCTGCCGCAGGAAACCAGCACTGATGATGCGGACGGTGAGGCGAAGAAAATTCCGGAAGCGGTGAACCAGGCCAAAGCCTTGTGGACCCGCAGCAAGTCCGATATCAGCGATGAAGATTACAAAGAATTCTACAAGCACGTTTCCCACGACTGGAACGAGCCGCTGCTGTGGATGCACAACAAAGTAGAAGGCAAGCTGGACTACACCAGCCTGCTGTATATTCCGGCCAAAGCGCCCTTTGATATCTGGAACCGCGAAGCGACACGTGGCCTGAAACTGTACGTGCAGCGCGTCTTTATCATGGACGACGCCGAGCAGTTCCTGCCGTTGTATCTGCGTTTCGTGAAAGGCGTACTGGATTCCAACGATTTATCGCTGAACGTATCGCGTGAAATTCTGCAGCAGGATAAACAGGTAGAAAGCCTGCGCAGTGCACTGGTTAAACGGGTGCTGGATAGCCTGGAAAAACTGGCGAAGAACGAACCGGAAAAATACCAGACCTTCTGGAATGAATTTGGTGATGTGCTGAAAGAAGGCCCGGCTGAAGATTTCAGTAACCGCGAAAAAATCGCTGCGTTATTCCGTTTTGCCACGACTAAAAGTGAGGGCGAAGCGCAAAGCGTGGGGCTGGAAGACTATGTCGCCCGCATGCGTGAAGGGCAGAAAAAGATTTACTACATTACCGGCGAAAATTACGCCGCCGTGGCCAGCAGCCCGCATCTGGAATATTTCCGCAGCAAAGGAGTGGAAGTATTGTTGCTGACCGACCGCGTGGATGAATGGATGGTCGGCCACCTGACCGAGTTTAATGGCAAGCTGTTCCAGGACGTGACCAAAGGTGAACTGGATCTGGATGATCTGGCCGACAGCGCTGAAAAAGAACAGCAACAGGCGCTGGCCGAAACCCATAAAGACCTGGTGGAGCGCGTGCAAAAAGCGCTGGAAAGCGAAGTAAAAACCGTACGCGTGACGTCGCGTCTGACCGACTCTCCGGCCTGTCTGGTGGTAGGGCAGTACGATATGGGTGGCCATATGCGGCGCCTGTTGGAAGCGGCTGGCCAGCAGGTACCGGAACCGGAATCCACCCTGGAAATTAATCCGGCGCATCCGTTGATTGAACGGCTGGATAAAGAGCAGGACGAAAACCGCTTTGCTGAGCTGGCGGCGCTGATTTACGCGCAGGCGCAGCTGGCGGAAGGCAGTCAGCTGAAGGAACCTGCGCAGTATGTTGCGCGTCTGAATAAACTGCTGCTGGATTTGCTGCAGTAACGACACCCTGTGACGTAATGCACTGTTGGCGGCGGCCCTGGTTTTACCCCGGCCGCCGCGCTGTTATTATGCACAGCAATTTTTAACCGGGCATGAAGCCCGTGACTGAAACAACCATTGGGGATAGGCATGACGGCAGTTATCAAAAAAACACTGGCAGTTCTGGGCTTGGGTGTGGCGTTGGCGGCTCCGGCCGTACAGGCAGGTGGTTCACTGGATCTGAGCTTATCGAATGATGATTTCCGTTTTGCCTGGGATGCCACGCAGGCGAATTCCGGTATGCATGTTAATTTAGCCTGGCTGCATCATGAAGACGATGGCGACATGCTGGAAGCCGGTGTGCACGTGGTGGATGTGCGTCCGGGTAAGCGCAATCTGTACATCGGTATCGGCGCCAAACTGCACGCCATTAATACCGACTGGTTTGATGCCGGCGGTGTTGGCGTGGGTGGTTTTTTCCGCTATGCCTTTCCGGCGAACCGCGATGTGAGTGTGGCCGGTTATGGTTATTACGCACCTTCGGTACTGTCGTTTTCGGATGCCGATAACATCATCAACGCCGATCTGCGTCTGCAATACAGCATGATTCCGACCGCCCGCTTGTTTGTGGGTTACCGCTATGTCGGTATCCGCCTCGATGGCGGCGGCAGCCGTTATGAACTCGGTGATGGCCTGCACGCCGGCTTAAGCATCGATTTCTGAGGTTAACGATCATGTCGCACTGGCTGCGCCAGACCAATCAGAAACTCTATCAGTGCCGTTTGCTGCAGGAGCAGCAACAGCAGTGTGGCGAGCTGGTATTACAGCAGGCGTTACAGGAAAGTGCGCTGTACCAGCTGCGTGATGCCTGGTTGTGTTACCTGCACGAACTGGCCGAGGCGGCGTCATACCGCCAGCCATTCAGCAGTCTGGAGCAGTTGCTGCAACAGATGCCATTGGTCACCGGAGAAGTGCGCGAGCTGCAGCAGCTGGCGGCCGATCCGTTCAGCTGGCTGGCGCAGTTACTGCTGGCGGTGGAGCGCCAGATGCTGCCACCGGCGTCGGCCGCAGCAGGCCATCACCGGCATCGTCATGACGACCATCATCATCACCATGATCACGACCATGAGCATGATAACGGCCATGACGAGGATGATGCTGCCGCGCCACCGGCGCAGCGTATTGATCTGATTCCGCTGACCGCCGCCGAACCCGCCACCGACGTTGCCGGCTGGTCCCGGCAGCTGGAACGGCTGATCGATGCCCAGCGCGCTAATCGTCACGAAAGCTGAATGTCGCCACGAAAACTGATGCACTGCAACACGGCAGCCGGTTGGCTGCCGTGTTTCTGTTCTATTCAATTACTTTTTATTACTAACTGTTCTGTGGCGTCCTCAAGCTATTGGGGCACTGCTGTGATATAGTCGCGCGCCCTGTTTAGAGAGGCGGTTATGGCACGCTTTTTTGAAATCGTAGAACTTTCCAATGGTGATGTGGCCCTGCGTCGCGCCGACGATCAGGACGGTGATGCACTGGTATCCATTCATTTTTCCGACGACGCCCGTGCCAGTCTGCAGATGCATCATCTGGACGTTGCCCGGGTAATGCTGGAAGCCGGTGTGCGTAAAGTGGGCGAGTTGTCCGGTATGGAAGTTGAGCGTGATGATTTTGATACGCCGGAGTATCAGCAGCGTTTGCATTAAACAGTCACTGACGGTGTCTGTAATAAAAAAGCCCTGGCGTGGAAACGCACAGGGCTTTTTTTATGCTGCCGCGTTATGACCGAACCTTCAGGGCAGGCGTTGAATCAGCACCACGTGGCTGCCACTGCGCTGGGCTTGCTGGCGCAGCTGCAGGCGTTCTTCACGCGTCAGCTCGCCCTGCCATTCAATGATCAGGTGGCTGTTGGCGGCGGCCAGTACCTTGGTGCACAGCGCCAGCTGAGTATCGGCGCATAAATCCAGATGAATCACCGGCGACTTACCCAGCCCCAGACTTTCCAGCCATTGCTTGTTCAGCGTGCGTTGCGGGCTCAGCCACATCAGCCAGCGTTGCTGGGCATTGCACTGGGCCAGCAGCGGCAATAATTGCATCGGCTGAATGGCACTGCTTTCACCGACGATCATTTCGGTCAGGCTGCCGCTGACCGCGTGGTCGGCAGTGACCGGCAGAGCCGAACTGAGGGCCAGGCCCGGTTCAGACATGGTAAAAGATAACTGACGCATAACCATACCTCGGCAAATTTCTGACAGTTTCAGTGGCGACGGACAACGCCGACATACAGGCCTTCAATGGCGAACTCCTGTTCGCGCAGATCAACCTGAATGGGTTGGTAATCTTCGTTTTCAGGATGCAGAACCACCTGAGTACGCTGTTTTTCGTAGCGTTTAACCGTTACTTCTTCACCCACCCGGGCGACCACAATTTCACCATTACGGGCGGTGCTGGCTTTATGCACCGCAATGTAATCACCGTTCATAATGCCAATGTTTTTCATGCTGTCGCCGTGCACTTCCAGCAGGTAATCGGCTTGCGGATGGAAAAACTCCGGCGGAATGGTGCAGTAATCTTCAATATGTTCCTGCGCCAGAATGGGCTCACCGGCGGCTACCCGGCCAACAATCGGCAGGCCGGGATTCTGGGCTTCAACAATGCGTAAGCCGCGGGAAGCGCCCGGCATCATTTCAATAGCGCCTTTACGGGCCAGGGCTTTCAGGTGTTCTTCCGCGGCATTGGGGGAACGGAACCCCAGTTCGGTGGCGATTTCGGCGCGGGTCGGCGGAAAGCCGGTGTCTTCAATGGCCTTGCGGATAAAATCCAGAACCTGCTGCTGACGGGCGGTGAGCTTGATCATGATGCTTATCCAGTCTGTTGATCTATACAGTAGGTGTGAATTTATACAGTGTTTTGCCGGTTGTAAACCCTTTTCTGTGTCATAAGGCTGAAGTGTCTGCGCTTTGTGCTCGGTCAGCCGGCGTATTTCTGCTGAGTAATGTGACGGTGGTCTTGTCCGGCATGCTCTGTGCTTGCCTTTGTTATGTTTTAAACGTATGTTTGAAACACTTGTTTTTATACGCTGCCGGGGTTCCGGCAGTTATCGGGAGCCGGAACCCCATGGCACAGAAAGATACGGTAAAAAGCATCCTTAACGCCGCCGAAGAGCTGTTTTCCGAGCGCGGCTTTGCGGAGACATCATTGCGCAATATCACCACCCGTGCGGGGGTGAATCTGGCGGCAGTGAACTATCACTTCGGTTCAAAAAAATCGCTGATTCAGGCGGTGTTCGCCCGCTTCCTGGCGCCTTTCTGTGAACAGCTGGAGCAGGAGCTGCTGACCATTCACCAGCAGCTGCCCCAGCAGCAGCCACAACTGCGAGAGTTATTATTGCTGCTGTCGCGCACGGCCCTGCACGCCGGCCACGACAGTCCGCGCCGGCTGGGTATTTTTATGCGCCTGCTGGGTCTGGCCTATACCCAGGGGCAAGGCCACCTGCGCCGCTTTCTGCAAAAAGAATACGCGCCGGTATTTACGGTGTTTATGCAGCTGATTACCGCTGCGACGCCGGATTTATCCGATGAAGAACGTTTCTGGCGTATCCACTTTATGCTGGGCGCCACGGTCTTTACCTTATCCGGTGCCGATTCCCTTACGGCGATGGCGGAACATGATCTGGGCAAGGCCGCCGATGTTGCGCAAGTGATTGATAAATTGATACCTTTCCTCGCGTCCGGTTTGAACGCGCCCCATCAGGCTCAGTAACGCGCACCGGAATACACTGAGCGTTTTCCGGTATTGAGATGGATTTTATGATCCGTGATGGCGCCAGCGTCACTCCCCTGATAGAAATTTCCCTGGCAGATCAGCAGCTGCGTATTGCCAGTGCTGGTGTCTGCCATGTTTTTCCGGTATCCACGGCGAAGAACGGCCCGGGTGAGCAGCAGGGGTCAGAGCAGACCCCGCGTGGCTGGCACCGTATCCGTGCCGCGATTGGTGCGGGTGCGCCGCTGAATGCCGTCTTCCGTGGTCGTCGTGTCACCGGTGAAATATATTCGCCGCAACTGGCGCAGCAGCAACCTGACCGGGATTGGATTCTGACCCGCATTTTATGGCTGCAAGGCCAGGAAACCGGCCGTAACCGATTGGGTAATGTCGATAGCATGCGCCGCTTTATTTATATCCACGGCACGCCCGATTCCGAACCCATGGGCGTACCGGCTTCGCACGGTTGTATCCGTATGCACAATGCCGATTTATTACTGCTGTTTGCTCTGGCGCCACCGGGGACGCCGGTATGGATTCAGGAGCACAGTTTTGCGAGGATTCCATGCCGCAATCTCTGACCCACGCCGTCGGCGTGATCGCCGATCTTGCCGGTCTGCAGTTGAGTCCGGAGGATCATGAGTTTTTGCGCCAGCCGGAACTCAGCGGTCTCATTTTCTTTGCCCGTAATTACCAGTCACCGCAGCAACTGCAGGAGCTGACGGCGGCCATTCGTGAGTTGCGTCCGGATTTGCTGCTCTGTGCCGATCAGGAAGGCGGCCGGGTGCAGCGTTTTCGTACGGGCTTTACCCGGTTACCGCCGATGCTGACGCTGGAGCAGATTTACCACCGCAATCCTCCGGAAGCACTTGAGCTGGCACAGGAACTGGGTTGGCTGATGGCGGCGGAAGTGCGCGCCTGTGGTGTGCATCTGAGTTTTGCCCCGGTACTGGATATTGAACGCGATGTGTCCCAGGTGATCGGTGATCGGGCGTTCGGCCATGATGCTGCCACCGTTACCCGCCTGGCCGGGGCTTTTATTGCCGGTATGCAGCAGGCCGGTATGGCGGCCGTGGGCAAGCATTTTCCCGGTCATGGGGCGGTGGCGGCGGACTCACATCTGGCCTTGCCGGTGGATGAGCGGCCGTGGCCCCAATTGCAAACCGATATTGCTCCTTTTGCTGCCTTAATTCAGTCTGGTTTGCTGGCCGGTATTATGCCGGCTCACGTGGTCTATCCGGCTGTTGATGCGCAGTATACGGCGGGTTTTTCTGCGCTCTGGCTGCAGGAAATTCTGCGCCGCCAGTTGCAGTTTGAGGGCGTGATTTTCAGCGATGATTTATCCATGGCCGGTGCCGCCAGCGCCGGCGACTATGCCGGCCGGGCGCAGGCCGCCGCCGCCGCCGGCGCCAATGCCTTGCTGGTGTGTAACGACCGGGTCGCGGCGCAGCAGGTAATTGATGCCGCCCGTGGCTTACGCGCGGCGGGTGAGTTTACCGCGCTGTCATTAGCGTATTTGCAGGGGCCGGCCACCACCGTGGTGGATGCGGCTCGTCAACAACAGATCCGCCAGCGTCTGGCGGCCCTCTGGCAGGAATAAACGAACAGGAAGCCGATTGTTATGTCGTTCCAGAATATTGCCATTATTGGTGGCACTGGTTTAACCCAGCTGCAAGGCCCGCAGCTGAATCCGGCGCTGGTTGTGGAAACCCCGCTCGGCCAACCCTCGTCGCCTTTGCACAGCGGCCAGTGGGCCGGCAAAGAGGTGGTGTTTCTGGCCCGCCACGGTCACCCACACGCGGTGCCGCCGCATAAGGTGAATTACCGCGCCAACCTGCTGGCACTGCAGCAGCAGGGCGTGGATGCCATTATTGCGGTGAACGCCGTCGGTGGTATTACTCCGGCCATGCAGTCGGGTGTGATTGCGGTGCCGCAGCAGCTGATTGATTACACCTGGGGCCGTGACAGTACCTTTTTTGACGGTGAATTCCGGCCGTTACAGCACATTGATTTTACCCATCCCTACGACGAAACATTGCGCCGTGCCATCGTGCAGGCGGCGAAAAATGCCGGTATTGCTGCGCTGGATGGCGGCGTATATGGCGCCACCCAGGGGCCGCGGCTGGAAACCATCGCTGAAATCAGCCGCATGGAAAAAGACGGCTGTGATCTGGTTGGTATGACCGGTATGCCGGAAGCGGTGCTGGCGCGTGAGCTGGGGATTCCCTACGCCTGTATCTGTCTGGTGGTGAACCCGGCCGCGGGTAAGAGTGACGGGGAGATCACCATGGACTACATCAATAACGTGATTGCCAGTGGCATGCAGCAGGTGCGTGATTTACTGGCGGCGACGCTGGCGCGGTTGTAACCGCGCTTTAGCCGCTGGCGGCGCCGGGGCTCAGAGGCTGCTGGCGTCGGTCACCGGCACCACTTTCACCACAATGCCCAGCAATGGGTGGTCAATGTAGTGCAGTTCGCCACTGCGCATGCGCCGGCTTTGCTGAATGTGCGCAGCCCGCACTGGCACGGGTGCTGTTTCTTCGCTGGCGGAGCTGGCAATGGCGGCCTGTGTCAGCAGATCGGTGCGGTAATCGCTGCGGATCGGGCTGTTTAACGGCTGCAGATCGGCCAGTGCCGGCACCAGTGACGGTTCAAAATGCTGCACCACGATGTCAGTACTTACATGCAGAAACCGGCTGCGATGCAGACTAATGCTGCCGCTCAGGTGAATATCCAGCTGGTCCGTAAGGCGGATATCCAGCGGATGCACAATGGCCTGTTCCTGCTCCTGAATGGGCTCTACCCAGGCCTGATGCCAGATCACCTGCATATCCGGATGTTTTTGCAGGCGTTCTGCCTCGGCTTGCAGATGCCGGTTGGGTAAGGGTTGCAGTGGCAGGTCCCAGCCGGCAACCGGCGGCCGGCTAAAACCAAACCCGGCCAGCAGGGCGTTATAGCCGCTAACGGGTGGGGTATGCCACCAGCGCAGATCGGGGGCGCGGGCTTCGGCCTGCGGCAGCGGCAGTGCATCGGGCCATTGTTCATCACCGATCAGCTGCGGATTCTGGTACGCCACCAAAACAACCTCTACGCGGTACCAGGGGGCGGCCTGCAGATTCAGGCTGCAGAACAACAGGGTACTGGCGAAGACAACAGAAAAGCGCGGCATCACGGATTCGGGTCCTTTTGCAATTCGGTAATGATCTGTTCGATCTGATGAAAGCGTTGTTCAATACCCGCCATATTCAGGCTGAATTTCAGGGTATTGCCACCTTCGAGCTTAAACGTTTTGGATTTGCTTTGTACCAGTCGCACCAGCGTGAAGGGGTTGATGCTGGTCTGGGCGGCAAATTCAATACGGCCACTCTGCTCGCCGGCGTCCAGTTTGGCAATGCCTAACGGGGTGAGTTGCAGTTTCAGCGCCGCCTGCCGGAACAGATTTTTGACCGGTTCCGGTAACAGGCCGAAACGGTCGATCATTTCTACCTGCAATTCACGCAACTGCAGTTCGTCGGCGGCACTGGCAATGCGTTTGTACAGCGTCAGGCGGCCATTAACATCGGGCAGATAATCGGCCGGAATCAGCGCCGGAATGTGCAGGTTTACCTCGGTACCGTGGTTAATGGCCAGATCAGCAGCGGGCATTTTGCCGGCCTTCATGGCTTTCACGGCCTGCTCCAGCATCTCCATGTACAGGGTAAAGCCGATGGTTTCGATCTGGCCACTTTGTTCTTCACCCAGCAGCTCACCGGCACCGCGGATTTCCAGATCGTGGGTGGCCAGCATAAAGCCGGCGCCTAAGTCCTGGGCGGCGGAAATGGCGTCCAGGCGTTTTTCGGCATCCTGAGTCATAGTTTTCGGCGGCGGGGTCAGCAGATAGGCATAGGCCTGATGGTGTGAGCGCCCAACCCGGCCGCGCAGCTGGTGCAGCTGGGCTAAACCGAACTTGTCGGCACGGTCGATAATGATGGTGTTGGCCGAGGGTACGTCGATACCGGTTTCGATAATGGTGGTACAGACCAGTACGTTAAAACGTTTGTGGTAGAAGTCGGCCATCACGCTTTCCAGCTGACGTTCTGACATCTGCCCATGGGCCACCACCACCCGTGCTTCGGGAATGGCCTCGGCCAGATCGCGGGCGGTTTTTTCGATGGTTTTCACTTCATTGTGCAGGTAATACACCTGCCCGCCGCGCAGAATTTCCCGCAGTACCGCTTCTTTGATGGTGGGTTCGTCGTGCTGGCGGACAAAGGTTTTCACGCTTAAGCGCTTGGCCGGCGGGGTGGCAATAATGGACAGATCGCGGATGCTGGCCATGGCCATGTTCAGGGTCCGCGGAATCGGCGTGGCGGTAAGGGTGAGGATATCCACCTCGGCCCGCAGCGATTTGATGCGCTCTTTCTGCTGCACACCAAAGCGGTGTTCTTCGTCGATGATCAGCAGGCCCAGATGCTCGAACTTAACATTGTTCTGCAGCAGTTTATGGGTACCGACCACAATGTCGGTTTTGCCGTCCAGCATCCGTTCCAGCGCCTGCTGGGTTTCTTTTTCCGATTTAAAGCGTGACAGCACGTCTACTTTTACCGGCCATTCGGCAAAGCGGTCGGCAAAATTCTGATAATGCTGCTGCGCCAGCAAGGTGGTGGGCACCAGCACCGCCACCTGTTTACCACTCTGAACGGCCAGAAAGGCCGCCCGCATGGCCACTTCGGTTTTACCGAAGCCGACGTCACCGCACACCAGCCGGTCCATGGGCCGTGGTGAGCACATATCCTTAATGACGGCATCAATGGCCGATTGCTGGTCGGGGGTTTCCTCAAACGGGAAGCCGGCGGCAAAGCGCTCGTATTCTTCATCCGGGCCGCTGAACGCATAGCCTTTGCGGGCTTCGCGGCGGGCGTAAATATCCAGCAGTTCGGCGGCGGTATCGCGGATTTTCTCGGCCGCTTTACGCTTGGCCTGGGCCCATTTATCGGTGCCGAGTTTGCTTAACGGCGCGCCGCCTTCTTCGGCGCCGCCGTAGCGCGAAATCAGGTGCAGCGACGACACCGGCACATACAGCTTGGCGTTGCCGGCGTATTCCAGCACCAGAAATTCATTCACCTGGCCACCGGCGTCCAGGGTTTCCAGCCCCATATAGCGGCCAATACCGTGGTCAAGGTGCACCACCGGGGCGCCGGGTTTCAGTTCGGACAGGTCGCGGATCACCAGCTCGGCATCGGTTTTCTGCTTCTGTCGGCGGCGGGTCTGACGGATACGCTGGCCGAACAGCTGGTTTTCGGTAACCAGATGCAGCAGGCCATCCGCCAGGCTGACACTGCTGCTGTCATCCAGCGGTGCTACCGTTAAACCAACCGGTGCGTCGCTGCGCAGGAAATCCTGCCAGCCGTCAAATTCCTGCGGACGCAGCTGAATACGGCCGAGCAGCTCTTTTAAGGCTTCACGACGGCCGGCGGATTCAGCACAGAAGAGTACCCGCTGCTGTTGCTGTTCCTGCAGCCATGTGTGCAGCCGTTGCAGGGGTTGTTCAAGTCGTACATCCACGCTCAGGTCCGGCAGCGGTACGCTGTGCAGTTCAGTGGCCCCCGCCCGTTGTGGGGCCGGGTTGCTGCTCCATTGCACCCGTGGGTACTGGTTCAGCTGGCTGAATAATTGCTCCACCGATAAAAACAGCTGGGCCGGCGCCAGCACTGGCCGCAAACGGTCGTGGCGGCGGCTTTCGTAGCGCTGTTCCACATCTTGGCGGAACTGACGGGTGGCCGCTTCCAGCTGCTCGTCGTGGATGATCAGGGTCTGGCGCGGCAGATGGTCAAAAAACTGCCCGGTCTCTTCGCTGAAAAACAATGGCAGGTAATATTCAATACCAGCCGGAGCGATGCCCTGACTGACGTCGGTGTAGACCGGGCAGGCTTTCGGGTCCTGCTCAAAAAAATCAAACCAGCGCGCTTTGAAGGTGCGGATGGCGCTGGCGTTGAGCGGAAATTCCCGTGCCGGCAGAATGCGGATGGAATCCACTTTTTCCAGGGTGCGCTGGGTTTCCGGGTCGAAAGTGCGCAGGGTTTCGATGTCGTCGTCGAATAACTCGATGCGGAACGGTGTGTCCTGACCCATCGGGAAAATATCGACAATGGCACCGCGCACGGCAAATTCACCGTGTTCGTACACCGTATCCACGCAATGGTAGCCGGCCGCTTCCAGTTGCAGGCGGGTGGTGTCGGTATTAAAGGACTGTCCCACATCCAGGGCAAAACTCTGGCCCTGATAAAAGCTGGCCGGCGGTAATTTATGCAGCAGGGTGGTGACCGGCAGAATCAGCACGCCCTGCTTTAAATCGTGCAGCCGGCTTAAGGTAGCAATACGCTGGGAGACGATGTCCTGGTGCGGGGAAAACAGGTCGTAGGGCAGAATTTCCCAGTCGGGAAAATGCAGCACCGGCAGTTCGCTGGCAAAAAAGCGGATTTCTTCTTCCAGTCGTAAGGCACTGGCCGGATCGGCGGTAATCACCAGCGTCAGCCCCGGTTGCTGCTCGGCGGCGGCGGCAATGGCCAGCGCCTGACCGGCACCGCGCAAACCACCCCAGAAAAAGCGCTCGGCAGCACGGGCGGGAATAGGCGGATGAAGTGGGCTGTGCATGCCGGCTCCTTAAGCGGGGTACGGAAAGAGGCCGGCAGTGTAACGGAAAACGCCGTGGCGGGTTAAGCGTGGTGTTGGCGTTGGGCGTTGGGCGTTTCTGCAGAGCGCGCAAAACCCTGAACGCTTAACCCTCACCCCGTCAGCGTCTGGCATCGCCGCACACTTAAGGGCATAATGCGGCACCGAATTTTTTAGCCCACAGACTCTTTAACGGAAGGTGACCCCGTGAGCCAAGACATGCGCGAAGCCTGTTTGCAGGACTGGATGGACCGTGAAGCCATCGCAGAATCCATGATTCCTCTGATTGGTACCCTGTACCGCAAGAAAAACGTTGTTACTTCGGTGTATGGCCGTCCGGTGGTAAACCGTTCCGTCATCGATATTCTGAAGGCACACCGTTTTGTGCGTCATATGCAGAAGCAAGAGCTGTCTGTTCACGATACCTATCCGATCCTGACGGCGCTGAGCAATATGGAAGTCGGCCGTGCGCACATTGATCTGGGCAAGCTGGCGGTAAAATACCGCAACGAAGGCAATGGCCAGGATCTGGTGGCTTTCCTGCAGGCTGAACTGGCCGAAGTGGTTGGCAAAACCCAGGCCGACGGCGAAAACCGCGACGTGGTTCTGTACGGTTTTGGTCGTATCGGTCGTCTGCTGGCGCGTATCTTGATTGAAAAATCCGGCGGCGGTAAGGGCCTGCGTCTGCGTGCCATCGTGGTACGTCGTGGTAAAGGCGAAGATCTGGTGAAGCGCGCTTCCCTGTTGCGTCGTGATTCTGTTCACGGTCCGTTCCGCGGCACCCTGACCATCGATGCCGAAAACGAAGCACTGATCGCCAACGGCAACTACATCAAGATTATTTACGCCAACGATCCGTCGGAAATTGATTATACCCAGCACGGCATCAAAAACGCCCTGATCATCGACAATACCGGTGTATGGCGTGACGAAGCGGGCCTGTCCCAGCACCTTAACTGCAACGGCGCGGCGCGTGTGCTGCTGACCGCACCGGGCAAGGGCGATCTGAAAAACATCGTATACGGTATCAATAACGGTGATATCGATGCCTCTGACAAGATTCTGTCCGCCGCGTCCTGCACCACCAACGCCATTACCCCGATTCTGAAGGTGATGAACGATGCCTACGGCATTAACAGTGGCCACGTGGAAACCGTACACTCCTACACCAACGACCAGAACCTGATCGACAACTACCACAAAGGTGATCGTCGTGGCCGTTCCGCACCGCTGAACATGGTGATTACTGAGACCGGTGCTGCCAAGGCTGTGGCCAAAGCGCTGCCGGAACTGAAAGGTCTGCTGACCGGTAATGCCATCCGCGTTCCGACTCCGAACGTCTCCATGGCCATTCTGGCGCTGAACCTGAAGAAAGAAACCAGCGTGGAAGAAGTGAATAACTTCCTGCGTGAACAGTCGCTGCATTCTGCGCTGCAGAAGCAGATCGACTGGGTGAACTCTGCTGAAGTGGTATCTACCGATTTCGTCGGTAACAGCCACGCCGGTATTGTGGATGCCAAAGCGACCATCGTGAATGGCAACCAGGTTAACCTGTATGTGTGGTACGACAACGAGTACGGCTACAGCCGTCAGGTGGTGCGTATTGCCCAGCAGGTCTGCGGGGTTGAATACCCGACCCTGCCGAAGCAGGTTTAATACCCTGGCCGCTGCTTGTGCAGCGGCTTTTTTTTGCCCCGCCGCCGGCGTCTGAAGTGCGCCTTTGTCAGGTAGTGTCAGCGCTCTGGTTAAACGATGTGCAGTTTTTCCGTAATCGCACAGATACGCCTAAAGGGGGAGGGCAGAGGCCGGATCACCGGTGGATTATTCGCCGGCCGGTCATTATACTTAGCGCGATTTTTAACTTGGGAAATGAGTCCAACTGCTTGTTTTCAGTGTGAAAACGCTCGTGCGCACAGCAATCCGGAGAGAGGGGTGGTTGTGTGCGTTTTTGCATGGGAATCAGTCCGGACGGTAACGTGATTAGGCGAGGCGTATGATCAACATCAGAAAGGGTCTCGACTTACCAATCACCGGCAGCCCTGAACAAGTCATTTCTGCAGGTCGGCAGGTTACTCAGGTAGCTTTGCTGGGCGCAGATTATGTTGGCATGAAGCCAACGATGACGGTTCAGGAAGGTGATCGAGTCAAGAAAGGCCAGGTGATTTTCACCGATAAAAAAACAGAAGGCGTGCAATACACTGCTCCGGCCGCCGGTGTGGTAAAAGCCATTAACCGCGGTGAGCGCCGTGTATTCCTGTCACTGGTTATCGAAGTCGATGGCAGTGAGGAAGAAACCTTCCAGAGCTATGCTCCGGCACAGCTGGCATCGCTGTCAGCCGACGATATCCAGAACAATCTGATCGCTTCCGGTTTATGGACTGCCCTGCGCACCCGTCCGTACTCACGAGTTCCGGCACCGGGCAGCCGTCCGTCCGCCATTTTCGTTAATGCCATGGATACCAATCCGCTCGCTGCTGATCCGGCGCTGGTAATTAATGAACAGGCCGATGCCTTTAAACACGGCCTGACCGTGCTGAAGAACCTGACCGAAGGTAAGTTGTTCGTGTGTAAAGCTCCGGCTGCCAGCATTCCGGCCGCCGGTGTCGAAACCACCGAAGAATTTGCCGGTCCGCATCCGGCGGGTCTGAGCGGTACTCATATTCATTTCCTGCACGCTGTGGGCGCTAACCGCACTGTCTGGACGGTGGGTTACCAGGATGTGATCGCCATCGGTCATCTGTTTACCACCGGTAAACTGTATACCGACCGTGTAGTGGCTCTCGCCGGTCCGCAGGTGAATAAGCCACGTCTGGTACGCACCTGTGTCGGTGCCGATCTGACCCAGCTGACGGCTGGTGAATTAGCCGCTGGTGAAAACCGCATTATTTCCGGTTCTGTGTTTGGTGGCCGTACTGCGGCTGGCCATGAATTGTTCCTGGGCCGTTTCCATAATCAGGTATCGGTACTGCTGGAAGGTCGTGACCGTCCGTTCCTGCATTATCTGCGTGCCGGGGTAAACCGTTTCTCGGTGATGCCGGTTTACCTGTCCAAACTGCTGCCGAAATCCTTTGCCTTTACCACCAGCACCAACGGTTCCGAGCGGGCCATGGTACCGGTAGGCGCTTATGAAAAGATTATGCCGCTGGATATTCTGCCCACTCAGCTGCTGCGTGCACTGATTGTGGAAGATATGGACACCGCTATTAATCTGGGCGCTCTGGAACTGGATGAAGAAGACCTGGCCCTGTGCAGCTTTGTCTGCCCGGGCAAATACGAATACGGTCCGATTCTGCGTAAAAATCTCACCCGAATTCAGGCGGAGGGTTAATTATGGGCTTGCGTAGTATGCTCGACAGCCTGGCACCCAGTTTTGAAAAGGGTGGCAAGTTTGAAAAAATGTATCCGCTCTATGAAGCGGTGGATACCGGTCTTTATTCCCCGCCGAACGTGACCAATAACACGGCGCATGTGCGTGATGGTATCGACCTCAAGCGCATTATGATCACCGTATGGTTGTGTACTTTCCCGGCGATGTTTTTCGGTATGTACAACATCGGTCTGCAGGCCAACCTGGCCATCGACGCTGGCAACGGCGCGGTGCTGGAAGGCTGGCGTGAAGTGCTGATCGCCTTGCTGGGCGGTGGTGGTCACAGTGCCGCCAGCATCTGGGACAACATTGTCTTTGGTGCCGCTTACTTCCTGCCGGTGTACGCCGTGACCTTTATTGTGGGTGGTTTCTGGGAAGTGCTGTTTGCCACCATCCGTAAGCACGAAGTGAATGAAGGTTTCTTCGTGACTTCCGTACTCTTTGCCCTGATTCTGCCGGCTACCATTCCGCTGTGGCAGGTGGCTCTGGGTATCACCTTCGGTGTGGTGATCGGTAAGGAAATTTTCGGTGGTACCGGTAAAAACTTCCTCAACCCGGCCCTGACCGGTCGTGCGTTCCTGTTCTTCGCGTATCCGGCCAATATTTCCGGTGACGGCGTGTGGACGGCAGCCGACGGTTTCTCGGGTGCAACCGCGCTGAGCAAAGCCTACGAAGGCGGTGTTGAAAACGTGGTTGCCAGTGGTACCAGCTGGATGGATGCCTTTATCGGTACTATTCAGGGTTCCATGGGTGAAACCAGTACGCTGGCCATTCTGCTCGGCGGTGTGGTGCTGATGGTCATGGGTATTGCCTCCTGGCGTATTGTGGCCGGTGTGATGATCGGCATGGTGGCCACCTCATTGCTGTTCAACGGCATTGGTTCTGACACCAATCCGCTGTTTGCCATGCCCTGGTACTGGCATCTCGTTCTGGGTGGTTTTGCCTTCGGTATGATCTTTATGGCCACCGATCCGGTATCGGCGTCCATGACCAACAAAGGTAAGTGGTTCTTTGGTGCTCTGATCGGCTTTATGGTGGTGATGATCCGCGTTGTGAACCCGGCATTCCCGGAAGGCATGATGCTGGCGATTCTGTTCGCTAACCTGTTTGCGCCGCTGATCGACCACTTTGTAGTTCAGGCCAATATCAAGCGGAGGACTGCCCGTGTCAGCCAATAACGACAGCATTCAGAAAACGCTGCTGGTTGCCGTTCTGCTGTGTCTGGTGTGCGCCATTATCGTTGCCGGTGCAGCGGTAGGCTTGCGTGACAAGCAGAATGAAAACAAAGCCAACGACAAGCGTATTGCCGTTTTACAGGCCGCAGGCTTGTACGAACCGGGTAAAAGTGTGGCCGAGCAGTTTGCGGCCCGTATCACTACCCGTATCGTGAACCTGGACGAAGGCCGTTTTGCCACTGAAGCAGAACTGGCTGAAATCACTGCAGCCGGTCTGAACGTAGCCAACTTTGACCAGCGCAAATCCTCCAAGATGCCGGAGCTGTCTGAGCGCCTGAGCGGCAGCGAAGACATTGCCAGCATCAAGCGCCGGGAAAAATACGCGGCGGTGTATCTGGTGGAAAACAATGGTGCCATTGAAACCATCGTGCTGCCGGTGCATGGCTACGGCCTGTGGTCCACACTGTACGGCTTTATGGCGGTGCAGGGTGATATGAACACCATCGCCGGCCTGGGTTTCTACGCTCACGCGGAAACACCCGGTCTGGGCGGTGAAGTGGATAATCCGAAATGGAAAGGCCTGTGGATTGGCAAGAAACTGTTCAATGAGAACGGTGAATTGGCCATCGCGGTCATCAAAGGCAGCGCTGCCGAAGGCAGTGCGCACCAGGTGGATGGTTTGTCCGGTGCGACACTGACCAGCCGTGGTGTTGATAATCTGGTGAAATTCTGGATCGGCGAGCAGGGCTTCGGCAAGCTGCTGACCCAGCTGAAAGGACAGGGGGCTTAATATGTCTGAACTGAAAAATGTCCTGACAGAACCCTTATTCAGTAAGAACCCGATTGCGGTTCAGATTCTGGGTGTCTGTTCTGCGCTGGCGGTAACCACCAGTCTGCAGGTGACCTTGGTAATGTGTATCGCGCTGACCGCGGTAACCGCATTTTCCAACTTTGGTATTGCGCTGATCCGTAATCATATTCCCAATAACATCCGTATTATTGTGCAGATGATTATTATCGCCTCGCTGGTGATTGTGGTGGATCAGATCCTGAAGGCCTACGCCTACGACATCAGTAAACAGCTGTCGGTATTCGTGGGTCTGATCATTACCAACTGTATCGTAATGGGTCGCGCTGAAGCCTTTGCCATGAAAAATGGCCCGGTGCTGAGCTTCTTCGACGGTATCGGTAATGGCCTGGGTTATTCCGTGGTGCTGATCACTGTGGGTACCATCCGTGAACTGTTCGGTGCCGGCAAACTGCTGGGTTTCGAAGTTCTGCCGCTGGTTACCGATGGTGGCTGGTATGTTTCCAATGGCCTGCTGCTGTTGCCGCCGTCTGCGTTCTTCATTATCGGTCTGTTTATCTGGGTACTGCGTAGCTGGAAGAAAGATCAGGTGGAAAAGGCTGACTTTAAGATTCTGCCGAATACTGAGCATTCCGGAGGCCACTAATGGAACATTACATCAGTCTGTTCGTTAAGGCGGTATTTATCGAGAACATGGCGCTGGCCTTCTTCCTCGGTATGTGTACTTTCCTGGCGATCTCCAAAAAAATTCAGACCGCTATCGGTCTGGGCATTGCGGTGGTGGTGGTTCTGGCCATTACCGTACCGGTGAATAACCTGATCTATACCTACGTGCTGAAAGAAGGTGCCTGGGCCTGGATGGGTGAAGAATACGCCAGCGTGGATCTGAGCTTCCTGGGTCTGCTGACCTATATCGGCGTAATCGCGGCGATGGTGCAGATTCTGGAAATGGTACTGGATAAGTATGTACCGGCGCTGTACAACGCGCTGGGCGTGTTCCTGCCGCTGATCACCGTAAACTGCGCCATCATGGGTGCGGTACTGTTCATGGTAGAGCGTGACTACACCTTTGGTGAAAGCGCGGTCTACGGCGTCGGTGCCGGTGTCGGCTGGGCGCTGGCCATTACGGCCCTGGCCGGTATCCGCGAAAAACTGAAGTACAGTGATGTGCCTGCCGGCCTGCAAGGCCTGGGCATTACCTTCATGACCGTTGGTCTGATGTCACTGGGCTTTATGTCATTCTCTGGCGTGTCGCTGTAAGGAGTCGGTATTTTGAATATTGAAATTATCCTCGGCGTGGTGATGTTCACTGTGATTGTATTGTCACTGGTGTTTATCATTCTGGGCGCCCGTGCCAAGCTGGTCAGCTCCGGTAAGGTGAAAATCGTGATCAATCACGAAAAAACCATCGAAACCGAAGCCGGCGGCAAGCTGCTGCAAACCCTGGCAGCCAACAATATCTTCCTGTCCTCTGCCTGTGGTGGTGGCGGTACCTGTGCGCAGTGTAAGTGTCAGGTATTTGAAGGCGGTGGCTCGATGCTGCCGACCGAAGAATCTCACTTCACCAAAGGCGATGCCCGTGAAGGCTGGCGTCTGTCCTGTCAGGTGCCGGTGAAGCAGGACATGGTCATCGAAGTTCCGGAAGAGGTGTTCGGCGTTAAGAAGTGGGAAACCACGGTGGTGTCCAACCCGAACGTCGCTACTTTCATTAAAGAACTGACCCTGAAACTGCCGGAAGGCGAAAACGTTGACTTCCGTGCCGGTGGTTACGTACAGCTGGAATGCCCGCCGTACGAAATCAACTTCTCGGATTTCGATATTCAGCCGGAATACCGCGGTGACTGGGAACGTTTCGGCTTCTTCAACCTGAAAGCGGTTAACAAAGAAAACACCATCCGTGCGTATTCCATGGCGAACTACCCGGAAGAGCGCGGTCTGGTGAAGTTCAATATCCGTATCGCCACGCCGCCCCCGGGCAGCACCGGCATTAACCCGGGCATCATGTCGTCTTACGTCTTCAATCTGAAGCCGGGTGACAAGGTGACTGTATACGGTCCGTTCGGTGAATTCTTTGCCCGTGATACCGATGCCGAAATGGTATTTATCGGTGGTGGTGCAGGTATGGCGCCGATGCGTTCACACATCTTCGACCAGCTCAAGCGTCTGAAATCCAAGCGCAAGATCAGCTTTTGGTATGGTGCCCGTTCATTGCGTGAGCTGTTCTATCAGGAAGAATACGATCAGCTGGCAGCAGAGAATGAGAACTTCACCTGGCATGTGGCCATGTCGGATCCGCAGCCGGAAGATAACTGGAATGGCCTGACCGGCTTTATCCATAACGTATTGTATGAACAGTATCTGCGTGACCATCCGGCGCCGGAAGACTGTGAGTTCTATATGTGTGGCCCGCCGATCATGAACCAATCGGTTATCAACATGCTGCTGAATCTGGGTGTTGAACCGGAAAACATTATGCTGGATGACTTCGGCGGTTAATCGGCCGGGTTAAATAAGAACCGCGCTCCGGCGCGGTATTTTTATTCCGGCAGAGCCGTTCTGGCGGTGATGAAGGCGGTTGCCGGAGCGGTTACCAATTCTTGTGTCAGTACTTACTGACAAAAAAGTCATACTCAGCCCTGATCTGCGGCAAACTTCCACTGGCGGCTGCATGGGCGAAGCCTGGTTAATGCGCTATTATTCCGCACAGCCGTTAAGCAGAATAGCTGCCTGACGACCGGATTACTGCACAGAGAGCCTTATGAGCACCAGCACAATCAAAGAACATGCCCCCATTAACTGGGTACCTGCCATCCTGTTCAGCGTCACCGGACTGCTGGCGCTGACGGTCGTGCCCTGGTACGGCTTCAGTTATGGCTACACACTGGCCGCAGTGGTCGCCTATGTGGTCCTGACCTCGCTGACCGAACTGGCCATTACCGCCGGTTATCACCGTCTGTGGTCTCACAATGCCTATAACGCGCACTGGTCGCTGCGACTGGTGTTTGCACTCTTCGGGGCCATGGCGTTGCAGAACACCATTCTGCACTGGTGTTCTGGCCACCGTGTACATCACCGCCATGTTGATGATGTCGAACTGGACCCCTATTCAGCCAAGCGCGGTCTGTGGTTTTCCCACATGGGCTGGATGCTGCGTAATTACAAAAGTGGCGAAGTAAACTTCGACAATGTAAAAAACCTGATGAAAGACCCGATTGTGATGTGGCAGTACAAGTATTACCTGCCCATTGCCATTGGTATGAACTTCGCTGTGCCCATTGCTCTGGGCCTGTTGTTCAACGACCTGTGGGGCATGATTCTGCTGGCCGGTATTCTGCGTGTAGTGACCACGCACCATTTCACGTTCTTTATTAATTCCATTGCGCACAAGTGGGGCTCACAGCCTTACACCGATGACAATACCGCCCGTGATAATCACTTTTTCGCGTTCCTGACCTTTGGTGAGGGTTACCACAACTATCACCATATCTTTCAGAGTGATTACCGTAATGGCATCAAATGGTGGCAGTGGGACCCGACTAAGTGGCTGATTAAAAGCTGTGCCATGCTGGGTCTGGCCAATAACCTGAAAACCGTGCCGGATTTTAAAATCCAGCGCGCCCGGATTCAGATGCAGTTCAAGCGGGCACAGGAAAAACTGGCGTTGTCGGCGCAGAAAGACAAGTGGTCGCAGGTGCTGGAACACGAATATGAGCAGTTCCGTGACAACCTGGCTCAGTGGACGGAACTGCAGGCCGGTAAGTATCAGGAAGCGCGGCGCAATCTGCTGGAGAAATGGGAAAATGCGGCACTGCATACCCGTTACAAAGAGCTGGAATACTCGCTGAAGATGCAGCACAAGCGTCTGAAACTGCTGACCGCCCAGCTGGCCTCTGCCTGATACGGACGGTTACGGAAAGAACCCTGCTGCGGCAGGGTTTTTTATTCCTTCAGGGTGGTTTATATCGTTATCTTACAATCCCTCTGCAATTCCGCTGGAATATTGCGGCACGGCGGTGGCTTCAGGCGGTTCTGCGGTTAAGTTGTTAACCAAAACAGGGTAGTATGGCGGCCTTTGAAGCGCGGATACTGATTGTCCGTGCCTGCAGGAGAACAACATGGCGAATGTGCTGATAACCGGTGCCAACCGTGGCATTGGTCTGGAACTGGCAAAGCTGTATGCCGCCCGTGGTGATGCCGTTACCGGCGTGTGCCGGGAAACCAGTGACGAGCTGGAAGATATTGCCGATCAGGTGATCAGCGGTATCGATCTGACCGAGCCGGGTGCCATGGACGCTGTGGTAACCATTACTGAACAGCTGCTGGAAGGGCCGCTGGATATCCTGATCAATAACGCCGGGGTCTTCACCAATGAAACCCTCGACGCTATGGATTTTGACCGTATCCGTACTCAGCTGGAAATTAACGCACTGGTGCCGCTGGAATTAACCGTCGCGCTGTTACCGCTGATGGCTGAGGGCAGCAAAATTGCCAATATCACCAGCCGCATGGGGTCCATTGCTGACAATGGCTCGGGTGCCTACTATGGCTACCGTGCTTCCAAGGCGGCCCTCAATGCATTGGGTAAATCGCTGGCACTGGATCTGAAACCGCGCGGTATTGCCGTGGCGCAATTGCATCCGGGCTTTGTGCAGACCCGTATGGTGGGTTTTAACGGCGATATTACGCCGGCTCAGGCGGCTGCCGGACTGGCTGCCCGTATCGATGAACTGAATCTGGATAATACCGGTGGTTTCTGGCACTCCAATGGCCAGCCTTTACCCTGGTAACTTTTTTTATTAATGGCAGCTTATTGCCGACAGGAACTGAAACATGTCAAACGCCCGTATTGTTAAAAAACTGCACAGCCGTTACCTGGCCGATTTCTTTATTGAATGCAGCCAGGACCCGGAATGGGAAAAGAAACTGCGCGAACTGAAAATTGAAGACAAACTGAACACCGCCGAAGCCGGTTTCCCGGAAGACTTCCAGGCATTTTTCCCCGAAACCAATGGAATGGACCTGGAATACAGTGTTGAGCGTGTGACCCTGGCCGATGTCCCGCGGGCGGCTTCCTGCTGGTGGCCGGTGGAAGAGAATACCCATTACTACATGGCGTATCCGACCCAGTTCCCGCAAACATCTATTTACATGGCCATTGATTTTACCGACGGCCATGAGCATTGCTGCTGAGCCTTCAGGCTTTACAGTGAGACCCGTCAATAGGCCACCTTCGGGTGGTCTTTTTGGTGGTGGTAACAATAAAGTACAGTCCGCCGTTTTTTTGCTGCTATGTTAAATCATTAGTGTACGGGCTTAAAACTCACAGGGACGCGGAACAGCATGATCAACCTCGAGCAGATGGCTTTAATTCTTAAGGCGTTGCCGGATCCGGCATTTATTCTGTCCCGCAGTGGCAAGTATCTGGCCCTGTTCGGTGGGCGTGATGCCCGTTATTACCATGATGGCAGCGGCTTGGTCGGTTGTTACATTGCCGACCTGATCAAACCCGATAAAGCCCGTTGGTTTCTGGACCAGATTGCGTTGGCACTGGATTCCGGCCAATTGCTGATCGCAGAATACGAACTGAGCAACCGGGACGTAAAAGATCTGCCCGATGATGGGCCGCAACAACCGATCTGGTTTGAAGGCCGGGTACAGGCACTGGATTTTCAGGTTAGTGGCGAAGATGTGGTGCTGTGGGTGGCCAGTAATATTTCCGCCCGTCATGAGCTGGAATTGCAGCTGAAAGCGCTGAGTGACACCGACCAGCTGACCGGGCTGTTTAACCGCCGCAAGCTGGAGTATGAACTGGCCAGCCATTATGAATTATCAGCCCGTTACGCGGTGCTGAATTCCATTCTGATGTTTGATCTGGATAACCTGAAAATTATTAACGATAACCTGGGCCATCAGGTTGGCGATGAGCTGATTCAGGTGGTTGCGGCTGTGTGTCGTTCAGAGTTGCGGCAAAACGATATTGCCTGCCGCTTTGGCGGCGATGAGTTTGTCATTGTGCTGCCAAATACCGGCCCGGAGCAGGCTTTGCAGTTTGCTTGCCGTCTGCATCAGCTGTTACAGACGGCGTTAAGCCGGTTTGTTGCTGCCGGTTCGGTTGCCTCGGTCAGTATCGGGGTAGCCAGCATGGTGCCGGAAGACGGTTCTTTCTCCGGCACATTGCAACGCGCTGACCGGGCTTTGTATCAGGCGAAAAAGCTGGGCAAAAATCAGGTTATCGAAGCCTTAACCGGCGGTCGATAATATGGCCCGGTTATTCCGTACCATGGCAAACCAGCCAACCCATTAATCAGCCAATAAACTGAACGGCATCCGTCAGTTCCGCCCGCTCAGTTCGGCACTGATTGGCGGCAGCGGCTTCGTCGGCATAACCGAATGACATACCAAATAACACCCCGCGGCCTTCCGGCAGGCCCAGAAATTCGCGCACGGGTTGCGGGAATTGCCCCAGCGCACCCTGCATGCAGCTGTCGATGCCGCGCTCTTTCAGCAGCATCGTGAGCGTTTGCGCATAAATGCCGACATCCACCGCACCCATAATGTCCAGGTAAGTATCCATGGTGAAAAAGGCGACATGGGGCGCATCAAAAAAAGCCCAGTTGCGCAGCATCGCCATATTGCGTTGCATTTTGTCTTCGCGGGCAATACCCATGGCGCTGTACAACGCATTGGCAGAACCGAACTGACGCTCGCGGTGTACGCCTTCGTACGCTACTTTCCAGTTAAAATCAGGCTGTGGAGTCTGCTGCTTCATCACTGTGCCGACAAGGATTTTTTTTAGCTCGTCCTTTTTGGCACCCGATACTACACAGGTTTGCCAGGGCTGCACATTGCAGTTGGATGGTGCGCGCTGGGCCAGTTGAAAGACTTCTTTCAGGGTTGCTTCGGGCACCGGATCGGGTTTGAAAGCACGGACAGAATAACGGTTGTGCAGGATATCGGTCAGGGTCATGGATTGTTCTCGTTATAAACCATTGGTAACACTATGACCCGATGGTAACAGCACTACCCCTTAAGGGGCAGGCTGTTTGTGCCAGAAATGCTGTAGGCAAACGGCATTACTTGGCCAGCAGATAATTCACCAGCAGCGGTACCGGACGGCCGGTGGCGCCTTTGGTTTTACCACCGCTGTTCCAGGCGGTGCCGGCAATATCCAGGTGCGCCCAGGGGGTGCCTTCGGTAAAGCGCGACAGGAAACAGGCGGCCGTGGTGGCACCGGCCAGCGGGCCGCCGATGTTGGCGATGTCGGCAAAGTTGGAATCCAGCAATTCCTGATAATCGTCTTCCAGGGGCAGACGCCAGACTTTGTCGCCGCTGTACGATGCTGCTTGCTGCAGTTCGCCGGCCAGGGTTTCATCGGTGGTGAACAGACCGGAATTGACGCGACCCAGAGCGGCCATACAGGCGCCGGTGAGGGTGGCGATATCGACCAGACTGGCTGGGTTGAAGGTATTGATGCCGTAGGTCATGGCGTCACACAGCACCAGACGGCCTTCGGCGTCGGTGTTAAGAATTTCCACGGTTTTGCCCGACAGGGTGGTGACCACATCGCCCGGTTTGCTGGCGTGGCCGGCTGGCATATTTTCGGCGCTGGTAATCATGCCGATCACGTTAATGGCCGGTTTTAATGCGAGCAGGGCTTTCATGGTGCCCAGTACGGAAGCGGCGCCGCACATGTCGTATTTCATTTCGTCCATGTTCAGACCCGGTTTCAGGCTGATACCGCCGGTATCGAAGGTAATACCTTTGCCCAGAATCATGTGTGCAGCGGTGTTGTTATCAGCAGCACCGTTGTATTTCATCACAATCATTTTGCCCGGCT
Organism: Venatoribacter cucullus; assembly: GCF_016132445.1. NCBI lineage: Bacteria > Pseudomonadati > Pseudomonadota > Gammaproteobacteria > Oceanospirillales > Oceanospirillaceae > Venatoribacter > Venatoribacter cucullus. Next base: position 1,741,430 of record NZ_CP046056.1, on the reverse strand, counting down.
GAGACGAGCCTTTGGCAACGGAAACAAAGGCACCGGCGCCCATTTTTTCCAGTTCTTCTTCATCCAGAATGGTTACGTCCAGCGCACCGTTGGCGGCCAGCTTCTGGGCTTCACTGGCCAGATATGAGGGGGTGCAGATATTCGGTGGCAGATTACCCAGGTGTTTGGCGTAGCTGACGCCCTGGGCAATGACTTCACCTTTGGCCAGCGCCGCAGACTGATCGCTGCCCAGCCAGATCAGGCTGTCGGGCTGAGCGGGTTCGCCGTTGTCGTCTTGTTTACTTTTGGTGGCGGTGTAACGGTACAGTGCATTGCCGAAGGCCAGTGCGGTTTGTTCGGCCCACCAGGCGCCGGGCAGGGCGTTGGAACTCAGCGTTTCCAGTGCCAGGGCGATGCTGCCTTTGATGCCGGCGGTGGCTGTGGCGATGGCGTTGAGAATTTTTACGGCGGCCGTGGCGGTCAGGGTTTCTTTACCGGTGCCAACCAGCAACACGCGCCCGGCTTTAATACCGGCGACGGCAGGTAACAGCAGGGTCTGAGCCGTTTTGCCCTGAATATCGCCGGCGGCAAAACGGGCCTGCAGGTAACCCTGACTGGCGCTGTCGATGGCCGCAGCACTGTCAGACAGCTTGCCTGACTGGTCGATAGTGACCACAATACAGCTCGCCTGAACTTCGGCAGCAGAATCGGTCGAAATCTGGTAATTCATGATGACTCCTGGCGGGTAACAACGGGCGGATAAACACCGGTCGCCATAACCGTACGACCTGTGCTGAACAGTACGCAGTGTACGAAAATCGCCGGCAGAACACAGCCGTTTGTGGGTATTAAGGTTGGTATTTTGATTATTCTTCGTTATCTGGTCCGGGAACTGAGCGGTACCTTCTTTGCGGTAACGACTGTGCTGCTGATGATTATTCTCAGCGGCCGGTTGATTAAAACCATGGCCGCTGCCGCTGCCGGTGAGGTGTCGGTTGAATTTATTCTGCTGGCCTTGTTGTACCGGTTACCCTATTTCCTCGACATTATTATTCCGCTGGCTTTGTATATGTCGATCCTTATCGGCTATGGCCGGTTGTATGCCGAAAGTGAAATGACGGTGCTGACCGCCACCGGTTTTTCTGACCGTAAACTGCTGGCTTACAGCATGATCCCGGCATTGTTTATGATGCTGATGGTGGCGTTGTCCAGCATGTATCTCAGCCCGCTGGGGGCACAGAAAACCGAAGATCTGTACGTGGAAGAAGCCAAACGCACCGAGTTTGAATTATTAGCGCCAGGGCGTTTCCAGTCTGCGCTTAAGGGCAGCCGCGTTACCTATACCGAATCGCTCAGCAGTGATAAGCAACAGATGAATCATGTGTTTATCGCCGATGGCGATTCTCTGATTGTGGCTGAACGCGGCACTCAGTACGTCAGCCCGGAAACCGGTTCCCGCTTTCTCGAACTGCACGAAGGGCGCCGTTACGATCTGACGCCGGGCAGCGCCGAATTACAGGTGCTGGATTTTGAACGTTATGGCGTGCGTATGTCTCAGGAGCAGGCCGAGCGGCGTCAGTTACGCAAAGAAGCACTGGCGACCCTTGATCTTATCGGTTCCGATAACCCGCTTTATGTGGCGCAGCTGCACTGGCGTATCTCGCTGATTTTATTGGTGCCGATCGGCACCCTGATGGCCTTTCCGTTATCCCGGGTAAATCCACGGCAAGGCCGTTTTGCCCGTATGTTCCCGGCCCTGATGCTGTTTATGGTGTATGTCTCGATGCTGGCAGGTTTGGTTGGTCTGGTCGAAAAAGGCCGCGTCAGCCCGTACCTGTCGTTGTGGTTGGTGCATCTGTTATTTCTGCTGATCGCGCTGACGATTTTCCTGTGGCCATCTTATAAACGCTGGCGCTATGTGCGGAGAATTTCGGCATGAGACTTTTAGATGCCTATATTGCCCGCAATGTGGTGTTGGCGACCCTGGCGGTGGTGATGGTGATTGTCGGGCTGGATGCCATTTTCGCGCTGGTGGATGAAATGGATGAACTGCGCGGTGGCTACCAGTTTCCGCAAGCCTTGCAATACATGCTGATGCGGTTGCCCCGCCGGGCGTATGAATATATGCAGATGGCCTGCCTGATCGGCTGTCTGGCCGGCCTGGGTAGTATGGCGGCCAGTAATGAACTGACGGTTATGCGGGCGGCGGGTGTTTCGGTGTGGCGCATTATGCTGGCCGTATTCAAGCCCACCGCGCTGTTAATGGCGCTGAGCATGCTGAATGCGGAATACGCCGTGCCTTATCTGGAACGCAGTGCTGAATCCATGAAGCTGATTGCTCAGGGTCGCAGCGAGGTTGATTACAACCGTGGCAAGGGTTACTGGCACCGGGAAGGGCAGCAGTTTGCCCGCTTTGGCGCCGTGGACCCCAACGGTGTGCTGTTTAATGTCAGTCTCTATAACTTTGGCGCTGAACGTGAGTTGCGTTCGGTGCAATATGCGGCCAAAGCTCAGTATATTGATGGTGCCTGGCAATTACAGAATGTGCGGGAACTGCAGATCACCCCCGAACAAACGCTGACCAGCAGCTATAAAACCCAGGCGTGGCCAACCTCATTAACGCCGCGCAGCCTGAATATGGTGGTTTATGAACCGCGGGATATGTCCATTTCAGATCTGTACAGCTATTCCGCCTACCTGAAAAATGAAGGGCTGAATGCTGACCGTTATCTGGCTTCATTCTGGGCCAAGGTGAATCAGCCGCTGGGTACCTTTGCCCTGGTATTGCTGGGTATTTCGTTTATTTTCGGACCGCTGCGCGCGGTAACGCCGGGGTTCCGGATTTTCTCCGGCATTATGGTGGGCCTGGTTTATAAATACGCGGAAGAGCTGTTGGCCCCCATCAGTATTCTGCTGGGGTTTGCCCCGTTAATGGCAACACTTGTGCCGATGTTTGTCTGCGCCGTGATTGGCGGTTTGTTGTTGCGTCGCGCCGGCTGAACCGGCGCAGCAGGTTTATTGCATGTCTTTCGGGACGTACACCACTTTGGTCAGCGAAGCCATATCGTGCCAGCTGCGCTGCTGTTTATCGAACAGCGCCCACCAGAATCCTAAGCCGCCGATAACCAGCGAAAAAAAACCGGTCCCCACCCGCAGCATGCTGTGGCTTAACCGCAGCGGCTGGCCATCGGCACTGACCAGACGGATACGCCAGGCTTTCATGCCAATGGTCTGGCCGCCACGGCGCCAGGAATGGTTGTAATACAAAAAACAAAAACTGAATAGCAACGTCATGGCCATAGCCGGGCTCAGGCGTACCAGCTGCTCGCTGCCCTGCAGTTCGGAAATAGCGGTTACCAGTAAGCCGCCGAGCAAAATATACAGCGCCAGAATCACCAGTCCATCGTACAGCAAAGCAGCCAGTCGGCGGGTCAGGGAGGCGGTGGGTAAGTTCTGATACTTCATGGTCAGACCGTCGTGAATAAAAGTGCCGGCATCATAACAAAAGCCCGCCAGCCATGCCCAACCGCGCAGCAGATCAAGACAGTACCTGACACATCCGCCATAATGCGCTCTGTATTTTCTTACCCGATCAGGAGCTGCACATGATTGATCTCGGCGCGATCCGCAAACAATACACTCAGGGCCGGCTGGATGAGCATACGGCGGCTTCCGACCCGATGACGCAGTTCCACGCCTGGTTTGAACAATACCGCAGCACCAGCCCGCTGGAGCCCACCATTATGACGCTGGCCAGCGTGGATGAATCCGGTCAGCCCTGGCAGCGGGTGGTGTTACTGAAAGCCTATGATGGCGAAGGCTTTATTTTTTACACCAACTATGAAAGCCACAAAGGCTATCAGCTGGCCGCTAATCCGCATGCCAGCCTGCATTTTTTCTGGATCAATCTGGAACGTCAGGTGCAGGTACAGGGTGTGGTTGAAAAGCTCAGCCGTGCGGAAGCCGAAGCCTATTTTCATTCCCGCCCACGGGAAAGTCAGCTGGGTGCCTGGGCTTCAGCCCAAAGCCGGCCGCTGGCTGACCGTGCTGAACTGGAGGCTCGTTTTGCTGAAGTCAGTGCGCGTTATGACGGACAGGATGTGCCGTTGCCGGAATACTGGGGTGGTTACCGCCTGCGGCCGGCGCGTATGGAATTCTGGCAGGGGGGCGAGCACCGCCTGCACGACCGGCTGGAATACCGGCGGCAAGGACAGGGCGAGTGGCTGAAGCAGCGTCTGAATCCTTAAGGAGCCTCTGCATAGCTCAGTGCCCGCTCTGGATTGCAGGAAAGTTCTGAATCACGAAGCCGGGTTGCAGGCATAGCGGGTTCTGTCAAAACCCGGCGACACCGAGTCAGGGCTTTCCTGCCATCCCCGCAGGGCGCGGCTTTCCGGGCCGTATAGCGGCGTTGGCGAACTTGAAAAGGGCTCGCCATTCTCTGCGTTCGTCGCCTTGCTCTACAGCCCGGAAAGACTCGCGCAGAGCTGTGCAGAGTTATTCAGAGGCTCCTTAACGGATCAATCGTGCATCTGTGCCAGTAAGTGCTCGGCCTGCAGCAGGAAGCTGCCGCCAAACTGGCCGGCGTGGTTTAACAGATGGTACAGCTGATACAGCGGCCGGCGTTGCTCATAACCGGGACGCAGGGCTGCCACGCTGTGGTAACCCTCATAGAAGCGCTGCGGGAAACGGCCGAACAATTCGGTCATCGCCATATCGGCCTCGGCATCGCCGTAATAGCTGGCGGGATCAAATAATACCGGGTACGACAGCTGCCGGTCCGGATTGAAGCCGATGTTGCCTGACCACAGATCACCATGCAGCAGGGATGCCGGTGGCTGGTGGTCTTCCAGTAAGCGGCGGGCGTAGTCCAGCGCCGGTGTCTGATGGGGCAGATCAATCCCCTGTTGCTGTAAGCTCTGCAGCATCGGCAGCAGCCGCTGCTGTACAAAAAAATCTCCCCAATGCTGGTTCCAGCGGTTGTCCTGAGCGTGTTCGCCACACCAGGTGGTGCGTCCGAAACCATACCCCTGCGTGCTGTGGTGGCTGTGCATCTGTGCCAGTTGCTGACCGGCACTGAACCAGTCGCCGTGCACCGCCAGCGGAATATGCTGCAGAATCAGATAAGCCATGGCCGGTTCCTGCGCCCGTTGCAGCGTGCCCGCGGTCAGTGGCGCTGCAACGGCAATGGTCTGGCTGGCCAGAATACTCAGCAGGCTTTCCTGTTCGGCGGCAAAGCGTGGCAGGGCATGCAATTCATGAATCTTGATAAAAAATGCACCGCCCTGGGTTTGTACGGTGAATTGCTGCTGGGTTTTATGCTGGTGATGGCTGTAACCACGTACCACCGCCGCCGGTGGAAACAGCTGCCGGCGATCCACGGCATCGGTAAGAATATCCTGAATCAGTTGTTCGGTTTGTTGTTGTTCGCTGGCCGGCCGCTGTGGCCGTAAGCTTGCTGAGTTCATGGTTGGAACCTGCTGGTTAACATGAGCGTATTCTGAAACAGAGGGGCAGGGCCGTGCTGCCAATCAGTTAACACTTCATCAGCGTTGACCGGTTCGGTCGTATACAGGTTACAAACAGGTGACAAAAACAGTGCGGAATGCAGCATCAGCGGAGCTGAATGGCAACAAAAAAGCCAGCAGGCGCTAACCTGCTGGCTTTCGGAATTCGTGGTAGCTATGGACGGACTTGAACCATCGACCCCAGCATTATGAATGCTGTGCTCTAACCAACTGAGCTACATAGCCACATATTACTCAGCTTACGCTTGGATGCGCTGCTTAAGTGGCGCGTATTATGCCAGCATCCTTGTGCCTGTCAAATATTTTTTTATGATGATTTTCAAAGGCTTAGTTCTGCCGGCTGGGCGCTCCGGCAGGTTGGTGCAGAGATAAAAAAACCCTGCCACAGGTGACAGGGTTTTTCTCTGACCGGAGCAACCCCGTCAGATGATGCCGGCTTCCTGCAGGTCGGCGATCAGGCTGTCGAGGCTTTCCTGGTCGGCGGCAAGGCTGATATCAGCGCCATCGGCACCACCGGCCACCAGTACCACCAGGCCGGCGTCTTTCAGCACCGGCGCGTGTTCATTACTGGCCACTGCAGCAACGCGGCCCATTTCAAACAGACGGCGGTCAAGGCCCTGAACCACTTCGTCGGCATTCACTGCATTAACAGCAATAATGGCCGGCTTCTGGTTGAAACGACGGGCTTTTTCCTCGGCGGTAACCGGGCGGTTATCGAACGAATCATTGGCGGCGCCAACGATCATACCGGCACCCAGCGTCGCGTTGGTGAGGCGATCAATAATAATAAAAGCCCCGGTGCCCGGAATGCGGCTGTAGGTATCAAACGGAATGGCTTTATCCAGTGATACTTCCACCAGGGCGATTTCGTTCAGTTTCACCTGATCGGCATGGCTCTGTTCCAGCGTGTTCACATCCACCAGATGATGAATGTTACTGATGGTGCCGGAGGTGGAGCTGGAGGCAAATTTCAGGTTATAGGGTTTACCCGGAATCATGGCCGCTTCGTTCATCCAGACAATGTCGGCATTCAGTTTTTTACCGATAATGGGCTGATCACCAACTTTGACGATCACGTCGCCGCGGCTGATATCAATTTCGTCTTCCAGGGTCAGGGTGATGGCCTGGCCGGCGAAGGCTTCCGGCAGATCACCATCCCAGGTAACCAGACGTTCTACCTTGCTGGTTTTCTGCGACGGCAGCGCCATGATGGTGTCACCGGGTTGAATAGTGCCGGCTGCAATGGTGCCGCAGAAACCACGGAAATCCAGATTCGGACGGTTGACGTACTGAACCGGCAGGCGGAAATTTTCCAGGTTTTTATCTTTGGCAATTTCCACCGATTCCAGAATTTCCATCAGCGTTTTGCCCTTGTACCAGGGGGCGCGCGGCGAGCGTTCCACCACGTTGTCGCCATCCAGGGCAGACATCGGCACAAAACGGACATCGGTCAGGTTCAGCTTTTTGGCAAAGGACAGGTAGTCGGCTTCAATTTCGTTGAAGCGCTCTTCGCTGAAATCCAGCAGGTCCATTTTGTTCACCGCCACCACAATGTGCTTAATGCCCAGTAACGAGGCAATAAAGCTGTGACGACGGGTCTGGGTCTGCACGCCGTAACGGGCGTCAATCAGAATAATGGCCAGATCACAGGTGGACGCACCGGTCGCCATGTTGCGGGTGTACTGCTCGTGGCCCGGGGTGTCGGCAATAATAAATTTGCGCTTGGCGGTGCTGAAATAGCGGTACGCCACGTCAATGGTAATGCCTTGTTCACGTTCCGCCTGCAGGCCGTCAACCAGCAGCGCCAGGTCGGGGCGGTCACCGGTGGTGCCCACTTTGGTGCTGTCTTTGGTAACGGCGGCCAGCTGATCTTCATAGATCATTTTTGAATCGTACAGCAGGCGGCCGATCAGGGTTGATTTGCCATCATCCACGTTGCCGCAGGTGAGGAAGCGCAGCAGTTCCTTGTTTTCGTGCTGTTTCAGATACTCAAGAATATCCTGAGAAATCAGTTCGGATTGGTGTGACATATCAGAAGTAACCCTCTTGCTTCTTCTTCTCCATCGAACCGGAAGAATCGTGGTCGATGGCGCGGCCCTGACGTTCCGAGGTGGTCGTCAGCAGCATTTCCTGAATAATTTCCGGCAGTGTGGCGGCGGCCGATTCCACGGCACCGGTCAGCGGGTAACAACCCAGGGTGCGGAAACGTACCGATTTCATTTGCGGCTCTTCACCATCGTTTAACGGCATGCGGTCGTCATCGACCATAATCAGCATGCCATCACGCTCAACCACCGGGCGCGGGGCGGCATAGTAGAGCGGTACAATCGGGATACTTTCCAGATAGATGTATTGCCAGATATCCAGCTCGGTCCAGTTGGACAGCGGGAATACGCGGATACTTTCGCCTTTATTGACCTTGCCGTTGTAGATATTCCACAGTTCCGGCCGCTGGTTTTTCGGGTCCCAGCGGTGCTTGCTGTCGCGGAAGGAATACACGCGCTCTTTAGCCCGGGATTTTTCTTCATCGCGGCGGGCGCCACCAAAGGCCGCATCAAAACCGTACTTGTCCAACGCCTGCTTCAGGGCGGCGGTTTTCATAATATCGGTATGCTTGGATGAACCGTGGGTGAAGGGGCCGATGCCCTGATCCACACCTTCCTGATTGATATGTACAATCAGATCCATACCGACTTCTTTGGCCATTTGGTCACGGAAGGCGATCATTTCCCGGAATTTCCAGGTAGTGTCCACGTGCAGCAGCGGGAAGGGTGGCTTGCCCGGGTAAAACGCTTTACGGGCCAGATGCAGCATGACTGCCGAATCTTTACCAATGGAATACAGCATTACCGGATTGTCGAATTCAGCAGCGACTTCACGGATGATATGAATACTCTCCGCTTCCAGCTGTTTTAAGTGAGTCAGGTTGTAGTCTGTCATGTCGCTCGGATGGCTCCCAAAGAGAGGTGGGGGGCAAGATAGATGGCGCGAAATATACCAAGATGCCTGATATATAAGAAGGTGTATTCGATAACATTTAGTTATATGAATATAGAGAAGCAAACATCGGTTAAACAGGAAAAAATCAGCCCTCATGGCACAAGAACAGAATCTGCTGATTAACGGCCCGGCCGGTCAGCTGGAAGCCCGCTGGCAAGCGGCTAATCAAACCCGGCTGGGGGTGCTGATGTGTCACCCACACCCGTTGTTTCACGGCACCATGGACAACAAAGTGGTGACCACCGTTACCCGCACGCTGGCTGGCCGCGGGCTACCGACCTTACGCTTTAATTTCCGTGGCGTCGGCACCAGTGAGGGCGTACACGATCATGGCCGGGGCGAGCAGGATGACGTACTGGCCGTACTCAATTACGCCCGCACCGAACTGGGCTGGGAGCGGATTATTCTGGCGGGTTTTTCTTTCGGCGCCGGCATGGCCTGTTTAAGTGCCTGCCGGGCGCCAGAACATCTGGCGGCACTGGTGCTGTTGGCACCGGCGGTGCATCACTTTGATGCACCCAACCAATTGCCCTATGAGTTCGAGACCTTCGTCTATATGGGGGATGCCGATGAGGTGGTGCCCTTTGAGGAAGTACAGGATTGGGCCGGGCGGGTCGTGCCAACCCCTCATTTCAGTGTTTTCCGTACCGGCAGCCATTTTTTTCATGGTCGTCTGACCGATCTGAAAGCCAGCTTACTGGACGATCTGGCGCCGTTGCTGAATCCGCTGCAGCCCTGATAAAGACTGCCTATTTGCACTTTAGCGGCTGCTTGGTTACATTGCGCCGCTTTCTGGTTTACCCACATCTTTCGGGAGACTGCAGTGTCCACACCCTGGGAACTCTATCAGGCTGATCTTCAGCGCGACGACTTTTCTTATGATGCCGCTCAGGAAATGGCGGTTAAGCATCTGCAGCGGTTATACGAAGATCTGGTTGCCGCCGAACAGCGCCGCCAGCAGCAGGGAGCGGTCAGCAAATTGCTGGGTAAACTCAGCAAAAAAGCACCGGTGCCGGAAAAAGGTCTGTATTTCTGGGGTGGGGTGGGCCGGGGTAAAACCTATCTGGTGGATACCTTCTACGATGCGCTGCCGTTCAAGCGCAAAATGCGCACCCACTTTCACCGCTTTATGCAGCGCGTGCACCGTGACCTGACCGATCTGGCCGGCGCCAAGAACCCGCTGAAGATCGTCGCTGACCGCATTGCCGACGAAGCGGTGGTGATCTGTTTCGATGAATTTTTTGTGTCCGATATCGGCGACGCTATGATTCTGGGCAGTCTGATGCAGGAATTGTTTGCCCGTGGCGTAACGCTGGTGGCGACCTCCAATATTGTGCCGGATGGCCTGTATAAAGATGGCCTGCAGCGTGCGCGTTTTCTGCCGGCGATTAAATTACTGAATCAGTTTACCGACGTGGTGAACGTGGATTCCGGCATTGATTACCGTCTGCGCACCCTGGAGCAGGCCGAGCTGTATCATTACCCGCTCGACAGCACAGCCGAGGCCAGTCTGCAGAAAAGTTTCGACAGCCTGATTGCTGACCCTCGCCATGTAAAAACCGACTGTAATGTGAAAATTCTGGGCCGCAAAATTCCGGTGAAGGCCTTTTGTGACGACATCGCCTGGTTTGATTTTTACGCCCTGTGCGATGGCCCGCGCTCACAGAACGACTACATCGAGCTGGGTAAACAATTTCACGCCATCCTGATTTCCAATGTGCCGACCATGGGCATTAAAAACGACGACGTGGCGCGCCGTTTTATTAACCTGATCGACGAATTTTACGATCGCGGCGTGAAGGTCATTATGTCGGCCGAAGCTGCCATTCCGGCGATTTACGGACAGGGTAAGCTGGAGTTTGAATTCCAGCGCACCACCTCGCGCATGCTGGAAATGCAGTCGCGTGACTATCTGGCCCGCGAGCACCGCGCCGACTGAGCATGCAGATTCACCGGCTGCAGGGTTACATTCAGAACATCTATCTGGCCGAGCAGACCGAAGGCTTGTTATTGCTGGATGGCTGCAGCCGTGCCGATGTGCGTATGGTGTGTGATTACATCACCAATACGTTAGGCCGGCCGTTAGCCGACCTGAAGCTGGTGGTGGTAACGCACATGCACCCTGATCATGCCGGTGGTGCGGCGTTGTTGCGAAACATTACCGGTGCGCCGCTGGCGGCGCATCCGGCCGCGCGTCACTGGTACAGTGGTCTGGCCGGCCGCACCGCTCATGCCATTGATGTCGGCTTAACCTGGTGGGTTGCCAAGCGATTGGGTAAGCCGCGCCGGCATATCTGGTACAACCCCATTTTAAGCGCCGATATTCTGCTGCAGGACGAGCAAAGTTTGCCTGGCTTTCCTGACTGGCAGGTGATCTGTACCCCTGGCCACACCAACCACGATATTTCGTTGCTGCACCGGCCGGATGGCCAGTTGTATGTGGCGGATCTGATCGTACAGGTGCGCGGCCGGCTGGTGCCGCCGTATCCGGTGTGTCATCCCAATCAGTACCGGCAGTCGCTGCAGCGGGTGGCTGAGCTGCAGGTACAGCAAGTGTTCTGTGCCCATGTGCCGCCACAGCCGGCAGCCGCGATCGACTTTGCCAGTCTGTTAGCGCAGGCCCCGGCCAAACCGAAAAACCACTGGCATTCGGCCCGTAACCGCATTCTGCATTATCTGGGGCGGCGTGACAGCGCGCATTAAGCCCTTACTACCGCCCCGTTCGGGGATTCACAACAAGCCAAAGCGTTTGCGCAGAATCCGGTCCAGCAGCCGGGTCGGCAGCAGCCATTTCAGCAAAGGCAGCACGCGGCTGCCATTACCGATGCGCAGCACCGCGGCCGGGTTAGTATCCAGACGTTGCACCAGTATTTCGGCAAACGCCTGCGCCGGTGTCGGATTTTGTTGTGACGCCATGGCGCGTGCCTGAATAAAAGGCCGCAGTGGTGCGTATAGGGAATCGTCGGCAATCAGATTGCTGAGGCTGGCCAGCGAGTTGTCCCCGAATTTTGATTCAATGGCCCCGGGCTGCACGGTAATCACCTGAATATTAAAGGGTGCCAGTTCCATACGCAGGGCATCACTGAGGCTGTGCAGCGCTGCTTTACTGGCGCAGTAGGCGCCGGAAAAGGGCGTGGTGGTAATGCCGGAAATAGAGCCGATGTTCACCACCTGCGCCGGCTGGCCGGCACTGGCGGCCTGGCGCAACAAGGATAAACAAGCGCGGGTGAGTGCCACCGGCGCAAACACATTAGTGGCAAACTGTTGTTGCAGGCGTTGCTCGTCCAGTTCTAGCACCGGCCCCATGGCGGCAAAACCGGCGTTGTTAACCAGCGTATTCAGATAACCGCTGTCGGCCTCAATATGCGCGATGGCACTGGTAATGGCGTCCGGATTATTCACATCCAGCACCAGCTCCCGCAGTTGCGCATGTTGCAGATCCTGCAGGCTGCCGGCCGTGCGGACGGCGGCATAGACGCGGTAGCCGCGCAGCAGAAAGGCTTCGGTCAGAGCCCGGCCAATGCCCGAGGAGCAGCCGGTAATCAGCACAGTTTTTACGGTCATAATCAGCTCAGCTAATGCAAAAGTACCGAAAGCAATAGCAGGCGCCGCTGGCGCTGGCAACTGTTGCACTGTGACAGTCTGTATCCGGGGGGCTTATTGCTCCTGCAGCAGTTGTTCAATGGCGCTGCGGATACCATCCATATCGGCGGGTTTAAAGCCCTGATGCGTGCCGCGCAAACGGCCCTGGCGGTCAATCAGGTAGGACGTGGGCATACCGCGTAAATCATAGGCCTGGGCGATATTGCCACTGGCATCGTGCAGGGTCGGATAGGCCACCGGAAATTCCTGCAGAAAGGCCAGCCCGTCGGCCGCTTCATCATCCAGATTGATGGCGAGAATTTCAAAATCGGTAACCCCTTGCTGGCGCAGCTCAGTGCGCAGGGTGTTCAGCAGGGGCAGGGAGGTACGGCAGGGGCCGCACCAGGATGCCCAGAAATCGAGATAAATCACTTTGCCGCGCTGTTCCTGCAGGCTCAGTGTGGCGCTGTTATCCAGTAATGGCAGGCGAAAATCCGGTGCCAACTCTGCCGCGGCAGCGGTGATTGGCAACGACAGGAACAGCAGCAGAAGGGCAGATACCGATGAACGCACGGGAAACTCCGGTCAGATTGAAAAAATAAGCAGCGGCACAACCATATTCCTCTGCTAGAATATCAGCCAAAAATAATAATGAGGCAAAAATGTCCATACGCTCCCTGCTCATGGTACTGGGATTATTGTTCTCTGTTTCCTGTATGGCAACCACATCGGCCGCCGCGGTTGAAATCACCTCACTGTCTTCCGGTAGCGAACTGGATTCCGTGCTGCAGTACGCCGAAGATCCCAGTGCCGCCGTTCCCGTCGCTGCAGTAGATACTCTGGAGTGGCATTGGGGTGATAAAAACAGCATGTCTTTTGGCTACACCGCCTCGGTGTACTGGTTCCGGCTGAATCTGCAGCACAGCGGTACCGAAGCAGTAACACGCCTGCTCAGTTTATCGTATCCGGTGCTGGATCATGTCCGCTTGCACAGCCGCCGTCATGGCGGTGACTGGGAGGTGTTGGAACTTGGGGATAAGCATCCCTTTGCTGAACGTCCGGTCGATCACCGCTTTTTTGTGATTCCATTAACCATGAACCCGGGGGAACAAACTGAATTATTGTTCCGGGTGGAAACCTCCAGTTCCATGCAGTTTCCCCTGAGTATCTGGGAAGAACGCGATTTTTTTGTGAACGATCAGAAACAGATTCTGGGTATGGGCCTTTATTACGGCATCATGATTATTATGGTGTTGTACAACCTGTTCGTGTACCTGTCGGTGCGCGAGGCTAACTACCTGTACTACGTTTTGTATGTGGGCTGTATGGGTGGTTTCCTGGCCAGCCTGCAGGGGCTGAATTTCCAGTTTTTGTGGCCCGAAGCGACCTGGTGGAATGACCACAGCATTCTGATTTTTCTGGGTGGGGTGGTGTTGTTTGTGCTGGTCTTTACCCGCAATTTTCTGCAGCTGAAAGAAATTCCGCTGCTTAACCGGCTGTTTAATGGTCTGGCTTTACTGGCCTTTTTTATTATTTTATTCAGTAATTTATTTCCTTACAGCAGCATGATCCGATTATTGATTGGTGCGGCGGTGCTGGGCATCAGTCTGGCCATTATCAGCGGTATTATCCGTTGGGGTCAGGGGTATTCGTCAGCGCGTTATTACACCATTGCCTGGTCGGTATTGCTGTTGGGCGGTGTCATTCTGGCAATGAATAAGTTCGATCTTTTGCCCCGCAACTTTTTTACCGAAAACATTGTGCAGGTGGGTTCGGTGGTCGAAGTTATCTTGCTGTCTTTTGCGCTGGCCGATCGTCTGAATAATGAAAAGCGCAAACGCTATACGGCTCAGTTGATTGCTCTTGAACATGAAAAAGTGGCGCGCAAATCTCAGGAAGCGGCGCTGCAGCAGGAGCGTAATGCGCGTCTGGCCCAGGAAAAAGCCCTGCAGCATGAACGAGAGGCGCGTGAGGCTCAGGAGTTGGCGCTGGCGATCCAGAAGCAGGCCACTGAAACGCTGGAGCAGCGGGTTAAAGAGCGCACGCTGGAACTTGAAAATGCCAATCGTAAGCTGGAGCTGATGAGCATTACCGATCCGCTCACCAATCTGCGTAACCGGCGCTTTTTTGACCAGATTATGCAGCGCGAAATGGCCCGCGCCATCCGCACCCGCGAGTCGATCTGTGTCCTGATGATCGACGTTGATCACTTCAAAAAGGTGAACGATGTGCATGGCCATCAGGCTGGTGATGAAATTCTGCGGGTGGTGGCGCAGGCTGTTCGTCAGACCGTACACCGCAGTACCGATTTGCTGGCCCGTTATGGTGGTGAAGAATTTATTATGGTGTTGCCGGGTACCAGTGCCGATGGCGCTGAGCATGTGGCGGAATGCATCCGCAACACCATCAGCCGGCTGAATTTTGACCGTATATCGGCCGGCCTGCGGGTTTCAGTCAGTATTGGTATTCACGGTGCGGTGCCCGGTTACCAGGAGAGTCACGAAAACTGGGTGCGTTATGCCGATGAAGCGCTGTACTACGCCAAGGCGAACGGCCGCAATCAGGTTGTGCGCTATAAAGACAGCTGATTACTCACTGCGGTAACCAATACGGAAACCGCCCCAGTGCTTACCATTCACATAAATCGGCACCGATAAATCGTGCATGACTTCACCGGTGTCGCGTTTGTAGGTTTGCAGCAAGAATGGCTGCGTATGGTTGCCACAGCGGGAGCCGGTGCGGTCATTAAAAATACGTTTGCTGCGGTTATGCAGCAGATCGTATTCGTAATCACCGGTTAAGGGTTCGCTGAATTTTTTATTGTGGGTAGGGAAATAGCCGTTTACGTCCACGGCACCGGCGTAGGCGATGCTCGGGTGGCGCTGCAAAATGGCTTCCTGCACCGCCGGGAAGTTGTCATCGGCCAGGCGGTCGTAGGCCGTGTGGTATTTCTGCGGGTTGGTTCCGGCAATGGGTTGGTAGGCGGTATCGAACACCTGGGCTTCCGTCAGGGTGCCGGTGCGAATGGCCTGCTCCAGCAAGGTAGCAATGGCAGTCGCTGCTTGCAGCGCTTCCTGTCGGGCTTGTTCGTGCATGCCACCCAGATCGGTGTCGCCAAAGGCCTGATAAATTTCTTCAGCCGTTTCTGACAGTGCCAGCGAGCGTTCCGACATGGCGCTGATTTCCTGTTCGGTATGTTCCAGCCGGCTGCCGGTTTGCTCAACAATGGCGGAAATGGTGCGGATGTTGTCGCTGTTGTCGCTGACGCTGGTGGCGATATCGCTGATGCTGTGTTCTATAGCCTGCGAATGCCGGTAAATGCCGTGCAGGTGTTCACTGATGCTCTGCGTCATCTGTACACCTTCGGTAATGGTATGCCGCAACTGACGGCTGTTATTCACCGCCTGTTTAATCTGTTCGTTAATTTCGGCCACGGTCTGGCCGATTTGCTGCGTGGCATCCGACGTCTTGGCCGCCAGCGCCCGCACTTCATCGGCGACCACCGCAAAACCACGGCCCTGCTCGCCCGCCCGGGCGGCTTCAATCGCCGCGTTCAGGGCTAGCAGATTGGTTTGTTCGGCGATGGCGCTGATCACCCCGGTAATGGCTTTGATCTGTTCTGACTTGGCTTCCAGCTCGGCAATCAGAGTGGCGTTGTTTTCCACTTCACTGCGCGTCCCTTCCATTTTCGGCAAGGTTTCATCAATGGCCTGTTTGCCCAATGTATTGATGTGCATGGCATCGTTGGCAGCCGTTTCCGCCGCCTGGGTTTGCTGCACCATCTGGTCAACACTGGCCTGAATATGGCCGGCCGATTCAATCAGGCTGTGGCTGTCATTCACTTCTTCGTGAATTTTCCGTTTCATCTGGTCGGCGGTAAACGACATTTCTGCCGCCGCAATGGCGATGCGGCTGCTGTGTACCGACAATTTGGCTTTCAGTTGGGCGTAGCCGGTCAGTTGTTGCTGCAGCTGGTGCATTTCCTGCTGCAGATAATCGGGCAGGGGATAACGGTTGTTGTCATGCTCGCTGTGAGTAAGGGCATGGGTAATCTGGTGGCTGAACAGGATCAGCGGGCGGATCACCAGCCGATAGCTCAGCAGCAGGGTCAGGCTTACGCCGGCGCCGGCGATAAGGACCGGATAGCCAGGCAGCGTGGCAGGCAGCAGCAGTAGCAATGCCAGTGTTGTAGCAGAACTGCCGGCCGCGGCCAGCAGAATACGTTTTCCATGATGTGACATAACCGGTTTCCGTCGTGCAGTCTGCAGACAGAATAGGCCAAATAAACCAGCTTACGATGCTGAATTAGTCGTAGCGACAGCGTACTGATAAAACTATAGGGGATAAAAACCATTACAACAGAGCGTTGGAATGGTGCCCAGGGAGAGACTCGAACTCTCACGAGCGTAAGCTCACTGCGACCTGAACACAGCGTGTCTACCAATTTCACCACCTGGGCAGGGGGTAAGGCTGTTAACCTTGCAGATTGTAATCACTTTAAAACAGCAGTTTTAAAGTGGTGCCGAGGGAGAGACTCGAACTCTCACGGGCGTAAGCCCACTGCGACCTGAACACAGCGTGTCTACCAATTTCACCACCACGGCGTGGTCTTGCTTTTTTCTTGCACCGCTCCGGCTTATTAAAAGCCTGGGAGTGGTGCCCAGGGAGAGACTCGAACTCTCACGAGCGTAAGCTCACTGCGACCTGAACACAGCGTGTCTACCAATTTCACCACCTGGGCATTGAGGCGCGGCATACTACCACTACTCATTATCTGACTCTACTGATTTGCTGGTACCAGTGGCCGGACTCGAACCGGCACGCCCGCAAAGGCGGGGGATTTTGAATCCCCTGCGTCTACCAATTTCGCCACACTGGCGCATAACCGCCAAGGGGTTGGCGTTGTAGCCGTCAGATGGCGCGCATAATACTCTGTCTTTTTAGCCTGTCAATGGGTTTTTCTAATGATTTCCTTAACTTACCCGCCGCTATCCGGTAATCTTGCCGGCCTTTGAGCAAGCCTGCCGTTGTGCCAGCGAACCGATATGAAAACCAGCGATTTCAGCTTTGTATTACCCGATGAATTGATCGCCCGCTATCCGATGCCGGAGCGCAGCGCTTCGCGCCTGCTGACGCTGGACGGCGAGACCGGTGCGCTGGAGCATCGAGGCTTTAAAGATCTGCTTGGCATGCTGGAACCGGGTGACCTGCTGGTGTTTAACAATACCCGGGTAATTCCGGCGCGCTTATTTGGTGAAAAAGCCAGTGGCGGCAAACTGGAAGCCTTAATTGAACGCATCACCGGTGAGCATGAGGCGCTGGCGCATCTGCGTTCGTCCCGTTCCCCCAAACCCGGCAGCCGCATTGTGCTGGGCGGTGCCGAGGTGGAGGTGCTGGGCCGTGAAGGCGCGTTATTCCGCCTGCAGTTTCTGGATGAACGACCACTGCTGGACATTCTGGAGCAGGCCGGCCACATGCCGTTACCGCCTTATATGGAACGGGAAGACGCCGCCGAAGACCGCGAGCGTTACCAGACCGTGTATGCGGAAAAACCCGGTGCGGTGGCGGCACCGACGGCCGGTTTGCACTTTGATCAGCCGCTGCTGGATGCCCTGCAGGCGAAAGGGGTAAATTTTGCCTTTGTTACCCTGCACGTTGGCGCCGGTACCTTTCAGCCGGTGAAGGTCGACAATATCCACGAGCATGAAATGCACGCGGAATATATTGAAGTGGGGCCGGAGGTGGTGGATGCGGTGAAAGCCACCCGGGCCGCCGGCAAGCGCGTGGTGGCGGTGGGTACCACCTCTGTGCGCAGCCTGGAAAGTGCCAGTGCCAGTGGTGACATTGCGCCGTTTTATGGTGAAAGCCGGATCTTTATTTACCCCGGTTACCGTTTCCGCAGCGTCGATGCCATGGTGACCAACTTCCACCTGCCGGAATCGACCCTGATTATGCTGGTGTCGGCCTTTGCCGGTCGTGAACATACGCTGGGCGCCTATGCCGAAGCCGTGGCGCAGCGTTACCGTTTTTACAGTTATGGCGATGCCATGTTTTTATCCCGCCCGCAGCGGGTTGAATAAGCCGGAATACTTTGATGACACGCGAATGTTTTATGCAGTTTGATCTGCACAGTGAAATTACCGATGGCAG
Organism: Venatoribacter cucullus; assembly: GCF_016132445.1. Classification (NCBI taxonomy): domain Bacteria; kingdom Pseudomonadati; phylum Pseudomonadota; class Gammaproteobacteria; order Oceanospirillales; family Oceanospirillaceae; genus Venatoribacter; species Venatoribacter cucullus. The sequence goes on along the minus strand of NZ_CP046056.1, from coordinate 1,723,194 downwards.
CAGCCATGCCCGCCGCGGCAGCATTACCTTTCCGCGCGGAACCATTCAGACTCCGGCCTTTATGCCGGTTGGTACTTATGGTTCGGTGAAAGGTCTGAGCCCGGAACATATTAAAGAACTGGGTGCGGAAATTATTCTCGGCAATACCTTCCATTTAATGCTGCGCCCGGGCACCGAGGTGGTGAAACTGCACGGTGACCTGCACGATTTTATCGGCTGGGATAAACCCATCCTTACCGATTCCGGCGGCTTTCAGGTGTTCAGCCTGGGCGCCATGCGCAAAATTACCGAAGAGGGCGTAGCCTTCCGCTCGCCGGTAAACGGTGAAAAAGTCTTTATGACACCGGAAAGCTCCATGCAGGTGCAGCGTGATCTGGGCTCTGACATCGTGATGATTTTTGACGAATGCACACCGTATCCGGCCACCGAAAAAGAAGCCGCTGATTCCATGCGCCTGTCATTGCGCTGGGCCAAACGCTCCAAAGACGCTCACGGTGATAATCCGTCGGCGCTGTTCGGTATTATTCAGGGCGGTATGTACGAAGACCTGCGCGATGAGTCGCTGGCCGGCCTGACCGACATCGGTTTTGATGGTTACGCCATTGGTGGTTTAAGCGTGGGCGAGCCGAAAGACGACATGATGCGCGTGCTGCGTTACGTGGCACCGAAAATGCCGAAAGACAAACCCCGTTATCTGATGGGCGTGGGCAAGCCGGAAGATCTGGTCGAAGGTGTGCGTCGTGGCATTGATATGTTCGATTGCGTCATGCCCACCCGTAATGCCCGCAATGGCCATTTATTTACCTCGACCGGGGTGTTGAAATTACGCAACGCAGCGAACCGTTCGCACACCGGTCCGATTGACCCGGAATGCGGCTGTTACACCTGTCGCAACTTCAGCCGTGCCTATCTGCATCACTTAGATAAATGTAAAGAAATGCTCGGTGGTACTTTAAACAGTATCCATAACCTGCATTATTACCAGACCCTGATGGCCGGTTTGCGCCGCTCTCTGGAAGAAGGTACATTTGCTGCCTTCGTGGATGAGTTCTATGCCAAACGGGGCATGCAGACACCGCCGCTGGACGCCGTTGCAAGCGGTGCCCACAGCGAACCACAGGCGTGATAAAACGTTAAATATTTTAAAAAAATCAGGAGATACTGAATGAAAGCAATTCTGGCCGCACTGGCTTTAACCGCATCGGGTGTTGCCTTTGCTGAAGGTGGCGCAGCCCCGGAACCGATGGGCGTAACCGGTCAGCTGGTGTTTCTGGGCGGCTTCCTGCTGATTTTCTACTTCCTGCTGTGGCGTCCGCAGAGCAAGCGTCAGAAAGAACACAAAAATCTGATCTCTGGTCTGGCCAAGGGTGATGAAGTGGTGACTGCGGGTGGCATGCTGGGCAAGATCACCAAAGTGACTGACGATTTCATCGTGATCGAAGTGGCCGATGGTGTGCAACTGCCGGTGCAGAAAATCGCCGTTACCGCGGCCCTGCCGAAAGGCACTATTAAAGATGTAAAAGCCTGAGCATAAGCGGGCAACCCTGACGGTCTCTGCGGAGACCGTCGTTGTTTTCAGAATAAGGAATAAGGGCAGTTTTATGCTCAACAAATACCCCCTGTGGAAAAACCTGCTGGTGGTACTGGTGCTGGTGCTGGGCTGTATTTATGCCGCACCCAACCTGTATCCGCCGGATCCCGCCATTCAGATTATGCCGTCCCGTGCCGGCACTGACATGAGCGAAGACGTACTGGTTAAAGTGCGTCAGACCCTCGAACAACGCGGCATTGAATACTTCGGTGAAGAAGTGCGCGGCAGCACCGTGCTGATGCGTCTGACCAGCAACGACCAGCAACTGCCGGCCAAAGATGCCCTGCAACGAATACTGGGCGACAGCTATGTGGTGGCGCTGAACCTGGCACCGACCACCCCCGACTGGCTGCTTAACCTGGGTGCCGGCCCCATGACCATGGGTCTGGATCTCAGCGGTGGTGTGCACTTCCTGATGGAAGTGGATATGGACGATTACCTGAAAAGCCGGGTAACCAATTACCGCGAAGAATTGCGTAACCGCCTGCGCGAAGAGCAACTGCGCTACCGCCGTATTCAGATTGATGGCAGCACCGTGCGCGTCAGCTTTGTCGATGCTGATACCCGCACCACTGCACGCGCTTTCTTCAGCCGTAATTACCCGGAATTTACCCAGACTGAGGTCGATGGCAATGACAGCAGTGATCTGCTGTTAAGCATTACCGAAGCCAAGGTCCGTGAATTTGAGGATTACGCGGTTAAGCAGAACCTCACCACCATCCGCAACCGGGTGAACGAACTGGGCGTGGCCGAACCGCTGGTACAGCGTCAGGGCCGCAACCGCATTGTGGTGGAATTACCGGGCGTGCAGGACACCGCCGAAGCCAAGAAGATTCTGGGCAAGGCCGCTAACCTGGAATTCCGTCTGGAAGCCGAAGCCGGTGCCAGCCGTCTGGCCACCGACGAGTACAATTTCCGCAATGAACCTTTCCGTTCTGCGCGTCTGGAAAAAACCCTTATCACCACCGGCGACAGCGTTACCAACGCCCAGCCCGGCTTTGATGAAAACGGTTTTCCGCAGGTGAATATTTCCCTCGATGCCCGTGGCGGCGCCATGATGACTCAGGTCACCCGCAAAGCCGTGCAGCGTCGTATGGCGGTGCTGTTCGTCGAACGCCGCCCGCAAACCACCTATGAAGTGGTCGACGGTGTGGAAGTACCGAAAACCATTCAGGTGGTGGATAAATCCATTATCTCTCTGGCCACCATTCAGACCACGCTGGGTAACAGCTTCCGTATTACCGGCCTGCAATCCGGTGAAGCCTCGGAACTGGCGCTGCTGCTGCGCGCCGGTGCGCTGGCGGCACCCATGTACTTTGTGGAAGAACGCACCATTGGCCCGAGCCTGGGTAAAGAAAACATCGAAATGGGCGTGAATTCCGTGGTGCTGGGGCTGGCGCTGGTGCTGGTGCTGATGGCGGTGTACTACCGTACCTTTGGTCTGGTGGCTAACGTCGCCCTGCTGGCCAACATCGTATTTCTGATTGCCATGATGTCGATGATCGGTGCCACGCTGACCCTGCCGGGTATTGCCGGTATCGTATTAACCGTAGGTATGGCGGTGGACGCCAACGTGCTGATTTTCTCGCGCATCCGCGAAGAATTACGCGCCGGCCGCTCACCGCAGCAGGCCATTCATGAAGGCTACGACCGGGCGTTTGTGACCATTCTGGATGCCAACATCACCACCTTAATTGTGGCGCTGATTCTGTTTGGCGTCGGTACCGGCCCGGTGAAAGGCTTCGCCGTGACTCTGTCGTTCGGCATCATCGCCTCCATGTTTACGGCCATTACTCTGACCCGCGCTATGATTAACCTGATTTACGGCAACCGTCGTGTAGAGTCGTTATCGATCGGAGGTCGTGTATGAACAAGCAGATTGATTTCCTGAAGCTGCGCCATGCCGCCACAGTGTTGTCGGTAACCCTGATTCTGGTCTCCATCATTGCACTGGCCATGCGGGGCCTGGATTATGGCCTCGATTTTACCGGCGGCACCTTGCTGGAAGTGGAATACCAGCAGCCGGTACCGGTTAAAACCATTGAAGCCGTTCTGGTCGACGCCGGTTACCGCGATGTGGCGGTACAGAACTTCGGTTCGGAAACCGATGTGCTGGTGCGTATGTCGGAAGCCTTCCGCGATGATCTGGGCGCCGAAATTCTGGCGCTGTTGCAGCAGCAGTCGGCGGATAATCCCATTGTGCTGAAACGCAGTGAGTTTGTTGGTTCCAGCGTCGGTGAAGAACTGCGCGACCAGGGCGGCCTGGCCTTGTTGCTGGCGATGGCGGTGGTGATGATCTACGTCGCCGCCCGTTTCCAGTACAAGTTCTCGGTAGCCGCGGTGCTGGCGTTGTTTCACGACGTTATCATCATTCTGGGTATGTTTGCGCTGTTCCAGTGGGACTTTAACCTCACCGTACTGGCGGCATTGCTGGCGGTTATTGGTTACTCACTGAACGACACCATTGTGGTGGCCGACCGCATCCGGGAAAATTTCCGTATTGTGCGTCGGGGCAGCGAAATTGACGTGATAAACGAGTCACTGAACCAGACCCTTGGTCGTACCTTGATGACGTCTATTACCACCGCACTGGTGTTGCTGGCGTTGCTGGTGGTGGGCGGCGACCTGATCTATTACTTCGCCGTGGCGTTGATGATTGGTGTGGTGGTTGGTACCTATTCTTCCGTGTTTGTTGCCACCAATATCCTGATCTGGATGAAGATCAGCCGCGAAGATCTGATGCCGCCGGAAGTGGAAGAAGTGGACGACCGTCCCTGATTCAGCCGGTTAAACCGTACGATTAAACGGTAAAACGGAACGCATCGCTTCGGCGGTGCGTTTTTTATTGCAGCTGTTATTGGGAGTGACCGATGCTCAGTTATCGCCACGCGTTTCATGCCGGTAATTACGCCGATGTTCTGAAGCATCTGGTGCAGGTAGAAATTCTGCGTTATCTGCAGCAGAAAGATAAACCCCTGGTGTACATCGACACCCACGCCGGTGCCGGTTTGTATGCGCTGGATTCCGCCGCCGCGGAAAAAACCGCCGAATACCGTGATGGCATCGGTCGTTTACAGGGTTGTGACTGGCCGGCCTTGCAGCCCTATCTGAACGTAGTGGCGCAGCTGAGTGAGCGTGACGGGCAGAGCAATCTGTACCCCGGTTCACCGGCCATTGCGCAGGCCTTATTGCGCCCGCAGGACCGTGCTCAGCTGTACGAATTGCACCCATCCGACTATGCCCTGTTAAGCGAACTGATGCAGCGTGACCGCCGTATCCGTGTGCAACAAAGTGATGGTTTCCAGGGCCTGATTGCCAGCCTGCCACCGGCCGAACGGCGCGGACTGGTACTAATTGATCCGCCGTATGAAATAAAGTCCGATTACGACACCGTGGTCAGCACGCTGGTGAAAGCGCACAAACGCTTTGCCACCGGTATTTACGCGCTCTGGTATCCGGTGGTGGAACGCACCCGTATCGACAAACTGGAACAGGCGCTGCGCAACAGCGGCATTCCGCGGATTCAGCTATTTGAATTGGGCTTAATGGCAGATACTGACGGCCGTGGCATGACCTCGGCCGGTATGATCGTGATTAACCCGCCCTGGACCTTAAAAACCACCCTGGATGAACTGCTGCCGGCGTTGGCAAAGCAGCTGGGGCAAGGGCAGGGGGTGTGGCGCAGTGTGGAACTGGCCGGCGAAGCCTGATCAGGCTGGCTGGTAGTACCACACTGCAACTGACCCATTTAGTGGTATAAGCCGGCCAGAAATAACCTGTTCGGCTATACCCCTTTTGCGATAATGCGGCGCGGGCTGGCAACTGTATGGCCCGTTTAAAACAATAAAAAGAATAACGCCACATCGCGACAGGATACCCTCATGAACCAATGCCTATGGGTTGCCATGCTGGCGACCGTGCTGCTGACGTCTGCCGTCCATGCTGCTCCCGCCGAAGACCGCCGCCTGGCCAGGCTTGAAGCCACGGTGATGAGCCAGACCTTACCATTACAAAAGCGCATTGAAGCGTTACGTTCGCTGCATGCCGATATTATTGATGCGGACGGCAAAATTCATCGTCTGTTCTGCGTGTGGGATATGCTCGGCCGCAGCGGGCCGGTATACACCACGGTAGATGACCAGCGCTTCCGCTCGCTGCATTACGGCCTGGAACTCACCTTAAAAGCTTATCAGGACGAGCAGGCCTTAATTGATGATCTGCGCGCCGGCCGTTGTGATGCCGGCCTGATCAGCGGCATCCGGGCGCTGGAATTCAACCGTTTCAGCGGTACGCTGGAAGCGCTGGGCGCCATCCCCGACAGCACCCATCTGCAACTGTTGGTGCAGGTACTGGCCAGCCCGCGCAGCGCCGAACACCTGGCTGATGACGACTATGTGGTACTAGGGGCAGCGGCGCTGGGGGAAAGCTATCTGTACAGCCACAGCGACCAGCTGCTGAGTGTGAACCAGCTGGCCGGCAAAACCCTGGGAGTGCCCCGTTACGACCAGTCCTTACTGGCGCTGGCCGCGCAAACCGGTGCGGCGGTGCAACGGGGCGAATTGCTGGCAGTGGTGGATGATTTTGTCAGTGGCCGCACCGATGCCATGCTGGCACCGTTAATCGGTTTTCATGTGGCCGGTACCGGTAAGGTAAAGGCCGGTTCCGGTATTGTGAATGCGCGGTTATCGCAATCGACCATTCAACTGATTGGCCGTACCGGGCGCTTTCCCATCGGCCTGGCGCAGATGCTGAGGGAAGATTTTCTGTTCAAATTTGACAGCTATGTCAAACGGGTAGAAACCGAGCGTGCCAATATTCAGGCCGGAACCTGGTTTCCGGTGAGTGCGGCCCAGCAACAGGCCCTGGACAGCCAGCTGCGCGAACTGCGGATTCAGCTGCGCGAGCAGGGCGTTTACGATGCCCGTATGCTGCGTCTGATGAAGCGTGTTCGCTGCCGTATCAACCCGTCTGCCAACGAATGCAGTGACGAGCGCGAATAGCCGATGCAGCCGGTTAACGTGGGATTTTGTCAGAATCTGTAAAAACCGCACCGCTAACCGCTATCGTGCTGGCAGGCCTGATTGGCACTGGGATTTTTTTACCGTATGGTGGCGTCTGAAGCTGTAACACCCTGTCGGATAACAGGAAATCAACCCGGAGGAATCCCATGAACCGTCCCGACTATCTGAATTCAAACGCTGAATCCCGCCAGCCGGTACCGGCTGAGCGTGCTGATGCTTATCAGCCGGCTGGCTATCAAAGCACCGGCGTCAGCGCCGATGCCAGCAAAGTGCTGCGCAATACCTATATGCTGCTGTCCCTGACCCTGCTGTTCAGCGGTGCGGTGGCGGCCATGTCGATGGCCTTTAACTGGCCGCATCCTGGCATTATCATCACGCTGGTGGGTTACTTTGGCCTGTTGTTCCTGGTGGAAAAAACCAAACACAGCGCCATGGGCCTGGTGTCGGTGTTCGCGCTGACCGGCTTTATGGGCTTAACCCTGGGCCCGATCGTCAGCATGTACGCCAAGCTGCCGGGTGGTGACCAGATGATCGCTATGGCCATGGGCACTACCGGTCTGATCTTTGTTGCCATGTCCGCCTGGGTATTAACCACCGGTAAAGAACTGAGTGGTATGGGTAAAACCCTGACCGCCGGTATCCTGATTGCCTTTGTACTGTCGATCGGTAACCTGTTCTTCCAGATCCCGGCCCTGTCGCTGGCAGTATCAGCCATGTTCATTATGCTGATGACCGGCCTGATTGCTTATCAGACCAGCGCCATTATTCACGGCGGTGAAACCAACTACATTTCCGCCACCGTGACGCTGTTCGTCTCTATCTACAACCTGTTCCTCAGCCTGCTGCAGATTTTCGGCGTGCTGGGTTCAGACGAATAAGCCATGCTGTTACAACTCACCGGCGGTTGCCGGTGGGTTGTTACCCACCATGTGTCGTTATCTCTTTCCTGTCTTGTTGCTCGTGTTGTCACTGCCGGCTACAGCCGAGTGCCGTGACCGCGACGCCATTGCTGCCGGTGAGGAAAAAGCCCGCAGTTATTTCCAGAAAGCCGAGGTCTTTCACCCCGGCCGGGTGCTGAAAGTGCATCATCCCAGCCGTCATAAAGAAGTCGCTGCCTATGTGCAGACCGGCGACAAACGCTACAGCATTTTTACTCTGGTGGATGAAAACTGCCGCGCCCGGTTTATTAAGCGTACCCGTCAGGGCGACTGACGTTTGGCCTTTTGCCTGGGTTGTGCAAGAATCGATACAAATCTTGTACAAGAGGGTGTTGTGATGAGCATTAGCATGGCTGAAGTACGCAAACTGGCGCACATTCCCAAAGTGATTGTGCACTCATTGGATCTGATGCTGTACCAGGTCAGCATTGAGCTGGACGGTACAGAGCACATGGTGACTGACAGCAAAGGCAAAATGCTGCGCGCCCACAGCACGCTGGAAATGCAGACGTTATTTGAATATTTGCCGGTCGGCAAACTGCTGTTACGCCACCAGAGTGCCTACGACGAAATGATCAACCAGCCGCTGCGCCAAGGCAGTAATATGCTGGAAGTACCACTGGGCCGTAACCGCCTGGGCACGGTCAAACAAACCATTCAGTAATTCATCTGAACACCGGAGGCACCATGAGCCTGTACAACACGCAGATCAAAACCATTAAAGGGGATACCACCACGCTGGGCGCTTATCAGGGCAAGGTGCTGCTGATTGTGAACGTGGCATCCAAATGCGGTTTAACCCCGCAATACGCCGAACTGGAAGCACTGTACAAAGCGCAGGCCGCTAACGGTCTGGAAATTCTGGGCTTTCCCTGCAACCAGTTTCTGGGCCAGGAGCCCGGCAGCGAAGACGAAATTCAGCAGTTCTGCAGCCTGACGTACGACGTTACCTTCCCTCTGTTCAGCAAACTGGAAGTGAACGGTGCCGGTCGTCACCCGCTGTATCAGCAGCTGATTGCTGCTCAGCCGCTCGCCACGGCCAACCCGGGCGGCCAGCTGAAAGAAAAGCTGGGCGCCAAAGATTTATTGCCGGCCAATGACAGCGACATTATGTGGAATTTTGAAAAATTCCTGGTGGGTAAAAACGGCGAGGTTATTGCCCGGTTTGCTCCGGATGTGAGCGTGACCAGCGAACTGTTCCAGGCGGCTCTTAGCAAAGCGCTGGCCTGACCAACGCGCTGGCGTAAGAACCCTGTACGGCCAGGCTGTTTTTTCTATAATGGCCAGCCTGGCCACCAGGTGACCAGAAATCCCGGGACGACCCGGGATTTTTTTATACAGCGGGACGACCCGGACAGGAGCACGACAATGAACTGGGGCATTCTGCTGTTAGCCAGTGTGTTTGAAATAAGCTGGGCCATTGGCCTGAAATACACCGAAGGTTTTACCCGTTTCTGGCCGAGCGTGGCCACGGTGACGGCCATGGTGCTGAGCGTGGTATTACTGGGTCTGGCGATGAAAACATTGCCGGTGGGCACCGCTTACGCCGTGTGGGTGGGCATCGGTGCGGTGGGTACCGCCATTCTGGGAATGTATTTATTTCAGGAGCCGGCCAGCACGGCGCGGCTGTTAAGCCTGGGCTTCATTATTGCGGGTATTATCGGGCTGAAACTCAGCAGCTGAAGCAGGCTTTTTACCAACGTCTGCCAACAATTAAACAATAAAAAACGCCGGGAAAATCCCGGCGTTTTTCATTGCAGATAATGCACCGTTACCGATCAGATATCGAAACGGTCAGCCGTCATCACCTTGTTCCAGGCCTTAACAAAATCGTTCACGAATTTGTCACGGCCATCGTTGGCGGCGTACACCTCAGCCACTGCACGCAGTTCAGAGTGTGAACCGAACATCAGGTCAGCTGGGGTAGCGGTCCACTTCAGCGTGTTGCTGGCGCGGTCACGGCCTTCGTACAAACCTTCTGTTTTGGCTTTCGACCAGGCGGTCGACATATCCAGCAGGTTAACGAAGAAGTCGTTGCTTAAGGTACCGGGCTTGCTGGTAAACACACCGTGTTTCACGCCATTGCTGTTGGCATCCAGTACGCGCAGACCACCGACCAAGACGGTCATTTCCGGTACGCTCAGATCCAGCAAACGGGCTTTTTCCACCAGCGCTTCGGCCGGGGCGAACATACTGTCGTTGCTGAAGTAGTTACGGAAACCATCGGCTTTCGGCTCCAGTACCGCGAAGGATGCGGCATCGGTTTGCGCGGCCGCAGCATCCATACGACCCGGAGTAAAGGGCACGGTTACCTCAACGCCAGTGTCTTTAGCCGCTTTTTCGATGGCAGCGCCACCGGCCAGTACAATCACATCCGCCAGCGAGACTTTTTTGCCACCTTTCAGTGACTTGTTGAAGTCTTGCTGCACTTTTTCCAGGCGCGCCAGTACCTTTTTCAGCTCTTTCGGGTTGTTGGCTTCCCAGCTGATTTGCGGCTCCAGACGGATACGGGCACCGTTGGCACCACCACGCATATCGGTAGCGCGGAACGTAGAGGCCGAAGCCCAGGCAGTGCGTACCAGTTCCGGTACTTTCAGGCCGGTTTTCAGAATCTCAGCCTTCAGTTTGGCGATCTCCTGATCGTTAATAACCGGGTGGTCGAGCGCCGGAATCGGGTCTTGCCAGATCAGATCGTCCGCCGGTACATCGTTGCCAATGTAACGGGCTTTCGGGCCCATATCGCGGTGGGTCAGTTTGAACCAGGCTTTGGCGAAAGCCTGTTCAAATTCCGCCGGATTGTTCAGGAAGCGGGTGGTGATTTCGCGGTACACCGGGTCTTCTTTCAGGGCGATATCGCTGGTGAACATAATCGGTGCATGACGTTTGCCCTTAACGTGCGCATCGGGCACCAGACTAGCGGCTTCACCATTGGCCGGAATCCACTGAATAGCACCTGCCGGGCTCTTGGTTTGTACCCAGTCAAAGGCGTACAGCCAGGTTAAGTATTCCATGGTCCACTTGGTCGGGTTCGACGACCAGGCGCCTTCCAGACCGCTGGTAACGGTGTCTTCCGAGTGGCCTTTACCGCAGCTGTTTTTCCAGCCTAACCCTTGCTGTTCAATGGGGGCGCTGGCCGGGTCAGCAGCCACGCATTTTTTCGGATCGTGGGCACCGTGGGCTTTACCGAAGGTGTGACCACCGGCAATCAGCGCTACGGTTTCTTCATCGTTCATCGCCATGCGGCCGAAGGTGTCACGGATTTCCTGCGCGGAAGCCAGCGGGTCGGGCTTGCCGTTCGGGCCTTCCGGGTTTACATAAATCAGGCCCATCTGGGTCGCCGCCATCGGCTTGGCCAGTTCGCCGGTTTTGTTGTAACGCTTGCTGTCCAGCCACTGTTTTTCCGAGCCCCAGTTCACCATTTCGGCTTCCCAGTCGTCTTCACGACCACCAGCAAAACCGTAGGTTTTAAAGCCCATGTCTTCCAGTGCCACGTTACCGGCCAGCGCCATCAGGTCACCCCAGGAAATGCTGCTGCCGTACTTCTGTTTAATTGGCCAGAGTAAGCGGCGGGCTTTATCCAGGCTGACGTTATCCGGCCAGCTGTTCAGCGGCTCAAAGCGTTGCTGGCCACCGGCAGCACCGCCACGGCCATCAAAAATGCGGTACACCCCGGCGCTGTGCCAGGCCATACGGATAAAGAAGGGGCCATAGTGGCCATAGTCAGCCGGCCACCAGGGCTGTGAGGTGGTTAAAACGTTCTTAATGTCGGCTTTCAGAGCCGCCATATCCAGCTGGTTAAAGGCGGCGGCGTAATCAAAGTTTTCGCCGTAAGGGTTGGATTCCGCACTGTGCTGGCGCAACGGCTGTAAGTTCAGCTGTTCCGGCCACCAGTCACGGTTCTGGGTTTGTTCGGCCTGCACCGCCGGTGCCAGCAGCGAGGCGGCCAAAATGGCAACGGCGAGGGCTTTAGGGGATTTTTTCATGGTCATTCCCGTCCTGATTAACATTCTGAGGTTAAGGCACTCAGGCGCAGCGAGGGAACTGCAGTGCCAACGGAAAATAATGTACGCCTATTATTTTTCCTTATCCCATTGTAAAAATTGATAGTACTGATCGTTTCTGCATATTGAGCATCAGGCAATGTGCGCGGCACTCGTTTACAATGCGCCGGTTAACAGAGGAATGGATTCATGCAGGAACGTGCACTGCAATTACTGCGTTTGTTGGAGCGTGACATCAACGGCAACCGTCTGATTCTGCCGTCGTTGCCGGAAGTAGCGCTGCGGGTGCGCGAACTGACCATCAGCGATGGCTGCACCGCGCAGAAGCTGGAGCATGAAATTGCCAAAGATGCCGCCATTGCCGCGCGCCTGCTGAAAGTCGCCAACAGTGCCGCATTGCTGCGTGGGGTGCCGGTTACGTCGCTGAAACAGGCGGTAATGCACTTAGGTTTTGATCTGGTGCGCTCGATGGTGACGCAGCTGGCCATTCTGCAAACCATGCAGAGCGGGGCGGATAAAGAACGCCTGCGGGGTTTTGTCGCCAGTGGGCTGCAGATCAGTGCGCTGTGCCATACCCTGGCCTCGCGCCAGCCGCATCTGGATGCCGAACTGGCGGCGTTGGGGGGATTACTGCACGACATTGGCAAGCTGCCGCTGCGCGATTTTCTGCTGCGGCAAGCGGATGTTGAGCCGGCCGAGCGTCTGCAATTTGAACAAATTTTGCACCCCTATGTGGGCGCCATTATGTTGCAACGCTGGCAGATGACCGGCGAACTGGTGCAGATGGCCCGCTTCCATGAGCGCATTCAGCGCGATAGCGGTAACCCCAAAGCCGATTATGTGGATGTGGTGATTGCCGCCAACTTACTGCATTACGGCACCGGCAGTGGCCGTTATGCCCGTTATGCCGGCATCACCATTCCGGCCTTGGAAAAATGTACCGGTGGGGCGCTGAGTCTGGATGAGCATTCCACCGCTGAACGTATGGAACTGGCGCTGGCACTGATAAGCGCCTGAACCAAAGCAGGAAATTCAATGCTGTATTTTGTACTGACCGAACCGGCGGTGCCGGAAAACGTGGGTGCGGCCTGTCGCGCCGTAAAAACCATGGGCTTTGACCAGTTGTGGGTGGTGAATTCCGACGCGCATCGGCACAAACAGGCGCGCATTCTGGCCCACGGTTCCGGCGATATTCTCGACAATATCCGCACCTTCAATTCCCTGGCCGACGTAAAAGCCGCAGTGGATATTCTGGTGGGCACCAGCGCAAAACCCCGGCATCAGCGCGAAGTGCTGTTAAGCCCGGCGCAATTGCACCGCAACCTGCAGGACAAGCTGCAGCAGGGCGCCGATATCGCGCTGGCGTTCGGGCGCGAAGATTCCGGCCTGCATGGCCATGAAATTGCCCTGTGCGACTTACTCACTGCCGTGCCAATGGCCGTCAGTTATCCGTCCCTGAACCTGTCCCAGGCTGTCATGCTGTACGCCTACGAACTCAGTGGCCTGGCGGCGCCGGTAACGGCAGCCAGCGTTGATACCAACCAGTACAAAGCCCTGCGTGACAAAACTGCGCGGCTGGCACAGCAGCTGGGTTACGACGAGCACAGCAAACTGCAGGGCTGGCTGCACGAGCACCTGCCGCTGCTGGATACCCGCAGCCTTGGCTTTGTGCATCAGCTGGTGGATAAAACCCTGCACCAGCTGGATAAGCCGGAAGACTGAGCCGCCAGAATAACGGTAAAGGGAAGGGAGGAATAACCCGTAATGCATCAGGCCGTGGTTAGTCAGAATTGGCCTGTGAGATTTTTTGCTGAATCTGCGCCTGCAGTTTCTGAAACCCGGCCATTTTCTTCTGTTCCTTTTCGATTAACGCCGCCGGCACCCGGTTAATAAACCCGGCATTATTCAGCTTATTGGCAATGCGGTTGATTTCATCGTCCAGCCGCGCCAGCTCAGCCTGCAGATGAGTAATGTGTTGAGCATGATCGGTAACAGACATGAGCCTACCTCCTTGTACATCGAGCCGGCGGGTACGCAGGCTGTGCGCTGCAAACGGGCTGGGATGAGTGAAAAACTGCTTACACTATAGACCAGATTGAGGGGATTACCCGTCTGACGCCGCTACCTGCTGTAGCCGTTGAGCTGACCGACAATGTCCGGTACGGTAATTCCAGTGAATTCCTGTGTGGAGTAAACATGGCCAGAAACTCCCCCAAATGACCGGCGAGAAGTGGCTGATGATGAGTAACGACCAGGCTGCGCTGGACGTTACCCGCTACCCATAAGCAACAGAGGAAGGGTGGCCCGTGTGGCATAAATTGATCAGTATTATGTCAGTTGAGCCTCAATCAAAAGTGGGTTAGGCTCCAAATAAAGCAGGGAAAGCTGAACCTATCCGCTCGTCTGAGCACCGGAATGGACGCAGAGACTCCCTGAGAACACTTAACCTGAGCAATACCCGGCCAGTCCTGCATGGCGTGAACAAGGAAGGGCGGCAGCGTGTCTGGATTCAGGGTGATGTAATGGCATCCAGCGGGCTGGATGTGCCAGCAAAGTGTTGACCAATAACATGGGTATAAATCTGGGTTGTTTTCACATCAAAATGCCCCAGCAACTCCTGCACGGTGCGAATGTCACGACCAGAGCGGAGCAGTTCAGTAGCGAAACTGTGCCGGAAGGTGTGACAGGTTATACGCTTGTTGGTAAGTCCGGATTTAATAACCGCCTGACGAAGTGCTTTTCGCGGTACAGAATCATGCAAATGGTGTCGGCAAAGAGTGCCAGTGATCGGGTGATTACAAAAACCGGACGATGGAAACAAAAACATCCAGGCAGCTTGCCGATAAGCAGAAGGATACTTTTTGGCCAGTACCCCCGGAATAGAAGGGCCGATGCCCTGTTGGTTATCAGATTCCTGTAATCGAAGTACGTTATGAATCTCTGCTTCAATGGCTGGGCGTAATAATGGGCTCAGAATGGTGACACGGTCTTTAGCACCTTTGCCATCATGAACCGTCAACGTTCCATGGGAAAAATTAAAGTCTTTCACGCGTAAGCGCAGGCATTCAGTAATACGAAGACCAGAACCAAACAAAAGAGAAAAAATCAGCTTATCGCGCCCTGAAAGCTCGCGCAGAATAGCGGCAACCTCTGACGTGCTGAGCACTTCGGGTAAGCGTCTCGGCTTGGTTGCAAAGGTAAAATCCAGGTCTCCTAATGGCTGTTGCAAAAACTGGTTGTATAAAAATGCCAGAGCATTCAGTGCGATTTTCTGCGTATTAATCGCGACGTTACGCTTTGCAGCAAGGTAACCCAAATAGGCCATGACATCATCGCCGCCCAGCGTGGCGGGATGTTTGAGACGATGAAAGCGGATGAAGTCCTTGATCCAGTAAATGTAAGTATGCTCGGTACGGAGGCTCATACCGTGCAGGCGCATGAACGTACGAACATCATTAAGGAAAGGGCTTTTACCCATAACAATACCTACTTAAAATGCTGTATATAAAAACAGTATATTTGTTGTTCTCGTAAATTCAATGCGCGTTTAGGCGCGAGTGTAAAGACGTACATGCTCGAATTGACACCAAAGCCAAAAATATGGGTTATATAATCAATGAGTTACGAAATTGTCGGAAGTGATCGTGCGCAAAGTGTAAAGATGATCGTGGTGCGAAAGCGTGCTTGCGCGTTTTTATCCTGATAAGAGTCTTATTATCGGCGCTTTTCGTAACAGTGACAGTCGGTTAGGCTCGGAACTTAAAATTAAATGAAGGTGTGTAAACGAGCACGCCTACGAATAAACTGTTAGGCACCGTAATGGAATACACCGCGCTAGACCTCATAACAAGGCGCTTATATTCAAGAGAAATAGACGACGATTTTGCAGTTCAAGAGCTCAAAAATCGTGGATGGGTGTTCCCATTCAGAACTCTAGTTTTAATAGCTATAACCTTGTTAATTCTGCCCGAGAGGATTATTTGTGGACTTGGTGGTGATGACTGGGACGACGGGCCAACGAAGTGGCAAGATATCGCTTTTTCCACAGCATTCTCTCAATTAATACTAATGCCGCTTGTTTTTCTTTGGGGTATATACCATTTCGTATTTTCTTCGGGAGGTGCGCCCATCATCAGCCCAATTGTTTGGGGTATCTCCTATGTGTACATTCATCACATATACCCGCGTCATGCCTAACAACTGGTTCAAACCGTTCGCTTCGCTCACTGGGACGGGCTAAAGCCCGCCCCTTAACCAAACGTTAGGCCCAGGAGATAGAATGCCGTTAAACCACTCATCTCAGTATGCAGAGCTCACCGACGAGCATTTCCAAGCTATCGGAAAGCTCACAGTTGAGTGGTCGAATATTGAATTTCTACTTGGAGAGTTACTTTCTCGTCTATTGGTTACACCAGCTTTTTTAGCGCGCACCTACACTGACCATATGTCCGGAGCAAAGCGCCAAGAAGCCATCAGAGAAGCTTGCGAAATACATAGATATCGGTATGGGTATAAGCTGGTAAGCGAAGAGCAGATAAAACAAATCCAAATAATAAATAACCAGATAACACATCTTAGATCCACCAGAAATAAATTCGCTCATTTCTGCTGGTCACGGAGCAATGACGAAGAGATTTTTGGCACAAATTTCTGTGGCGGCATTCCCGAAGGGAGCAAGCATAGAAAAAGCTTTGTTTCTTTCACAGTTACCGAACTAGCCGAATTCCACAAAAAAGCATATGCAATTGTAGATCTACTAACAGAAGCAATCCAAAATCTCCCTGAAATGCAAGAGGAAGGTTTAACTAGCAAAGTCACCAAACGTTAATTCGTCGGTGCAGCCCGAGCCTAACAAATGGTTCAAGTCGTTCGCTTCGCTCACTCGGGACGGGCTAAAGCCCGCCCCTTAACCAAACGTTAGGCACAAGGATGCTAGATGCAGACTAGTAAGATGTTCCCCATTTTGGTGAGCGCCCTGGCGCTTCTCCTATTGGTAATCCATACCTTCGGTTGGGGTGCTCTTCGAGTGGACTCAACTAGCATTTTCCTGCTGGTTTTAATTGTTCTAGCTCCACTAAGTGACCTAATAAGAAAGATAAAATTTGGAGATTTTGAAGCTGAGATAGGATCAAGAGAAATCAAGAAAGTAAGTGAAAGCTTGGACTTCTCGGCGGCGGGTAAGCCCAGCATTTCGGCCCAGATTCAATCAGACATTCCGAAGCTCGTCGAATCAGATCCTCAGCTCGGTATGGCAAAGCTTCGAATCGAGTTAGAGAAAATCATAAAGGTCATTTATTTCAAAGTTGAAAGGCCTGATTTCGATATTGATCGGGTACCACTTTCTAGGTTAATGAACGATTTGGCTGAAAAACGCGTTATCCCAATTGCATTGGTTTCCAGTATCCGTGATGTACTCTCCCTCGCCAATAGAGCCATTCATGGCGAATCGATCAAGGCCAGTGATGCGGAGAGCTTGGCTCAACTCGGCGTAAAAGTTATTGCTGAACTGCGGAGGATATTTAGAGGCTTGCCCGGTAAAGCTGCAGAGAAAAGGCCTATTAGCAAACAGGAAGAGCAGTTTTACTCGGGAGCAAAGTACAAAGTGACTACCATAACCCCTTACCAGGATGAACCGTACCTGAGCACTTATATTCTAGATAAAAAGGGAATGGACGAGCTCCTCGAGGGCTACCACGAGTATGCTCAGTATGTGGTTGGGGTTGAGGTTTTTGATTCCGGTCGAAATGCCTAACCAAATGGTCAACGGGACGCCAACTGCGCTGCGCTCTGTTGGTGCCCGTTACCACTGGCGTTATACGGTGAACCATGCTTAAGAAGCTACTATCAGGGCTAAAGAAAAAGGGCTCTTCAGAGAACCGAATTGTAATTGATGCTAATGCACCAATTGGAGTGAATGGAGTACTGACTGAAGCCTTCGGCATTCGTATTTACGACGGTTCGATTGCGCCCTTCGCCCGGGCCGGCGATAGCTACCCCGCGATGGGTTCATACTCGTTCAGCACCGACGAAGATTTTCAAGATCAAATTACTTTGGAGTTTCACCGAAGTTCCGAGTCCATGGCTTCTCCTGAAAGTTTTATCGGGCAAGTAAGAATTCGGGGCTACAAATTAGAAGGTGCGCGAGAGCCGCTGGTGAGACTCTATTACGAAATCGCGAACCAGCAGATTGCAATCTGGGCAACAAACGAAAAGGACAATGGCGAGCTCGCTCTGTCGGTAATCAAGAATACTGAAGGGCAGAGTGTCCATTAGCCGTATAACAATCGGCTGCACAGCGACCGATTTTCCGCCGCTCCGCGGCTCCAAACCGGCGCGTGAGCCGGACGTTATAAGCAAGGAGTTCTATTTGAGCATCAGTGACAAGTTCTCAAATTTTTGTACAGCGCTACGGATGAGCGATCCAACTGTCTCGAATGTTCGCTATAGGGCAAAGCAGATTACAAAAAGAGTTAATTCTGATTTTCGCGGTCTCGATTCTGATACAAGGTACAGTCTATTTGTCGGTTCTTATGGAAGAGGGACTGATATTCATGTTAGTGACATAGATATGATTGTCGAGCTGCCATACTCTGAGTATGAAAAATATAACAATTACAATGGAAATGGTCAGTCAGCACTTATTCAAGCAGTGAAAAACTCGATAGCCAAAACTTACTCAACCACCCATGTAAGTGGTGATGGGCAAGTTGTAAAGCTAAATTTTCAAGATGGAATATGCTATGAAATCGTTCCGGGTTTCATCAATAAGGATGGCTCAAGTTATACCTATCCAGATAGTAATAACGGAGGCTCATGGAAAGTAACTAAGCCACGTGAGGAAATTTCAGAGATAACAAGCGCGAATAATTTGTGGAACAAAAATCTCAAGCGTCTGTGCCGCATGGCGCGGGCATGGAAAGATAAGTGGGATGTTCCTATGGGTGGCCTTCTTATCGATACTCTTGCATACAATTTCTTGAAACAGTGGGAGTACAAAGATAAATCCTTTGTTTATTACGACTGGATGACGCGGGACTTCTTCGAATACCTGAAGAATCAAGATCCAGACAAAAATTATTGGCTTGCGCCTGGTAGCTCTCAATATGTGTGGCGAAAAGGCGCATTCGAGTACAAGGCGCTCCGTTGCTACAATATTGCTAAAGAAGCGCTTCAGTACGAAGCAGACGAAATGCCGTACTCAGCAAATCAGAAGTGGCGAGAGATATATGGAACAAAATTCCCCTCCTAATGTATTAGAAGAGCAGCTAAGAGAATGTTTTGGTCGTGTTGCGTGGTCACATAAAACGCACGAAAAATGCTCCGACATACTGAATACAAGACTAAATCGTATAAAGCTCTGGCAGATAATCCTATCGGCAATCACAACAACAGGAATTATTGCTGCCGTATTTGGAGAATCTAAGGAATTAGGTATTCTTTCGGCAGTGCTTTCGTTTTTTCTGACAGTTTTGAACACTTATGTAAAGCAATATGATCTTGGTGGTTTAGCCCAGAAGCATGCAGACGCAGCGGTGGATTTATGGAATATGAGAGAATCTTACCTCTCTCTTTTAACAGATATAAGATCTGGTTGCGTAGAAAGTGACGAAATTAGAAAGCACAGAGACAATCTTCAGGAGAGCTTACTGGAAATATATAGAGGCTCCCCTAGAACTATTGCCAAAGCCTATAAAGAGGCTACGAAAGCGCTAAAAAGGCTTGAAGAACTAACATTTAGTGATGCAGAAATAGATGCTATTTTACCAAAAGCACTACGGAAGGCGGAGACTAATGGCTTATAACAAGGCGCTGCTGTCGGACAAATTTTCCGCTGCGCTCCAAATTTGCCGCAGAGCGCGGCGTTATGTATATTTAGCTCAAAGTAAACTGTCCTCTGTCAGCAATAAGAGTATGATCTCCCACGTATTGTGGATTTTCTTTTTGAGACTCTGTCATCCTTTTCTATTTGGCTTTCTTAATCCAAAAAATGTATGTTTTCTCAGTGCGTAAGGAGTAACCCTTTTGCCGCATATCTTGGCTAATACTTAATAGAAAAGGACTCTTAGTCATAGTGCACACCAATACTGGCTATCTATACAGTTAATTTAGACCGTATTTATAAAATTGCACGTTTTGTAATTTAAGAATGCTTAGATATTCAGCGTTAAAATAAAAATAGATAGTTAAAACAATAAGTTAAATAGGTTGGTAAATAATTAATGAGCAACAACCAAAGACAAAATTAGCATGCACGTTTACACGGTTAATTATTATTGCTGTTAAGGAAAAAGTGCGGCAGAATCATGCACTTAAATAAATAAAAGGGTAGGGATGCTGAAAGACAAAATGAGCATGCCTATGAATAAGCTGTTATGCCACCGAAAGCCTTTGACTCACTCTCAAACAGAAAACACCTAGCCTGGAGATATCGATGAGCCGCATCGTTATGATCGCTATGCCAGCAGCCGGCCACGTCAACCCCAGCGTGCCGTTGGTCCGTGAACTGGTCCGACGCGGCAACGACGTTACCTTCTACGTCACTGAGGAGTTCCGTACAGTTGCTGAGCAGATAGGGGCCACCTTCCGCGCCTATCCGGACGGCACGATCTCCTCCAACGTAATTGCCGATGCAAACGCTCAAGGCGGATCGGCTAAGGTCGTGCAGCGACTGCTTGAGGCAACACGGAAGCTGTTGCCGCTACTGGAGTCCGAACTGCGGAAAGACCCGCCGGACGCTATCATGTTCGACTCGAACGCCCTTTGGGGCCGAATGCTCGCGACCAGCCTGCGCCGTCCGGCGATCTCTCTAATGACCACGATCCTCGTCAATGCATCGGTGTTCCGCAGTTTGACTGCACGCGAGCGTCTCGCCGTAGTGTGGGAGACCGCGACCTCTCTTCCGGGAACCCTCGGCGCTCGACGCCGGCTACTGCAAAGCGTCGGTCGTGACCTCCTGCCATCGAGTCCGGTGTTCCCAACCCGAGGTGATTTAACCATCTTCCCTATTCCTGCATGGATCCAATCTCCCGATGACCGGTGCGATGCGAGTAGCCGCTTCGTCGGCCCTTCTATTGATACCGCACTACGCACCGAGGAGATCGACGGGCAACTCGAACGCCTCCTCATGGACGATACTCCCTTGGTGGTGGTGTCCCTAGGGACACTGCATAGTGGCGGCGATGACTTCTTCCGATCTTGCATCGACGCCTTCGCGGCGCTGCCAGCGAACGTGCTGCTGGTCGTCGGCCGTGCCACTGACCCCGCCGATTTTCAGTCGCCGTCGTCGAATATCGTAGTTCGGGCAGTCGTACCCCTGCTCGCGGCACTGCGGCAGGCGGCGGTGTTCGTGACGCACGGCGGAATGAACAGTGTGATGGAGGGGCTCCACTTCGGGGTGCCGATGGTCGTGATTCCCCAGCAGGTCGAACAGTTTCTTATTGGCCAGGCGGTCGCAGATCGTGGCGCGGGTCTTGTGCTGCGCCATCACCTCAGTGGGCAGAAGATCGGCGCAGCGGAACTACAGGCAACCGTCAAAGCACTGCTGGAGGACTCGTCATATACGGCGTCGGCCCGCACTCTCACAGCCACTCTGCGGGACGGCGGTGGAGCTATGGAGGCTGCCGATCAGATCGAACACCTTCTCAAAGACCCTGACCCCATTGATCAAAATGGTGTCACATAACAATCGGTTGCAATGGACGGCTTACGCCGCCCCTGAACCGAATCGTTAAGCGTAAGCACTATGAAAGAATGGATTGAAATTGACAGGCCGCTGGATGTCGAAGCTGATATTCCATTAATAGATCAGGCTCCAAAAGAGGTGCGTGACGAATATGATAGATCAAGCAAAAACAAGTTTATTGCTTGGGTATCAAATGATACTAATCTTATCGGTTGTATCAAAAATAACAGAAGTATCTCTGCTGAGTTTGATTCCGCTGAGGCCGTTGAGCTTTATGAAATGGAACCTGCTAAAGGTAGTGGGTACGTAGGTTTAGATATCAAGTCAAAGAACGGTGAGTGTTTGGCTGTTATTGCTTCATCAAGGTATTCACAAAAGTCATTGCAATGGCTAAAACAAGTTCAGCCAATTCTGGCTAAAGTATTTCAGCTAAAAGAAACGTACGAGCATCATGGTAAAGACGCTTAACAAACACATTAAAAATCGCTCCACTTCGTTGCGCTGGACGTCGCTGACGCTCCGCCTTTTATGTGGGCGTTATATTTTTTTGAGTAGTCATGAGCACAATAATTAGAACTGTAATAACGTCACTACTTTTATTTATGTTGCCGATAACCGCTTATCAGGCATACAAAATATTGCTTATTGGTAGCTGCGATCCAAAGTTTGGCTGTTGGGGCACCTTCGAACTTAGCTTGTTAATTTGCTCAGCCTACGGCTTTATATCTCTAGTTGCATTAATCACGGTTCAGTTGGTATCCAAAGTAAACATGCTCAACGCGCTAGCTGTGCTGGTAACACTGCTACTCGGAGCAGCACATTGGTTTGTGCTTTCGATTGAGCTTTTAGATTCACTAACCATGCAAGTGCTATTTTGGCTGGCGTTGTCAGGTGTGTTTTATTCACTTGCAGCTGTAATTTCAAAAAAATATAACAAGCAAAGCCAGCCGACGCGTACCGCGCAGCTGCTTTGAGCGTTATGCTCTCACCTAGGAAAGGGATATTCGAATGATTCCTGTCGTAAAAGAAAGTCTATCCGAATTTAAAAATAGCTTACCGGGGATGGTAGTGGCAGCGATCCCTTGGATTGGTGCAGCTATCCTGCTTGCCATCTTATCCTACGTATTCTCTGAAAGCTTAACTGGAGCTATTGGTTATCTTCTTATGACCATAGTAGGTCTTGTAGTCCAAGGGTTGATAGCATTTTCTGCGCTTCGCGTGCTGTATAAGCGTAGGGAGGTTGATATCGCAATATCTCAGAAGAAAGTTCTAACGTATCTGTTCGCTATGATATACATCGGCATCGCTGCCTCTATGGGGTTTATTCTTCTGGTGGTTCCCGGTATCGTTATTATGGCAGCTTGCTTCTTCGTGCCTGTATACATATTAAAAGACGGACAAGGCCCCATAGAATCAGTCGCCTCCAGCGCTACATTACTGCAAGGGCGGGTTCTTCACGTAACCCTTCTTCTTTGCTGCATTTGGGCCGCCATATTAATCTCGGATTACATTATTAGCTTTATATTTTGGTATATTCCGCTGCCATTTGTGCTGAGAGAGATTTTTGTTACATTTGCGTCAATTGTTATAAGCATGGTCACTTTGCCGGTAATGGTAAACCTCAGAGAATTTTTGGAGCATGAGCATAACAAATCAATGCAGCCGACGCCTGCGGCGACGGCTGATTGAGGCGTTAGGTGTAAATTAGCCAACGAGATTCATCGATGAAATGCTGTAGGAAAGAGCTACCCAAACCGGACATTATTGACGGAACAGCATACTTTGTGTGCCCGGAATGCGGCGAGTTTCGTGAAGTCAAAAGCTACCGAGTTTACACTCCTGAAGAGAGTCTTAATGCTTTTGAAAAAGAGCATGGCTTCAAAATTCCAGCGAAATATATAGATTATGCTGGGACTCATAGTGATCACGTGATTAAGCTACCGAAGAACACGCCCTGCACTAAAGACGAGTATTTTGGTGATGGATTCTATGAGATTGGAAGCTATCTTGGCTTGGACCATAACGAAAACCGATCAATCTTTGATAGCAGCTGGCTTGTACGTGAGTGGGGCTTGCCTGAGCGCCTAGTTCTTATCGAGGGTGATGGTCATGAATGGCTTGCTCTTGATTATCGAAATTCGGAAGTAGAGCCAAGAGTAATACTCATTGAATCAGAATTTAACCAATACAAAGTGGTTGCAAACAATTTCGATGACTTTGTAGATTCTCTAATACCATATGAAAGTGTTTACGACATAAATGGCAACCTTATCTACACAGGGTGAATCACCTAACAATCGCATTAAATCCGACCCATTACACGCTTGCTGGGTCGGCACAAGGCCTCAAAATACTAGCAAGCGTGTAATGGGCGCCTTATGCGGGCGTTAAATTGCAACGGAGTGACAAGTGCCTGATTTGAAATATATGCAGCTTGAAAGTGATATTCAATCAGCTTTGAAGCTCTGTGGTTGGGTAAAATTTCTTAAAATCGTCTTGGCTTTATTGGTTGTACTATCGTATTTCTTTTTTCCTGACTGGTTGGGGGAGTTAATAGTTATTTCTGTCGTAATTTCCCTAGTTTTGCCGCTTGGTTTCTTTGATGTTTTTATTCAAAAGTTATTGGAATACAACACTCAAAAAACCGAAGAGCGTCAAATTTTAAATGCCAAAGAAGCAAATGAGCATTTCGACAATCTGTACAAAAGGGTTGGGAAGTAATGCAATTTAACAAGCCGCGTCATTCGGGGCCTGCGGCCCCTGCGACGCTCACAAGTTCGCGCGCATGCGCGGGGCGTTAGCAGTAAGGTGAAGAATGACAGATATTCAAGTCATCGCTGATGAATATATAAATATCGCCCAAGAAAATTTTGGTCCGATGTGTTCCGACTGGGAATATGTGGGGGTAGAAATCAATGATATGGGACCACACCTTCGTTATTACCCGGAAGATGGACACGTGGCTATTTCACTTAGTGAAAAAACTCAAGATGACGAGATTCAGCTTCATTTTCAATTAGCCCATGAAGTTTGCCATCTTTTATATCCAACAATGAGCTTGAGTGGTGAAAAGGAACCGATAACAGTCCTTAATGAGGGGGTTTCTACCTATTTTTCGCTTTGGGCTACAGGCCGTTATTGCTCGCAAGAGTTCTTAATCGACAATCTGAAACAACACAGCAGTAAATATTATCGAGCAATGCTTTTAGTTCATGAGCTTCTGGAAATTGATCGGGAAGCTATCAAGAAGCTTAGAATGTATGAGCCAAGATTAAATAGATTATCTTTTGAACATTTTGAAAAATCTGGAGTTTCGGCATCGGGGAGGCTCATCAATGACTTGCTTGCTACCTTTGAGTAACGCTGCTAACAAACCGCTTAAATTCGTTCCGGCCACAAAAAGCGTGGCCTCCACCGGACTCGCTAACACTCGCCGTTTAGCGGGGCGTTATGCGATACCAATACAGGGAATAACCAGAAGAATATGACGATAAATCTTGATTTAGTTATAGAGACGGAAGAAGACTCTGTGGATATGAAAGCAGGTCTAGATTCGATGCAGGGTGTATCTGATGCGGTCAGGTGTGTGGCAGAAACGATTCTTACTGAGAATATCCCGAAAAGACAAACACATAAGAGCAAGGTAAGAACGTCACTAAAAAAAAGCTTTAAGGGGTCATATGGGCATATCTTTAGCATCGATATATATGACTCCGACATCCTTAAGAAACTAAGCCGAATAGGGCGCCCTGCATTTATTGAATTAATTGCATACTTCATTAGTGAATCGCTCTATAAGGAATCAAATCCGTTGTCATCTAAGGCGCAAAAGGTTGTAGATAATCTCGGCGATAAAGCTGAAGAACTGGTAAAGCAGCTCAGGGTATCCTCATTAGAAAATATTCATGAAATTTCCACTAAGTTTAATCACGATATAAAAGTTAGATATAGAAATAGTCGAGATTCACAAACGGTCATAGCCAAATTTGATCGTAATACAGCTAAGGTGCTTCAGGCCAAGCAGAGTGATGAAAATTACGACCTTAAAATTATTGTGACAAGACTAAATATTCATACAGGAAATGGAAGGCTGCAAATTGAAGGGGCTGATGAAACGGTCGCTTTTGGATTTGGGATAGGGTATAGAGAAGTAAATATTAAGGCAAAGAAGCTGTTTTCAGAGAATCTCGATTATAACAATGGTATTTCTAGAGAAAAATGGAAATACCTGAAAATATCTGTCTCCCCTATCAAGCTTCGTGATGGAAAAATAGTTAAGTATATAGTCAAAGGTTTCTATGAAGATTAATGGATATATACTAGCGGCTGCAATTCTGATAATTGCCGTTTTTTTATCTTATTTTTTGCATTTTTACGTGTCTTTGGGTTATGGAATTTCTAATGATTCTGCTATATGGGGTCAGCTTGGAGATTATTCTGGTGGCATTCTTAACCCTTTGTTGAGCTTTGTTTCTATTGTTCTTCTAATCAAATCATTAACTCTGCAAAATGAAGCCAATATAACCTTAAGAAACGAAATTAAAAACTCTGAAAAGACAGAGAAGATCAGGTCATTTGAATCTCTTTTCTTTAATTTAATTAATTCTCAGAAAAACCTTTTTGAATCGTTTTCAATAAAATTTGAGACTGGTGAAGATAGTGTGAAAGTTGGCGGAGTACAAGCAGTAGTTAGAATAGAAGATGAGATTGAAGATATGCGAAGCAAAGGGAAAAATGATGAGGAGGTGGCCGCATATCTCGAAGAACTAGATGAAAACGATCAGATATTTGGGCTGTCTAGATCTTTTTATATTATGGTTCTGATGGTTACAGAAAAGCTAAGCGATGCAAATGGCTTTTCCTTTGATGACAGGCGTGATCACTTCATGGCATTAATAAATTTTACAGATTTTGCCCAGCTTAGATTGATCATGATTTGTATCCAGTTTTCAGACTATGAATCATGTAAATACATTCGATCATCTTCTGAATTTAAAAGCGTTATTGAAGAAGTAGGTCTGAACTATGAGTTGTATTGACGGTCAGCGCATAACAAATCAAAGCACTCGGACGCAGCAATGCTGCGCCGGTGTTTGAGACGTTAGGTGTATAAATGGGACCGAAAACTACAGAACTTGTAAACGAGCTTGAAGGTTGTGCATCGTTTCTTCGAGAATGCTCTGAAGTTAAATGGGCTTATTGGCTTGAGAAAAGTGCATCTTTATTAAGGTCAGGCCAAATATCAGGTATCGACCATTACAAAGGGGCTTTTGGTGGTATGGGTAGCATTAATGACTTGGTGTTACATCCAATCAACGGCCATACAATTAAAGAAACAGAGATAAACTCGGCCAACGAGAAGTTAAAAGTATATTTCTCTACTATCGATCAGCTAGCCGAGGAAGTAACAAAACATGCAGTATTTAACGAATAAAACACCTAACAAGTGGCTCAATCAGGATTGGCAACACTTGTCACCTTTTGTGCAAAAACACGCACAAAAGCCGCCAAGTATTACCAACCTATTAGCCAGGCGTTAGGCACCAAAGGAATCATCGTGGATAGATTAGAGCTAAAAGTCCCACCTGTTATTCAAATGGCGATCTCCGCAGGTCTCATGTGGATATTGGGAACTCTGTTACCGGCACTGAGTATCGAGTTTTTCGCTTCGTCGCTCATTGCGTTAGTTTTGGCATCAATTGGTGTGGTTTTCGCGATACTTGGGGTTTTGGCGTTTCGTTCTGAGGGAACCACCGTGGATCCGAGAATACCGGATCAATCGTCAAGCCTTGTCACTAAGGGAGTCTATCGAATCAGCCGAAACCCAATGTACGTTGGCTTCTTGCTCATACTGGTGGGTTGGGGTGTTTTTCTCTCTAATTTCACAAGTTTTTTACTACTGCCGTTGTTCGTGATGTATATGAACAGGTTTCAAATCACTCCAGAGGAGCGGTACATGCGTGAAAAGTTCGGACATGAGTACCGTCAATACGCAGCAGCGGTCCGCCGATGGATTTGATGCCTAACAAAGCACTGCTGCCGGACAAATTTTCCGCTGCGCTTCAAATTTGCCGCAGAGCGCGGCGTTATGGCTCAAAAGCAAGGAGTAAAAATTGAACAAAGCAGTAACTTGCAGTTCTCTTGAGGAAGTTCGCTCGAACATCGACGTAATTGATCGCAAGATCGTAGCTTTAATCGCTGAGCGCGGTGGCTTCGTCATGCAGGCAGCGCGTTTCAAGAAATCCACCGATGACGTTAAGGCGCCGCAGAGAGTTGAGCAGGTAATCTCTAAAGTTCGAACGCTTGCTCATGAACTGGATGCTAATCCCGATGTGGTTGAGGCTGTTTATCGTGCAATGATTTCTGCTTTTATAAATGCTGAGCTTGTCGAGCATGCTTCTCTTACAAGCAATACTTGAAAGCCATAACAAGCGCCAGCACATCGCGCCTGCGGCGCTGGACTCGCAACAAGTTGCTCGCCCGTGTGGCGGGCGTTAGGCACCAAAGGAATCATCGTGGATAGATTAGAGCTAAAAGTCCCACCTGTTATTCAAATGGCGATCTCCGCAGGTCTCATGTGGATATTGGGAACTCTGTTACCGGCACTGAGTATCGAGTTTTTCGCTTCGTCGCTCATTGCGTTAGTTTTGGCATCAATTGGTGTGGTTTTCGCGATACTTGGGGTTTTGGCGTTTCGTTCTGAGGGAACCACCGTGGATCCGAGAATACCGGATCAATCGTCAAGCCTTGTCACTAAGGGAGTCTATCGAATCAGCCGAAACCCAATGTACGTTGGCTTCTTGCTCATACTGGTGGGTTGGGGTGTTTTTCTCTCTAATTTCACAAGTTTTTTACTACTGCCGTTGTTCGTGATGTATATGAACAGGTTTCAAATCACTCCAGAGGAGCGGTACATGCGTGAAAAGTTCGGACATGAGTACCGTCAATACGCAGCAGCGGTCCGCCGATGGATTTGATGCCTAACAAAGCACTGCTGCCGGACAAATTTTCCGCTGCGCTTCAAATTTTCCGCAGAGCGCGGCGTTAGCATTCTCCTATTAAGAGGATCGTGATGAACACTAAACCTCAAATATTATTTTTGTCTCATGGCGGCGGGCCGATGCCACTTCTAGGTGATGTTGGGCATAAAGAAATGATTGATTGCTTGCAAAAAATCTCATCTATTTTGCGTAAGCCATCAGCCATTTTAGTGGTAAGTGCGCACTGGGAAGAAAAAATCCCAACCATTACTTCGGGCGCCAACCCTTCCCTTATTTACGATTACTATGGATTTCCAGAAAAGTCTTATAGTATTACCTATCCTTGTCAGGGAGAGCCATCACTGGCGGAGCAGACCTATAAGCGGCTGGAGCATTCAGGTATTTCCGCAAAACTTGATGAGCAGCGCGGTTTTGACCACGGTCTATTTATTCCTCTGAAAATCATGTACCCGGAGGCAGATATTCCGTGCATTCAGCTCTCTCTTGTCGATAATCTCAGTCCAGCAGCTCATGTCGGGATAGGGCGAGCAATCCAAGACTTGGAGTATGAAAATTTACTTATAATTGGTTCTGGTTTCTCCTTTCATAATATGAAAGCATTTTTTTCATCTGAAACCAGTGAATCAAAAACTTTAAATGAATCTTTTGAAGCGTGGCTGCTAGAGACTTGCACTAACAGTAGTATTACCGAAGAAGAAAGAGAACAAAGATTTATCCAATGGGAAAAAGCCCCCGGTGCTCGTTACTGTCACCCAAGAGAAGAGCATTTATTGCCGTTGCACGTTTGCTATGGAATAGCTAATAGTGTTTGCACTAAGTCGTTTGAGCTAAAGATTCTAAATAAAAAATCGAGCATGTACATCTGGTCATAAAATGCTAACAAACGCGTCAATTAGTACGCTCGCAAGCTCTCGCCTATTACCCGGGCGTTATACCTAACCACAAAGGAAGTCATCACATGAGAGACGTTTTCTTTTTCGATGCAATGCTAACCCCGAAGATTATCACTTTTGTCTATTGGTTGCTCTTGCTGTTTGCTGTTGTTTCAGGGCTTGGTTCAATGTTTGGAGGATATGGTGGAATAACTTTCGGAAAGTTCCTGTTGGGAATTGGGATAATGGTTGGCGGAGCAGTGGGAGCAAGGATTTGGTGTGAGTTGTTGATTGTACTT
This sequence comes from Venatoribacter cucullus, assembly GCF_016132445.1. Taxonomy (NCBI): domain Bacteria; kingdom Pseudomonadati; phylum Pseudomonadota; class Gammaproteobacteria; order Oceanospirillales; family Oceanospirillaceae; genus Venatoribacter; species Venatoribacter cucullus. Next base: position 1,693,789 of record NZ_CP046056.1, on the reverse strand, counting down.
TTCAAAATCCATGAGAACATTAAAAAGCTTGCCGATAAACAGGTATAACAAGGCAAATGCACTCGGACGGCAAAAAGCGCGGCTCGTTCCTCGCTCTGCTTTTTGCCGTCGGTAATTTGCGGCGTTATGTTTCTCACATCAGGCACCTTGCCTGTCTTCATTAGTTGCCGTACTCTTTAATGTACACTAAAGCGTACAGAGGTGATTTCCATGTCCAGAGTTCGCGTTGATGAAGATATCCGCCCTCTGTCCGAATTCCGGGCAGCCGTTGCCACGTTTGTAAGGCAGATCCATGAAACCCGTCGTCCTATGGTACTAACGCAGAGAGGCCGGGGCGTTGCCGTATTGGTGGATGTTCACGAGTACGAGAGGATGCAAGAGCGTCTTGAGATCCTCGAAGAAGTGTATAAAGCGGAAGAACAGATAGCCTCAGGGGAAGGTGTTGCGCATGAGGACGCGAAAACCCGGATTTTGAGCAGTCTGGCCCGATGAAGGTTGTTTGGTCCCCGCTTGCGCTGGAGCGTGTTGAGGATACAGCTCTGTACATAGCAGAAGATAACCCGGATGCCGCGGTACGGTGGGTGGAAGATTTATTCACCACGGTAGAGCACTTAGCCGACTTCCCTGAAAGTGGACGAATGGTTCCTGAGGTGGGCTCGCCACGCATCAGGGAGCTGATATTCGGAACGTATCGGGTTATTTACAGCGCCAAAGATCAGGTAGATATCCTGACTGTGCGTCGCAGTAGCCAATTACTGAGAATGTCCGAGCTCGGTGATGACGAAACATAACCAACGGCTGCACGGCGACCAGTTTTCCACTGCTCCGCGGCTCCAAACCGGCGCGTGAGCCGGGCCTTATTTATCCGAATTACCAATGAAAAGCAGACACCAACTTCAATCTGATATGTTCAGCATGTTGTTACTGCATACACAGAGTGCCTTCCGCTCTCTGGTTGAGCCGCCCGCCGGCATTCTCTACAATGGCGCTCTTTTTTACCGTTTCAGGGCCTGAATATGAGTGATTCCAACACCAAACCCGAACTGCCGAACCAGCTGTCGGTTAACCCCAAGAGCAAGTTCTACGCAGAAGAGTACTTTCAGCACGAAATCGGTATCCGTCTGAACAGCAAAGAGCGTAACGACGTTGAGGAATACTGCATCAGCGAAGGCTGGGTGAAAATTGCGTCGCCGGTGGCTAAAGACCGTTTTGGCCGTCCGATGCTGGTGAAGCTGAAAGGCACGGTAGAAGCGTTCTATAAGTAAGCGTTGCTGAATCTGGCTTGCTTACCAGCAACCAATAAAAAGCCCGGCTAACATGCCGGGCTTTTTGTTTCTGGCCGGGTGTTACTGGCCGAGCAGAAGGCGCTTACAGCGCCTTAATTTTCTCAATCTGGTCTTTCAGCTTGGCAATATCCCGCTCGAAACCAGCGGCTTTTTCCTTTTCTTTCTCCAGCACGACGGCCGGGGCTTTTTCGGTAAAGCCTGGGTTGGAAAGTTTATTGGCTACGCGCTCCAGTTCCTTTTCCAGCTTCTCGATGGATTTGCCTAAGCGGACTACTTCGGCGTCTTTATCAATAAAGCCGGCCATCGGAATCAGCACTTCCATATCCCCTACTAACTGAGTAACGGACATGGGTTCTTCGTCGCCGTCGTTCAGCCAGGTGAGTTTGCTTAGCTTGGCCAGTTTCATCAGGAAGGTCTGGTTTTCTTCGGCGCGGCGGAAGTCTTCGTCGTTGCCGTTTTTGAACAGTAATTCCAGTTCTTTGCCCGGGGCGATGTTCATTTCGGCACGGATATTACGCACGGCGGTAATCACGCCTTTCAGCCATTCGATATCGGCTTCAGCCTGTGCATCCACAAAGGCTTCGTGCGGTTGCGGGTATTGCGCCAGCATGATGGTGTCGCCGGTTTTGCCAGCCAGATCTTTCACCTGATGCCAGATGGATTCGGTAATAAACGGAATAATCGGGTGCGCTAAGCGCAGGGTGGCTTCCAGTACGCGCACCAGTGTGCCCAGGGTGCCGCGTTTTACTTCCACCGGGGCGTTGGCGTCCCACAGTACCGGCTTGGACAATTCCAGATACCAGTCGCAGTATTCGTTCCAGATAAATTCGTACAGCGATGCAGCGGCCATATCGAAACGATACTGATCCATGTGGCGGCGTACTTCTTTTTCGGCGTTCTGCAGGCGCGAAATAATCCAGCGGTCGGCCAGCGACAGAACAGCCGGCTCACCATTGGCACCACAGGCGGCTTTCATGGCGTCGGTAATGGCAATGTTGGTGCCAGCGGCTGCGGCTTGTTCTACGGCTTCTTCGCCGGCCACGCTCAGCATTACATAGCGTGAGGCGTTCCATAATTTATTGCAGAAATTACGGTAGCCTTCTAAACGCTTCATATCCCAGTTAATGTCACGGCCGGTGCTGGCCATGGCTGCCAGGGTAAAGCGCAGGGCATCGGTGCCGTGCGGGGTAATACCTTCGGGGAATTCTTTTTGCGTGCGCTTGGCAATTTTTTCCGCCAGTTGCGGCTGCATCATATTGCCGGTGCGTTTTTCCAGCAGGTCGTCCAGCGAAATACCGTCGATCATATCCAGCGGGTCGAGAACGTTGCCCTTGGATTTCGACATTTTCTGGCCAACTTCGTCACGGATTAAGCCGGTAACGTACACGGTTTTAAACGGCACTTGCGGCTTACCGCTTTCATCTTTGCAGAAATGCATGGTCATCATGATCATGCGCGCCACCCAGAAGAAAATAATGTCGAAGCCGGTTACCAGCACGTCGGTCGGATGGAAATCCGCCATGCGCTTGGCCACTTCCGGGTCGTCAAGGTTCGGCCAGCCCAGTGTGCCGAAGGTCCACAGGGCAGAGGAGAACCAGGTGTCGAGTACGTCTTCGTCCTGACGCAGTTCGACGTCGGCGGCCAGATTATTCTGCGCACGTACTTCGGCTTCGTCGTGGCCAACGTAGACGTTGCCCTCGATGTCGTACCAGGCCGGAATGCGGTGGCCCCACCATAATTGCCGGGAAATACACCAGTCCTGAATGTCGCGCATCCAGCTGAAGTACATGTTTTCGTAGGATTTCGGTACGAACTGAATATCGCCGTTTTCCACCGCTGCAATGGCGGGCTTGGCCAGAGTTTTGGCGTCGACATACCATTGGTCGGTGAGCATGGGCTCGATCACTACGCCGCCACGGTCGCCGTAGGGTACGGTTAAATCGTGGTCTTTAATGCCGTCGAGCAGGCCTGCGGCTTCGAAATCCGCCACAATGGCTTTACGCGCGGCAAAACGTTCCATGCCCCGGTATTTTTCCGGAATGCTGGCTTCAACGTCGTTATTAACGCTGCCGTCGCTGTTGAACACCTGCGGCACGTCACGCACGTCGGCATTAAAGGTGAAAATATTGATCATCGGCAGGCCGGCACGCTTGCCCACTTCATAGTCGTTGAAGTCGTGCGCCGGGGTCACTTTTACCGCGCCGGTGCCTTTTTCCATATCGGCGTGGTCGTCGCCCACAATCGGAATACGGCGATTCACCAGCGGCAGAATAACGTGCTTGCCGATCAAATCTTTATAACGCGGGTCTTCCGGGTTTACGGCCACGCCGGTATCACCCAGCATGGTTTCCGGACGGGTGGTGGCAACCACAATGTAGTCTTTGCCTTCCGCGGTTTTCAGGCCATCGGCCAGCGGATAACGCAGGTGCCACATGAAGCCTTTGGATTCTTTGTTTTCCACTTCCAGGTCGGAAATGGCGGTGTGCAGTTTCGGGTCCCAGTTCACCAGGCGTTTGCCACGGTAAATCAGGCCGTCTTTGTGCAGGCGGATAAACACTTCCTGCACGGCTTTGTAGAAGCCGTCGTCCATGGTGAAGCGTTCGGTGTCCCAGTCAACGGAGTTACCCAAACGACGCATCTGGCCGGTGATGGTGCCACCGGAGTGTTCTTTCCATTCCCAGACTTTTTCGAGGAATTTTTCCCGGCCCAGGGTGTGACGGTTGGGCTGGCCTTCGGCCGCCAGTTTACGCTCCACCACCATCTGGGTGGCGATGCCGGCGTGGTCGGTACCCACTTGCCACAGGGCTTTTTTGCCCAGCATGCGGTTATAACGGATCAGGGCGTCCTGAATGGTGTGCTGGAAGGCGTGGCCCATGTGCAGCGAACCGGTGACGTTCGGCGGCGGGATCATGATGGAATAACCTTCGCCGGTTAAGCCGTCCTGATACGGCTTGAAGTAGCCTTTGGCTTCCCACTGTTGGTACCAGGTTTGTTCAAGGGCGCTGGGTTTGTACGTCTTATCCATATTCGCGGCTGCTCATCTCGTCGTGACCACGCAGCCCGGCTGTTGGCCGGGTGCGGGTGGGTATTCAGAAAAATGGCGGCGATTATAACGGAAAGTGCGGGGCGGGTCAGCGATTCAGCAGCAGGTGCAGTTTATCGCGCAGGCGTTGGGTAATTTGCGGCAGCATTTCCTGCACCAGCTGTTCCACTAAGGCTTCTTTTTGTTCGGCGCTCAGGCGGCTGCTGTCCATACCGCTGAGGGCGGCGTGGGCGCGTTGCTGCTTTTGCTCCATCACTTTCTGCATGGTGCGCTGGGCTTCTTCAGCGCTGTGCTGGGCGGCTTCGCGTTCCTGGGTTAAGCGGTCGAGCACCGACTGCGGCAGAAAGGGGTTGCCGGACGTGCGCGGGGCGGTGGCTGCGGCCAGGGGTTTGGGTGCCGGCGGTTGCGGTACCGGTTGCGGTTGCTGTACGGGTTGCTGTGACAGCGGCTGCGCCTGTTGCAGCACACGGCTGATGTTGGCGGCACTGATAGGCGTTGTGCCGGCGGCTGTGGGTTGTGCTGCTGGTGCTGGCGGTCGTGCCGCTGGTTCGCTGCGCACGGCTCTCAGCGCCGGCATATCCGGGTGCTTAATCAGATCGTCGAGCAGCGGAATATCGTCCAGCGGGTCGAGTACCGGAATGCGTTTTTCCAGTTCAATCTGGTCGTCGGCGGCGCCATCCAGAACCCGTTGCAGGGTTTCCAGTTCGCGCAGCAAATTGGCCGGGCTGTCTTTGCCTGAGTGATCGTCGTGCGGTTTCATTAACGCAATCTCATGTCGACAGTGTTTACCGGGTAGCCCCGGTCTTTCAGAAATTTGTAATGGTTACGAGTGTAGTCCAGCACATGGTCGTGCTGCACCACCACGCTCACATAACGCTCGAAGCGGCTGAAAAACGGCGGCAGGTGCTGGCTCAGGTTGATGATCAGGTCGTGATGGTGGCCGGGATTGTCCTGCTGCCAGCCAATGCTCACCGCGCAGTTGGCCGGCGCATCGGCTGCACCTAATAAAGCGTGCGGAATAAAGGCATCCGGGCGGTACGTCCAGATCATCTCGTCCAGTTTCTGCGCGTGTTCTTCGTTGTCGGTCAGCAGCAGTACCTGGTTGTTTTTTTCCAGCGCTTTTTCCAGCAGGCGACAGGCAAACAGCCATTGTTCGCGCCGGGTCTGGCCGGCCAGCACATAGAAATCAACCTGGGTCATGCGGTGGCTCCCGAGTAGGTGAACTGCTGTAAACGCACGTCGATGGTGATGGGTAATTCGTCCAGTTGCTGCAAACGCTGCAGCGCTTCGTCGCGTATTTTCCAACGATGCGGGGTCATCAGCAACAGGTCCATAATGGCCTGCTGGCTGGTCAGCTGGGTCTGATAGGTTAAGGGCTGATCGCCGCTCAGCTGATAACCGTGCTGTTGCATGGCCGGCACCGGGTCGAAGGCCTGGCGGTTCACTTCGCCGTAAATCTGCTGGCGCAATTCCAGCAGATGATCACTGCCGGTATTCAGCAGAATCACCGGCGCGCCGGGCTTAAGTACACGGGCAAAACCCTGCGGCATCAGGTTGGTGAACAGGCAGGTGATCATATCCAGGCTGTGCGGCAGAAACGGTAACTGGCCACCGGAGGCGACCAGCCAGTCGATGCGGTTGCTGCGCCGCGCCGCACGTTTCAGGGCGTCTTTGGAAATATCCACGCCGTATAAACGGTGTGCCAGCTGGTGGTCTTCCAGCACTTCCTGCAGCCGCTGAGTGTAATAGCCTTCGCCGCAGCCCACGTCGGCGATATGCAGCGGCGCGGTCTGGTTCAGCGACAGCTCCAGCACCCACTGGTTCAGCAGATCGGAAATGGGCCGGTACAGCTGGCTGTCGAGCAGGCGCTGGCGGGCGTCGACCATATCCATGTTGTCGCCGGGGGCTTTGGATTTTTTGTGCTGCGCGACCAGCAGGTTAAGGTAACCCTGGCGGGCGCGGTCAAAGCTGTGGCCATTGGCGCAGCTCCAGCGCTGCGCCTCGTCCTGCAGCACCAGACCGCACACCGGGCAGGCAATTACGCGGGGCAAAGTCATCATCAGGCCAGCAGGTTTTCCAGAATGCGTTCGTAAATGGCGGTGAGGGTGTTCAGATCCTCGGCCACAATGTGCTCGTCCAGCTTATGAATGGTGGCATTCACCGGCCCCAGTTCCAGCACCTGCGCGCCGGTGGGGGCAATAAAGCGGCCATCGGAGGTGCCGCCAGCGGTAGACAGCTCGGTGTCCAGGCCGGTGATGTCTTTAATGGCCTTTACGCTGGCTTCCACCAGAGCGCCACGGGCGGTTAAGAATGGCAGGCCGCTGAGGTTCCAGTCGATGCTGTAGTCCAGGCCGTGCTTGTCCAGAATGGCGTGGGTGCGGCGCTTCAGGTCGTCTTCGGTCAGCTCGGTGGAGAAACGGAAGTTGAACACCACTTCCAGCTCGCCCGGAATCACGTTGGTGGCGCCGGTACCGGCATTGATGTTGGAAATCTGGAAGCTGGTGGCCGGGAAAAATTCGTTGCCGTTATCCCACACTTCGGCGGCCAGTTCGGCCAGCGCCGGCGCCGCCAGATGCACCGGGTTTTTGGCCAGATGCGGGTAAGCCACGTGGCCCTGAATGCCCTGAACCTTCATTACTGCACCCAGCGAACCCCGGCGGCCGTTTTTCACCACATCGCCGACGGCGTTGGTAGAGGACGGCTCACCAACAATGCACATATCAATTTTTTCGTTGCGCGCTTCTAAGGTTTCCACCACTTTCACGGTACCGTTTTTGGCCGGGCCTTCTTCGTCCGAGGTAATCAGAAAGGCAATGGAGCCTTTGTGGTTGGGGTGCTTCTGCACGAAGTTTTCGACTGCCACCACCATCGCTGCCAGCGAGCCTTTCATATCGGCCGCGCCACGGCCGTACAGTTTGCCGTCGATGATTTTCGGTTCAAACGGCGGGTTGCTCCAGCGTGCTTCCGGGCCGGTCGGAACAACGTCGGTATGGCCGGCAAAGCACAGCAGCGGGCCTTCGCTGCCACGGCGGGACCAGAAGTTTTCGACGTCGTCGAAGCGCAGTTGTTCGTTAGTAAAACCGGCCGCGGCCAGGCGTTCCATCATCAGGGCCTGACAGCCATCATCGTCGGGCGTTACAGAGCGGCGGGCAATCAGATCGAAGGCCAGTTGCAGAGTCGGGGTCATGAAAATTCCTGCGCTTAACAAAAGGTGGGGCGGAAAAGGGCGCCATCATAACAAAGTCCGCGCCGCAGTGCTGCTGGCTGAGGCGCGGCCATGCTGGTAACATGGCCGGCTTTTACCCAAGCCCTGAAAGGTAATAGTGCATGAGCCAGTCCCTGACTCTGGAAGAACTGAACCGCGTGATGGCCGAGGCCGATCTGCTGAAATCCGCCGCCGAAGTGGATGCCGCCCTGAATAAACTGGCGGTGGAGATTACCGGCCGTTTAAGCACCAGCCTGCCGGTGGTGTACGGCATTATGAACGGTGGCCTGGTGATGGCCGGCCAGCTGCTGACCAAACTGAATTTCCCGCTGGAGCAGGGCTATATGCACGCCACCCGCTACCGTGGTGAAACCACCGGTCATACCGATCTGCAATGGCAGGCGCCGCCGTCCATTCCGATGGACGGTCGCACCGTGTTAATCCTGGATGATATTTTCGACGAGGGTAATACCCTGGCCGAAGTGGTAAAAGCCTGTCATGCCCAGGGCGCCAAAGAGGTATTTACCGCGGTGCTGGTGAACAAGCTGCACGACCGCAAAAATACCGATCTGCAAATCGACTTCATCGGCATGGATGTGGAAGACCGTTATGTGTTCGGCTGCGGTATGGATTACCGCGGTTACTGGCGCAACGCGCCGGGTATCTACGCCGTCAAAGGCATGTAACCTTGGGAGCCTCTGAATAACTCGTGCAGAGTTATTCAGGGGCTCCCAATGATATAAAAAGCGCCTGCGGGCGCTTTTTTATTGTCTTGCGTTTGTCGGTTGCGGCAGTGGCAGGCGGTAAAGATGGGTAAATATGATTTGTTCTCATTTGGGCCGGCCACTATGATTCTGCCCCTTACTTTTTACTGAAACCAGGAGTGGCTCGTTGCGCGGAAAACGCCGTTTTAACATTCTGCTGCTGGCTGCCTTAACCCTGGGACTGGCTGGTTGTGCCCGTGTACAACCGGCGCCGCAGCCCGATATGCAACCCTGGCCAGAGGTGTTGGGTGGTGCTGCCGCAGTAACTCAGCCGTCACACTGGTGGACAGCCTTTAATGACCCGCAGCTGAACCGCTGGATAGAGCAGGGGCTGCAGCAGAATTACAGCCTGCAGGCTGCCTGGGCGCGGCTGGCGCAAAGCGAAGCGGTGGCGCGCCAGGCCGGCAGTGAGCGTTATCCCGATCTTTCCGTATCCCTCAGCCGCTCACGCCAGTGGCGCAACGATGTCAGCACCGATTTATGGTCAGCCGGCATAACCACCGAATACGAACTGGATTTCTGGGGCCGCGTCAGCGCGCTGCAGGAACAGGGTCGCCTGAATGCGCTTGCCAGCCTGCAGGCCACTCGGGTGCAGGCCAATACCGTGGCCGCCAACATTGCCTTAAACGCCTATGGCCTGCGCATGCAGCAGCTGAATCTGCAGCTGCTGACGCAGCAGCAGCAGCGGCTGCAGGAGGCGTTGCAGGTTACCCAGGCGCGGTTTCAGCGCGGGCAGGCTTTAATCAGCGATGTCTGGCAGCAACAACAATTGCTGGAAGCCAATCAGGCCGAACGCATTACCGCCACCGCTGAGTATCAGCGTTACCGGCACCAGCTGGCGTTGTGGCTGGGTGATCCGGGCTGGCTGCAGCCCGAAGCAGGCAATATTTCCGCAGACGCGGCCGCTTTACCGGTGCTGACCGCTGCTGATCAGGGCGTGGCGTTAACCGCCTTGCAGCAGCGCCCGGATGTGCAGCAAGCCTGGTTTGAATTACAGGCGTCTAATGCGGCGGTGGCGGCGGCCGTGGCCAACCGTTTTCCGCGCTTTACCTTAACCGCCTCGTACCGGGGTGAAGACGCCAACCTCAGCAATGTCTTTGATGACTGGATCGGCAATCTGGCCGCTGGCTTGGTGTTGCCCTTAATTGATGGCGCCAACCGCCGCGCCGAAGTCGCCCGCCAGCGGGCGGCGCTGGAAGAAGGGCTGGCCGATTATCAGAACACGCTGCTCAGCGCCGCGCAGGAAGTGCAGGATGCCTTAACCGGCAACCAGCAAATGGCCGGCCGGGTGACCAGCCTGGAACGGCAGCTGCAACTGGCACGCGATACCGAAGCCTATCAGAGCAACCGTTACCGCAAAGGCAGTGGCGATTTTCTCAGCCTGCTGACCGCCCAGCGTGAGGTGCTCAGCCTGGAACAGCAGCTGCTCAGCGCCCGCTGGCAACAGCTGCAATACCGTATTCAGCTATTCCGCGCCGTCAGTCACGGCGACTTTGCCCAGAAGGACGAGCCTGTATGAGTTCTGCCAACGGATCTTCCCTTAGCCTGTGGCAGCGCAGCAAAAGCACTGTGCTGGTGGTTGTGGTGCTGGCCATCGGGGTGGTGGGGTTTAACTACATCACCGCCTCCGCGCCCAAGCCACAACGGGTAAAACCGCAGCCGGTGGCACGGCTGGTAGAGGCGGTGCCCGTCACCCTGGCCAGCTCACGGCCCTATTGGTTGTCCGGCGGGGAAGTGCGGGCGGCTGAACAGGTGGCGCTGGCGGCGCAGGTCAGTGCGCGGGTGGTGCAGTTATCCGGGCAGGCACTGCCGGGGGCACGGCTGGCCAAAGGCACCTTGCTGGCGCAGCTGGAGAAAGCCGATTTTGAATTGGCCCTGCAGCAGCAACAGGCCGCGTTGGCCCAGGCCGAAGCCCAGTTGCAGATTGAGCAGGGACAGGCGGCGCTGGCGCAGGAAGAATACGCCATTGCCGCGCAGCCATTAAGCGAGCAGGAACGGGCGCTGGTATTGCGTGAACCACAAATAGCCAGCGCCCGGGCGGCGGTGGCGACCGCCCGCGCCAATGTGCAGCAGGCGCGGCTGAATCTGGCCCGTACCGAAATACGCATGCCTTTCGATGGCCAGATTCTGGCCCGGCATATCAGCACCGGCAGCCAGGTGGGCAGCAGCACGCCGTTGTTTGAGGTGGTACGTACCGATCATTTCTGGGTTGAGGTAAAAGTACCGCGCACGTTCCTGCCGCTGCTGGATACCACCGCCAGTGCCCTGGTAATGCCGGCGGGGGCCGATCCGCATGGGCATGGCCGTGAAGCCAGCATTCTGCACGTACTGCCCGGTGTCAGTGACAGCGACCGGCAGGCGGTGGTGCTGTTACAGATTAATAATCCTTTAGGCGGAGATTTGCCGGTATTGGCCGGCGATTACGTCAGCGTGCAGCTACCGGGCCGTGTCTTTGAGCAGGCGGTGGTGATCGACAGTCGTTATTTGCAGGACGATGGCACGGTTTGGGTGGTGCATCAGAATCAGCTGCAGCGCCGCCAGCCCGAGGTGTTGTTCCGGGGTCGTGAGCAGGTATGGCTGGGTAAGGGATTCAGTCCGGAAGACCGCATATTAAGCAGCCGCGTTGATGCGGCGGTGGCGGGAATGAGCGTGCGCCTGCAGGAGCCGCGCCCATGAGCCTGCATTATTCCGGCCCATTGGCGTGGATGGCCCGGCATGGCGTCGCCCCTAACCTGCTGATGGTGTTTTTACTGGTCGGTGGTTTGCTGGTGTCGCTGACCATCCGCAAAGAATACATTCCCCCTTACGAAGCCGATATCGTCATGGTGACGGTGGCTTATCCCGGTGCCACGCCGGAAGAAATGGAGCAGGGGGTGGTGCTGCCGATTGAAAACGAAATCCGCAACATTGAAGGCATTATCGAAATTACCTCCACCGCCACGCAGGGCAGTGCGCAGATTATGGCCGAGCTGGAAAACGGCTGGGATAAACAGCAGGCCTATCAGGATATTCAGCAATCGGTTAACCGTATTTCCACCTTCCCGGCGCAGATTGAACGGCCGGTGGTCAGCATTGCCAGCCGCCAGCCCGACGTACTGGAATTTGCCTTATTCGGCCCGCTGGACGCCTTTGCGTTAAAACGTCTGGCCGATGAAATCCGCGATGATTTACTCAGCCTGCCGCAAATTAATAAAGTGGAATACCGCAGCAGTCTGGCGGAAGAAATTCACGTCGAAATTTCCCAGCAGGTGCTCTGGCGTTATGGCCTGCAGCTGCAGGATGTGGCCGCCAAAATTGCCGACAGTGCCATTGAGCAAAGCGCCGGCACAGTGCGAACCGAAGGCGGTGATATTCAGGTAACCCTGAATAACCGTGCCTACTGGGCGCAGGAATTTCAGGCCATTCCGCTGCTCACCGACGCCAGCGGGGTACTGGTCACGCTGGGCGATGTGGCCCGCATCCGCGAAGGCTTCAGCGACAGCAACCGCGAAACCACCTTTAACGGCCAGGAAGCCATTAGTTTCCGCATTTACCGTACTGAAAATCAGACGCCGCTTACCGTGGTGGAAGCGGCCTATAAAAAACTGGATGAAATCATTCCGCAGCTGCCGCCGGGCATGCAGGTGGTGATTACCGATGACGATGGTCAGACCTATAAAGACCGCGTTGGCCTGCTGATGAAAAATGCGGTCATCGGCTTATTGCTGGTGATGATTCTGCTCAGCCTGTTTCTGGAATACCGGCTGGCGTTCTGGGTCACCATGGGTATTCCCACCGCCTTTATGGGCGCCATGTTGCTGCTGCCGCAGTTTGATCTGTCGATCAATATGTTCTCGATGTTCGCCTTTATTATTGCCCTCGGCATTGTGGTCGATGACGCCATTATTGCCGGCGAAAACATTTACGAACACATGCAGAAAGGTATGCCCTTTATGGACGCCGCCATTTTTGGCGCGCGTGAAGTAACGGTGCCGCTGGCCTTCGCCATTATGACCAACGTGGTGGCGTTTTTACCGCTGCTGGCGCTGCCCGGCATGATGGGCAAAATGTTCCTCGCCATTCCCATTGTGGTGATTTGTTGTTTCCTGATGTCCTGGCTGGAAGTGCTGCTGATTCTGCCAACGCACCTGGGGCGGATGCAGAAAAAAGCGGCCGGAGCACCGCTGAACATTGCCGAAAAAATTCAGCAGCGGGTAGACCGTGGCCTGCAGCATTTTATTCAGCAGATTTACCGGCCGGTGCTGGAACGTACCCTGGATAATCCCGGTTTAACCCTGGCGGTTGCCATTACCCTGGGGCTGCTGGTCATGGCCTGGCCGATGAGCGGCCGCATGGGCTTCAGTTTATTCCCGCGTTTGGAGGGTGAATTTGTGGTGGCGACGGTGGAATTACCATCGAATGCGCCGCTGAGCCAGGCCCGGGATGTACGCCAGTTCGTTGAGCAAAAGCTGCGGCTAGTGACCGACCCTTACGAACAACAAGGGCAACCGCTGGTGACCAGCGTGCAGGGCAACATTGACGGCACCAAGGTCGAGGTGCAGGGCCGGCTGGCCGAACAGCGCAGCCTGTCGGCCAACGACATTGTGAAAGAGTGGCGCGTCGCTATTGGTGAAATTCCAGGCATCCGCAGCCTCACCTTCGACGCCGAACGCGGCGGTGGCCCGTCCGGCGGGGCCGGACTAACGGTGGAAATGAACGGCAGCAATACGCGCCTGCTGGAAGCGGCCAGTGAAGAACTGGCGGGTTATATGCAGCGCATTGGCGGTGTAAAAGACGTGGCTTCCAGCTTTACCAGCGGTAAGCCGCAGTGGGATGTGCAATTAACCGAATTCGGCCGCAGTCTGGGGCTGGACGATGGCATGGTGGCGCAGCAGATCCGTGCTGCGTTGTACGGCGCGCGGGCGATCCGTCAGCAACGGGAAAGCAACGAGGTGACGGTGCTGGTGCGGCTGCCGGCGGCCGAGCGTTTATACAGTGCTGATATTGAACGGTTGCTGATCCGTACCCCGGCCGGTGGCTATATTCCGCTCAGCGAAATTGCCGTGCTGGAGCGGGAAATTGCCCCGTCCAGTATTTCCCGCCGGGATGGCCGCCAGGTGGTGAACGTGACCGCCGAAGTGGAACCGCGCGAGCAGATTCCGGCGGTGATGGCGGTGTTGCAGCAGGAAGCCTTTGCCGATTTGCGCGCCAAATACCCCAGCCTGAACATTGAATTCCGGGGCCGCCAGGCGGATACCGCCGACAGCATGAGCAACCTGCAGCTGTATGGCTTTTTTGCCATGCTGCTGATTTATGTACTGCTGGCCATTCCGTTCCGCAGCTACAGCCAGCCGCTGCTGATTATGGCGGTGATTCCCTTTGGGGCGGTGGGCGCGGTGATCGGCCATATGCTGCTGGGGTTCAGCATGTCGGTAATGTCGGTGATGGGCATTGTGGCGCTGGCCGGGGTGGTGGTGAACGACAGCCTGATTCTGATTGATTACGCCAACCGGCGCCGGCTGGAATCGGATTTAACCGCGCGCGAAGCCATCAGTGAAGCCGGTATCCGCCGTTTCCGGCCCATTCTGCTGACCACGCTGACCACCTTTGGCGGGCTGGCGCCGATGGTGTTTGAAACCTCACGCCAGGCGCAGATGATTACCCCCATGGCGGTGTCATTGGGGTTCGGGATTTTATTTACCACCTTTATCTGTCTGCTGATGTTGCCGGCCACTTATCTGCTGCTGGACCGCGCCCGCGATAAAGTGCAGCAGCTGGGGCAACCGCAGGATGCGGCCACTCAGCTAAAGGGCTGATGCAGCTGCTGCGGTAATTCCAGCCGGAAGGCCGCCCCTTGCGGGCTGTCGATGATTTCAATACTGCCCTGCAGGCGCTGATGCACCAGGTTATAGACCAGGTGCATGCCCAGCCCGGTGCCGCCTTTGCCACGTTTGGTGGTGTAGAAGGGATCAAAAATCTTGAGTCGTGCTTCCGCGCTGAGGCCACAACCGTTATCGCGGTAGTGCATCACCAGCTTGCCGCGGTCGGGGGCGGCCTGAATACGGATAACCCCCTCATCAATATGCTCAAACCCGTGCAGTAATGAGTTCATGATGAGGTTGGTGATCACCTGGCTGATGGCGCCGGGGTAGGTTTCCAGCCACAGATCGGCGGCGCAGTCTATTTCTACCCGGTGGTGCGTTTGTTTGAAGCGTGGCGACAGGGTTTCCAGAATTTCTTCCAGGTATTCGCGTAACTGAAACTGCCGCAGCTGTTCGCCGGTCTGGTCTTCGGATACCTGTTTAAAACTTTTAATCAGCTGCGCCGCGCGTTGCTGGTTTTTATCCAGAATGGCCAGGCTTTCTTCCAGCATGGCGAGAAATTCGGTGAAATCCTGTTTGCGCATTGCACCGCTGTTAAAGCGTTGCTGCAGCTCGCGGAAGTGGTCATCGATATAAGAATGAATGGTAATGCACAGTCCCAGCGGCGTATTAATTTCGTGGGCAATGCCCGCCACCATACCGCCCAGTGACGATAGCTTTTCCGCCTCAATCAGTTTGCTTTGGGTGGTGTGCAGCTGGTGCAGGGTCTGGTTCAGTTCATCCACGGTTTGCTGCAGGTTGCGGGTGCGGTCAGCGACACGGTGTTCCAGTTCCTGGTTAATCACTTTCAGTTGTTGCTGGGCCTGGGTTTTCTGCTGTAACTCATCGTTCATCTGGGCGCTGAGGGCATTAAAGGCCCGTACCAGCGTGTCGATTTCGTCCTGCTGGCCGGTTTCCGTAACCGACAACGGCGCGAAGGTATGGCTGTGCAGACGTTGTTGTACTTCGCGGGCCAGCAGGCTGATGCGCCGGTTCAGCAGGTTGTACACGATATAGCCCAGCAGCAGGGTCAGAAACAGCAGGCTGAGCAGCTGCGCGGTCATGCTGGAGGCGGCAGTATCCATTGCCTGCTGCAGCAGCAGTTCGTGGTCGAAAGCGATTTCCAGCACGCCAATGTCTTTGCCATTAAACGCCAGCGGTAAACGGTTGATGTCGCCGCTGTGCGGACGCTCGCCGTTTTCGATGTTCATGTTCAGGTTGTCGCTGACACGCACATAGCGCACGCCGCTGAGGTTCAGAATGCCTTTGATCTGGCTGTGCAGCTGTACTTCGTCATAGAACCACAGACTGGAACCGAGCGAGTCGGCATAGCCGCTGCGGATCTGGCTGAGCTTTTGCTCGTAGCTCTGAATCTGTTTGTGGTAATTCCAGGCCAGGATAGCGCCGGAACCCAGTACGGACATGGCGATGGAAGCCAGCGAAAAATACAGAATGACCCGCCACAGGATCGAATGCCGGTTGTAATTCATGGAAAAAATCTGCGTACCGTGCTGCCGGGAATGTCAGCAGTCTAGCAGAAGCACTGTGTCTGCCACGTTAAAAGTGGCAGCCGGGCGAACCGCACCACGGCCGGGCTAAAAAAAAGCCCGCCGCGGGGTTACCGGGGCGGGCGTCTGGTGCAGACTCAGGCGTGTTGTTTATGGAACGCGGCAAAATACAGCAGTGGGATAATCACCAGCGTCAGCAGCGTAGAAACCAGAATACCGAAGATCAGCGCAATGGCCAGGCCGTTAAAAATCGGGTCGTCGAGAATAAAGAACGCACCGATCATGGCCGCCACGGCGGTCAGCACAATGGGGCGTGAGCGCACCGCTGCCGCCACAATCACGGCATCGGCAAAGCGCATGCCTTCGGCGGATTTCTGGTTGATAAAGTCCACCAGCAGAATGGAGTTACGCACAATAATACCGGCCAGCGCGATCATGCCGATCATGGAGGTGGCGGTAAACTGCGCGCCGAACAAGGCATGGCCGGGCATGACGCCAATAATTGTCAGCGGAATCGGTGCCATAATAATCAGCGGTACCAGGTACGAGCGGAACTGACCGACCACCAGCAGATAAATCAGAATCATGCCGACGCCATAGGCGATGCCCATGTCGCGGAAGGTTTCATAGGTAATCTGCCATTCGCCATCCCACTTCATCACAATATCGTCGGTTAACGGCGGTTGCTGAATCATCATCTGGGTCCAGGGCATGCCGGCATCTTCCATACCAAAGGCAATGCTGAACAAGCCATACAGCGGGCTGTCGAGATCCCCGGCCATATCGGCGGTAACAAACACCACCGGCTGCAGATTTTTGTGGTAGATGTTTTTCTCGGTGCTGGTGGTGCGTACCTGCACCAGATCACCCAACGCAATCAGCTGGCCATCGGCCGCCCGTACTTTCATGGCCAGCACCTGCTGTAAGCCGGTTTTCTGGCCTTCCGGCAGTTCGAGACGAATGGGCAGCGGGTATTTGTTATTGCCGGTGTGCAGGTAGCTGACATCCTCACCACCCAGCGCGGTATTAATAGCCTGCACGATGCTGGCCTGGGCCACGCCCAGCATAGAGGCACGCTGACGGTCGATATCGATCAGCCATTTTTCCTGGTTGTCTTCGATGTAATCATCGACATCGACAATGTCCGGGGTGCGTTCAAACAGCGCGCGCAGTTGTTTGGCGGCGGCAATCTGGCGCTCGTAATCCGGGCCATACACTTCCGCCACAATGGGGGCCATCACCGGCGGGCCGGGCGGCACTTCCACCACTTTGACGTTGGCATTCATGGTGCGGCCAATGGCCTGCAGCGGCTCGCGTACGGAAAAAGCAATGTCGTGGCTCTGGCGCTTACGCTCGGCTTTGTCCACCAGATTCACCTGAATATCGCCCTGATGGGGCATGTTGCGCAGGTAATACTGACGCACCAGACCGTTGAAGTTGATGGGTGCGGCTGTGCCGGCGTACAGCTGGACGTCTTTGATTTCCGGTACGTTCATTAACTCGTCGGACAGTGCTTCCAGTACCGTCAGGGTTTGCTCTACCGGCGTGCCTTCCGGCATATCAACAATAATCTGGAATTCCGATTTGTTGTCGAACGGCAGCATTTTCAGCACCACCAGCTTGAACACCGGCAAGGCCACGGCCAGCACGATCAAACCGGTGACGCCGGCGAACAGCAGCACGCGCTTTTTACCGGCCTGGGCGCCTTCAATAAATGGACGCATCAGGCGGTTAAAGAAATCGTACAGCTTGCCCTGTTGCGGGTTGTCTTCACCGCCATGATCGCCATGTTCCATGGCGTCGTTCTGGCGGTGCAGCAGTTTGTACGACAGCCAGGGCGTTACCACGAAGGCGACCACCAGCGAAATCAGCATGCCGGTGGAGGCGTTGATCGGAATCGGGCTCATATAGGGGCCCATCAGGCCGGTGACGAACGCCATGGGCATCAGGGCCGCAATGACGGTGAAGGTGGCCAGAATCGTTGGGCCGCCCACTTCATCGACCGCCACCGGAATAATTTCCAGCAGTTTTTTCTTACCCAGGTGCATGTGTCTATGGATGTTTTCCACCACCACAATGGCGTCGTCGACCAGAATGCCGATGGAGAAAATCAGCGCGAACAACGATACGCGGTTGAGGGTAAAGCCCCAGGCCCAGCTGGCAAACAGGGTAATGGCCAGCGTAATAATAATGGCGGCACCCACAATAATGGCTTCGCGCCAGCTCATGGTGGCCAGCACCAGCACCACCACGGCGGCGGTGGCAAACAGCAGTTTGGCAATTAACTGGTCGGATTTCTGTTTGGCGGTGGTGCCATAGTCGCGGGTAATTTCCGCATCAATATCCGCCGGCAGCAGGCGGTTTTTCAGCAATTCCAGCCGTTCACTGATGGCGCTGGTGATATCAATAGCGTTCATGCCTGGTTGTTTGGCAATGGCCAGCGTGACGGCCGGTAGCGAGGCATCCTGACCCAGCGCACGGGTGTAGACGGACTGTTCCGGGGTATCGGCCTGCAGGCGGATATCGGCGACATCGGTCAGGTAAACAATACCGTCGCTGTGGCGGCCGACCACTAGTTGGCCTGCTTCGGCGGGGGTTTTAAGAAAATTGCCGGCCTGAATCTGGATCACGCTGTTGTCCTGAACCAGCGGCTGCAGGTAACCACCGGCATTGGCGCTGAGCAATGCGTTGCGGACATCGTCAAAGGCCAGACCGTGGCCGTTCATGCGCGCCGGGTCGAGGCGAACTTCCAGCACCGCTTGTTGCGCACCGATGGTGTAAATATCACGGGTGCCGGGAATGCGCTTGAGTTCGGTTTCCAGCGCGTTGGCCACCTGGGTCAGGTCGGCGGCGCTGATATCCGGGCGTTGTGAGGACAGGGTAATGGCCATGATGGGCACATCGTCGATGCCCATGGGTTTCACCACCGGCGCCATCACGCCTAAATTCTGCGGAAACCAGTCGTTGTGGCTGTGAATCTGGTTGTACAGGTTCAGAATGGCTTCTTCGCGCGGAATGCCCACTTCAAAGGCCACGGTCAGCACCGACTGGCCGGGCATGCTGATGGAGAAAATATCGTCCACGCCTTTGATTTCGGCCAGCACCTGCTGGGCGGGGATGGACACCAGCTGTTCAACCTGGCGCGCACTGGCGCCGGGAAAGCCGATAAAGACGTTGGCAAAGGTCACATCAATCTGCGGCTCTTCTTCCTTCGGCGTCACCATAATGGCAAAGAAACCCAGCAGTAAGCCGACCAGTGCCAGCAGCGGGGTAATGGCCGAGTTCTGGAAGGCCTGTGCGGTTTTTCCGGAAATGCCCAGCGCCATAATTATTGCTCCTTGCGGCTGATGGCGGCCAGTTGCGCCAGTGCGTCGGTCACAATCACATCACCGGCCTGCAGGCCGGCCAGAATTTCGGTCTGGCCATCGAAGCGTTCACCGGTGCGTACCTGACGCAGATGCGGTTCGCCGTTGTGGATGACGTACACGGAGTTCAGTTCAGCGCGCTGCAGAATGGCGACGCTGGGCACCAGTATGCCGTTGCGTTCACCCGTGCGGACGCGGATTTTGGCCCATTGGCCAGGAAACAGACGCTGGTCGCCATCCAGACTGCCGGCCGGTAACTCGGCACGCAGGCGCACGCTGTGATGACGCTCATCGGCGAATGGAAACAGCACCACGTCGGTGGGTTGCAGCTGGCTGTGCTGCAGCTGAATGCTGATCTGGTCGGCGGCTTGATACTGGCGGGCAACCTGTTGCGGCAGATCGGCCACCGCGCGCAGCGGTTCCAGCGCCAGCCCGGTCATCAGCGGCTGGCCGGGGCTGACCAGTTCACCGAGCTGCACATGGCGGGCGCGCACAATACCACCGTAAGGGGCTTTTACCTTGGTGTAGGCCAGTTGTTCCTGTGCTTGTTTCAGTGCCGCTTCGGCCGCTTTTACTGCCGCTGCGGCACTTTTGGCGCGGGCATTGGAGCTGTCGAATTCGCCCTTGGACAGGGTGCGCTGTTCGTACAGGCGGGTGTTGCGTTGCAGCAGGACCTGAGCGTCTTCATTCTGCGCCTGCGCCTGCGCCAGATTGGCGCGGGCTTGTTGCAGCTGAGCCTGTTGTTGGGTGTCATCAATTTCAATCAGCAGGGCACCGGCTTCGACCTGATCATTCACATCAAAATGCACGGCTTTAATGGCCCCGCTGGTCTGCGCCGACACGGTACTTTGGTTCACTGCTTCCAGCGTGGCTTCCAGATCGACGTAGCGGGGGATGCTGACCGGCTGAATGGTCTGTTGTTCCAGCGCCTGTGAGGGATTGGCCAGCAGACTGGCACCGAGGGCCAGTAACAGGGTTTTCGGCAGTGTGCGGAGCAGTGGAATGGGCATGCAACGTTCCTCTCTGAAGCTCAGTATCAGCCCGGGAGCAGTACCCGGCCGGCTAAAATATGCCTGTATTAGAATATACTAATATTCGGAATGCAACCCACCCGCGCAGGTGCCGGCTTCAGTATAGGAGCAGATGATGACGGTTCAGAATAATAACCAGGGTTTTTCCCAGTCCGCGGCGGTGCTGACCCACTGGCCACTGGCAGGAGAGCAGGTCAGTTCTATGCGCTGTACGCTGCCATCGGGTTGTTCATCATCCCAGCACAGCGCCGCTGCGTGCAGGTAAGTACGGTCGGCGGCGGCACCACGGTAACGCTGGTCGCCGTCAATCGGGCTACCCAGGCTTTTCATGGCCACGCGCAGCTGGTGGGTGCGGCCGGTAAGGGGATGCAATAAGAAAGTACGGGTCTGGCTGGCTTCATCATAGGCGCTGACAAAGCGGGTAATGGCCGGATTATTCTGGCTGCGTAATAACAGCCAGCTGCCGTTACGGCCTTTGCTCATATCACCTTTGATCCAGCCTTGTTTTTTTTGCGGCCGGCTGTGGCTTTGGGCACGGTAATATTTGCGCATTTTATGTTCGGCAAACAGGGCGCTGAGGCGGGCGGCTCCGCTGGCGCTGGTGGCCAGCAATAACACCCCTGACGTGACCTTATC
Source organism: Venatoribacter cucullus (assembly GCF_016132445.1). NCBI lineage: Bacteria > Pseudomonadati > Pseudomonadota > Gammaproteobacteria > Oceanospirillales > Oceanospirillaceae > Venatoribacter > Venatoribacter cucullus. Next base: position 1,673,111 of record NZ_CP046056.1, on the reverse strand, counting down.
CAGCCGGTGCACCGGCCACAGCGGCTGGCCAAAGGCGTTGCTGGCCAGTACCACCAGTCCGGCCACATCGTCTTCGCTGTGCATACCAATGCCGGCGGGTTTGTTAATGGCCAGCCAGTCGTGACCACGGGCCAGCCGACAGGAGGTTAAATCCGGGGTGCCTTCAGGCAGGGTCATGAGCTGGCCTTTTAAAAGCGGTAACTGAGCAACAGGTTGTGCGTCCAGACATCGCCTTTGGGTAAACCGGCGCGGCGGGTTTCGCGGTTGTAGTCGTGGCGGTCGCGGAAAGTGGCAGCAACGTCCAGCGTGACGGCGCGGTATTGCCAGCCGGTACCGATCTGCCAGCCCCAGCCATTAAAGGTACGGGTGTCGTGGCCGCCGCTGCGTGTTACCCGCATACGGTCATAGTGCCAGGCCGGTCCGGTGTATAAGCGGAAGCCCGGCTGGGCGAGGCCCATGCCCCACATTAACTGGGTTTCACCGCCGGTCAGTCTGACCCCGTCGCCGCCATCGATGCGGTACAGAATAAAGCGCGAGGCGGTATGGTTGCTTTGCGGAAACTCACCAAACAGGCTGACACCGGTCTGGCTGCCGTCGGGCAGACCGGCCGGCGCATGGCCGATATCCAGGGCAAAAGCACCGATACCGGCACGGAAATTGGTGGGTTCGGCACTGCCGATGGATGGCAGCAGGATCAGGGCCGTAATAAAAACAAGTCGCAGCATAGACAGCGGTCCGGTAAAAAAGCCGGCCAAGGCTATCCCGCGTAAGGGGTGATGGCAAGCGCGGGCTGGGCCGGCAACAGCCTGTGCGGTGGTTGCAACAGTCTGAGCCTGCTCGGCTATACTGCGCGGGATTCTGTGATGGGCAAGATTGATGAAAAAACTGAGTATCGTACTGGTGGCCCTGCTTGGGTGGCTGCCGGCGCTGGCCGATGAAACGATCGGGCTGGAATTTCCGGTTGAAGATGCCAAAGCCGCGGTGGCCAGCCGCAATTATGAGTTTGTGGCGCTGGAGATGGCGGATGGGCTGGAATTTCCGGGGCTGACTGAAGCGCAGGCCGGACAGGTACAGCAAGATTACGCCGTTAAGGTGCTGAATCAGCGCTGGCGTACGTTCACCAATATTGAACAAAGACCGCAGGAACTGCGACGCATGCAGAGCTATGCCCGCCGTTACAATCTGGTGATGTGGAAAGAACTGCAGCAGCAGAAGGTGCAGGATGCCAAACGCTATCGTTATTAAACCGCTGCCGGACGAAAGCATGGCTTGCCGCGCCGGTTGCGGTGCCTGCTGTATTGCGCCGTCCATCAGCTCACCCATTCCCGGTATGCCACAGGGCAAACCGGCCGGGGTGCGCTGTGTTCATCTGAACGCTGATTTTTACTGCGATATTTTTACCGATCCGGCGCGGCCGGCGGTTTGTGCTTCTTTTCAGGTCGTTGCTTACTGTTGCGGCAGTTCGCAAAGCGAAGCCCTGGCCTTACTGACCGAACTGGAAAACTGCACCGGCTGAGGCTGGCTGTGGGAATGTGGTAAAAAAGGGAAGGCGGCGGCCTGCAGGCCGCCACCCATAGGCTGGTTATAAGCGGAAACGGTTAACCAGGGTGCTGAGATGATGAGCCATTGTAACCAGCTGGCGTGAAATCTCGGCGGTTTGAGCGGCGGTGTCGGCACTCTGGTAAGAATGCCCGCTGATGCTTTCTACCCCTGCGCTGACGTTACGGCTGACTTCCACCTGTACTTGCATACTCTTCAGGGTTTCGGCATTCAGCTGGTTCATGCGTTCAACGTGCTGAATCATGCTGTGCAGTGCCAGCGCGGCTTCCCGCACCCGTTCCATGCCTTCGCTGGCGGTGCTCTGGGCATTTTCCATGGAATGCACAGCCTGACGGGCTTCGGCCTGCAGCTGCTCGATCATACTCTCAATTTCCTGAGTTGATTTGTGAGTGCGCTGCGACAGCGTGCGGACTTCATCAGCAACCACGGCGAAACCACGGCCAGAGTCGCCGGCGCGGGCGGCTTCAATGGCGGCGTTCAGGGCCAGCAGGTTGGTTTGTTCGGCAATGCCTTTAATCACTTCCAGCACACTTCCGACGTTGTTGCTGCGCTCGTCCAGCGAGGCAATGACCCCGGACGCTGACTGAATGGCGTTGTTCATGGTTTCAATGCTGGCCGAGGCCAGATCGGTTTTGCTGACGCCCTGGCCGGCCACAACTTTGGCTTCGGCGGAGGCGCGGCTGCTTTCTTCCGCGTTGGTCATCACGGTCTGAATGCTCTGATGCAATTCTTCAATGGAACGCTGGATATGTTCGGTTTCACTTTTCTGGGCGTTGGCGGCCTGCAGGGATGCCTGGGATGACTGCTGAATCTGGCCGGCCGATTCTTCCAGTTCGTGGGACGAGCCAACCACCTGACGCAGGGAATCGGAGAAGCGGGCAATCATTTTGTTCAGTGCCATCGCGGTACGGCCGATTTCATCCTGAGTATCCACCCGCACCTGTTGCGTCAGGTCGGAGTCACGTTCCATGGTATCCAACGTGCGGTGCATGCTGCGCACTGGTGAAATAACAAAGCGGCGCAGCAGCAGGGACAACAAAATAAGGGCGCTGACAAACATGGCCGCCTGAATCAGCGCCATGGTCATCATGTTATTGAAAATATGGCCATCGAGTTCATCGAGGGAATAGCTGATGCGGATGGCACCCAGAATGTCGCCTTCCTGTGCCTGGTGGCAGGGCAGGCAGTTGGTGCCGCGGTAATCTTCGTGCGCGTATACCGGAGTCAGATAGGTCATGGTATGGCCATTTTCGCCATCTTCTTCCAACATAATTTCTTCACCGGCCAGAGCCCGGCGGTCGAGTTCGTCCAGCGGGTATTCGTGTTCCAGACCTTTGCCGTACATGGCATCAATGGACGGCGCACGCAGCATACGGGCTTCGACAATGTTGTTATCAGACAACAATTTGGTACGGACCATCTCGCGGTTGGCAATGGCGCCGGAGATCATCAGCATATTCATGGTGTCCAGATAACCGGACGCTTTGTCTTTCAGCTGACTGTGTACCATTTCGGTACTGAGTTTCTTTTCAGCGGATACTGCGACACTGATAACAACTACCAGTACCAGCAGAAAAATACTGCCCAGAGCGAAGTACACTTTGCGCTGAATCGACACAGCATTGGCCATTGTGAATAATCCTTACGGCAAAAAAAGATTCAGGTGAATACTTTAGACCATTCCCGTCATAACGCACATTATTGAGAACCGTCTGATTATGTACAAACTTGCATTTTTTGTTCCGCCCACGCACCTGGATGCGGTGAAAGAAGCTGTCTTTGATGCCGGGGCTGGCCGGATCGGTCATTACGAAGCCTGTTGTTGGCAGGTGGCCGGTACCGGACAATTCCGCCCGACAGCGGGCGCTGAACCTTTTATCGGCCGTTTGCATGAAACCTCAAGGGTTGAAGAGTTCCGGGTGGAAATGGTCTGTGCCGATGAGCATATTCAGGCCGCGGTAAATGCCCTGCGGCAAGCCCATCCTTATGAAGAACCGGCGTTTGACGTCTGGCGGCTGGAAACGTTCTGAGCGTCTGGCAGGCGTCTGGCGCTGGTGGCGGTGGCGGGCAGCTATTAGAATGCCGGCATGACCCAATTATCCCTTGCCTGTTATCTGCAGCAACGTTTGCAGCAGCATCAGCCGCGTCGTGTGTGTCAGCCGGAACTGGCCGAGGCCGGTGTGCTGGTGGCCATTACCAATGAAACTGAGCCGCAGCTGCTGCTGACGCGGCGGGCTTTGCACCTGTCCACCCATCAGGGCGAAGTGGCCTTTCCCGGTGGCAAGCGTGACGATACCGACACCAGCATTGTGATGACGGCGCTGCGGGAAGCGGAAGAAGAAGTGGCGCTGCCGCTGCAGCAGGTGCAGGTGATCGGCGAGCTGGATCAGGTGGTGTCGCGCTTCGGCTATCTGGTTACGCCGGTGCTGGGGGTGATTCCGCCGCAGCTGCCGTTACAGGCCAATCCGGATGAGCTGGATGCGGTGTTTACCGTGCCGCTCAGTCATTTCCGCCAGCCACCCAGCCAGTATTTTGAGCGCGGCACCATCCGCATTCCCAGTTACGATTATCAGGGTTTTCACATCTGGGGCCTCACCGCCATGATGATTGCCGAGATGATGAACAATCTGTGGGATTGTGATATTTCCTTTCGCGTTTAACCGGGTTTAAAGGAGCAACGCATGTTTTATCAGCTTGGCCAACGGCGTCCGCAGCGGGGCCAAAATGTGTTCGTCGCCGACAATGCCCGCATTATCGGCAGTGTTGAACTGGCCGATGACAGCAGTATCTGGTTTGGCGTGGTGATCCGTGGCGACAATGACCTGATTACCATCGGCCCGCAATCCAATGTGCAGGACAACGCGGTACTGCACACCGATGGCGGCATTCCGCTGACGCTGGGCCGCGGTGTGACGGTGGGCCATAACGCCATGCTGCACGGCTGTACGGTGGGGGATTATTCCCTGATTGGTATTAATGCGGTGGTGCTGAACAAAGCCCGCATCGGCAAGCACTGTATTATTGGCGCCAATGCATTGATCCCCGAGGGCATGGAGATACCCGATGGTTCGCTGGTGGTCGGTTCACCGGCGGTTATTAAGCGCCAGCTGAGTGAACAGCAACAAAAAATGCTGGAAGCGTCCGCCGCCCATTATGTGCACAACGCCCGCCGTTACCGCACCGAACTGCAGGTCGTTGAATTGTGAGCCAGCGCGTTAAATCGCCCTGCGTCAGTATTTGTGCTCTGGATGAGCAGGATATCTGTGTGGGTTGCTACCGCACCGGTGACGAGATTGCCCAGTGGACACGCCTGACCGATGCCGAGCGCAGGCAGGTTTTACAACGGGTCGCTGCCCGCGAGCGCGCGGCCATGAATTTCATACCGGTGCCCGGAGTACCGGTTAAAAAGCCATAACACAGGATTCTTTATGACTACCCAAGGTTCGATTGGTACGCCTTTTTCCCCCACGGCCACCCGCGTTTTACTCTGTGGCTCTGGTGAGCTGGGCAAAGAAGTGGTGATTGAATTACAGCGCCTGGGCTGTGAAGTGATTGCCGTAGACCGCTATGCCAATGCGCCGGCCATGCAGGTGGCGGACCGTTCCCACGTGATCAGCATGCTCGATGGTGCGGCCCTGCGTGCGGTAATTGAAGCCGAACAACCGCACCTGATCGTGCCGGAAATTGAAGCCATTGCCACCGCCACGCTGGCCGAATTAGAGCAGGAAGGTTTTACCGTGATTCCGTCGGCCCGCGCAGCGCAGCTGACCATGAACCGGGAAGGTATTCGCCGCCTGGCCGCCGAAACCCTGCAGGTGCCGACCTCCACTTACCGCTTTGCCGATAACGAAGCCGATTTTCTGCAGGCGGTGGCTGAAATCGGTCTGCCTTGTCTGGTGAAACCCATTATGAGCTCGTCCGGCAAAGGCCAGAGTTTTGTCCGTGAGCAGACTGAGCTGGCACAGGCCTGGACCTACGCCCAGGAAGGTGGCCGCGCCGGTAAAGGCAAAGTGATTGTCGAAGGTTTTGTCGATTTTGATTTTGAAATCACACTGCTGACCATCCGCCACAAAAACGCTGCCGGTGAGGTGGTGACCAGTTTCTGTGATCCCATTGGTCACCGTCAGCAGGATGGTGATTATCAGGAATCCTGGCAGCCACAGGCCATGACCGCCGCGGCGCTGGAAAAAGCGCAGCAGATTGCCCGCACCATTACCGATGATCTGGGTGGCCTGGGTTTATTCGGTGTGGAGTTGTTTGTTAAAGGCGATGAGGTGATTTTCAGTGAAGTGTCACCGCGCCCGCACGACACCGGCTTAGTGACGCTGATTTCGCAGGATTTATCCGAATTTGCTTTGCACGTGCGCGCCATTCTGGGCCTGCCGATTCCTAATATTCAGCAGCATGGGCCGTCGGCATCCTCGGTATTGCTGGTGGCCGGGCAGTCGGCACAGATGCGTTACAACGGGGTAGATAAGGCGCTGGCGGCAGTGGATACGCAACTGCGTTTGTTTGGTAAACCGGATCTGGCCGGCAAGCGCCGTTTGGGTGTGGCTCTGGCGCGCGGTGCGGATATTACCGCCGCGCGAGATAAGGCCAATGCAGTTATTGCAGCAATTTCGGTTGATCTGTAAACGGCTGATCGGCGCTGATGATCTGCACTAAGCTGCAGTTTCGTCCAGCGCCTTTGGCGGCATACAACGCACTGTCGGCGGCATGCAGCCAGTCGGCAGCGGTGTAATTTTCCAGCCAGGCACCACTGTCACGAATCCAGGCCACGCCGAAGCTGAGCGTCAGGATGGGGCCGGTATTGGAATACCCATGCGGAATTTTCAGATTGCGGATGGATTCCTGAATGCGCTCGCGGATGCTGTGCATGTCCACATCGTTATCGACGTATAAAATCAGCACAAATTCTTCACCGCCAAAACGGGCTGCGATTTCATCAGTACGGCGGGCGCAGCCTTTCAGCGCCTGCGCCACCTTATGCAGTACATCGTCACCGGCCTGATGGCCATAGTGGTCGTTGTAGGCTTTGAAATAATCGATATCACACAACACCAGCGCCGCTTGCTGGGAATGCCGGCACAGGCGGCGCCAGGTGTTATCCAGCGTTTCATCAAAGGCCCGGCGATTGGCAATGTTGGTCAGCCGGTCGGTATTCGAAAGTTGTTCCAGCTTGGCTTGTTGCTGACGGGCGGTGTACACCAGTTCGTTAAAGGCATTGCGCAGCTGGCGCAGTTCTTTGACCCGCAATGGCGAAGAAAATAATACCGGCCGCAACAAACCATCAGAATTATTCCGCTGTAATAAGCTGGTGGCTTGCCGGATTGGTGAGGTGAGTTGGTGTAATAAAACGGCAAATAACAGGGCTGGCAGCAAGATCATAAACATTAACGCAATAAAAATACCGCGGTTCATAAACTCCGGCATATTGGTCATATCGTGCTGCAGTTCCAGACAGAGCACCGGCAGCTGATTACTGTTATACACACAGCGCGGATGGCTGGCCGCCACTTCATGTATCGGCAGCTCCAGCGGCATAATGGTGCTGGCATCCATCGTGCTCAGCGGTATTTCGCGCAGACCCACCCGGATAATATTGCTGATGTTGGTCAGTAATTGTTCATCAACGCGTTGAAAAAACAGCAGCCAGCCAGCCTGTGGTCCCTGATGGTCGCTTTGCAACACCGGGCTTACCGCCACCAGATAAGCATGCTCACCAATGTTAAGGACATCATTAACCGGTTCCGCAATCAGCAGGCTTTCGTGGGCAAATTCACTGCGTGTCCAGTTAAAAAAATTATTGTCTGCCGGCAGCAGCAGTTGTTGCTGTTCATCCAGTTGGTAAGCCAGTAGCGGCTGATATTCACGGTTAAGAATGACTACGGCATCGAGACTGAGGGTTTCCATGCTGGCAGCGGTAAAATTATGCTGCAGATAATCGCCGGGCTGATCCGGCTGGCGGACAAAATTCCAGGTTTCATTCCAGTGGCCATAATCGGTTGCCATGGCCAGTAACTGTTGCTGGCGCAAGTCGATGGCTGACGACAAACTGAACAGCTCTTTTTGCTGTTGGTGCAGATAGTTTTCCAGCTCGACCGGATAAAACCAGAACCAGCGACCCAGCAGTAACCCTGCCAGCAGCAGTATTATGTAGGCACTGGTTAAATAATAAAAAAGCTGGCGTATGGTGAGCATGAAGCCTCATTAATTGTAGGGATATGACCACTCAGATGAACAATAAGAAATCTTCTGTTATCTGACACTTACATTTTGGCACAAAAAAAGTAGCCAAGGTTATGGCTATTTTGTGACCTTCTCAGCGTCTTTCGCAGTGATGATAAATAGTCAGCATATAAAGTTCAGTCAGCTGCTGTACAGAGACTTGACCTGTGAGCTACTCGCGGGTTTAACCTTGAAAGCCTACGGATAACCCGCGCAGAGCTGTGCAGAGTGATTCGGAGGCTCCCTTGTTACTGTTCAGGTTGGTTCAGCGGTGGAGGTCTTATGAAAGTGCAGGAACTGGCGCGACAGGAGCAGATCAGCGCCGACACCATCCGTCATTACGTGCGTATTGGCTTATTGCAGCCGGGTAAAGCCGACAATGGATACCATATTTTCTCGGGCGGTGATCAGAAGCGGCTGCGTTTTATCCGCCAGGCCCGCGATCTGGGCTTTACCCTCGACGATATTCAGAAAATTCTGCATGAAGCCGGCCGCGGCAGTTCACCCTGCCCGACGGTGCGGCAGCTGATTGAACCGCGCCTGCAGGAGGCGCGCAACCGATTGCAGGCTATGCAGGCGCTGGTCGAACGCATGGAGAGTGCCGTGGCTGGTTGGCAGGCGATGCCCGATTGTTTTCCCAGCGGGGACCATATTTGTCATTTAATTGAAAGCTGCGACGCCCCGGTGGCGGCAGAGGAGAAAAGCTGTGAGTGAATCCAAATCAACATCCTGTTGTGGCGGCGGTGTTGCGGAGCCGGCCAAAGAACAAGCCGGTTCCTGCTGCGCCAGTGACGTTAAATCAACAGAGAGTTCATCCTGCTGTGGCACGGAAACCAAGCCTGCGGCCACGTCATCATGTTGCGCCAGTGAGGCCAAGCCTGCGGCCTCGTCATCCTGTTGTGGCACTGAGGCCAAGCCTGCGGCCACGTCATCCTGTTGTGGCACTGAGGCCAAGCCCGCAGCCAGTTCATCCTGTTGCGCCAGTGAGGCCAAGCCTGCGGCCTCGTCATCCTGCTGTGGCAGCGAACCCGCCGCCGCGGCATCGTCCTGTTGTGCCCCGGCAACCGGCGGCAAAAAACGTATTGACTGGATTCTGTGGACTTGTGGCCCGGCGGTTTTTTTAGGTTATCTGGGCTTTTTATTCATCGGCCACGATGCCGACCAAAGCCTGCCCTGGCTGGGCACCATGCTGCATACCTCATTCGAAATGGTGAACGCCATGTGGTGGGGTATTTTACTGGCCGCTTTCTTTGTCGGTTTACTGAATCGTATCCCGCGTGAAGTGGTGATGTCGGTACTCGGCCAGGGCGGCACCAAGCGCGGTCTGTTCCGTGCCACGCTGGCAGGCCTGCTGCTGGATTTATGCAACCACGGCATTCTGATGGTGGCGATGAAACTGTACGAGCGTGGTGCCAGCATTGGTCAGGTGATGGCCTTTCTGATTGCCAGCCCGTGGAACTCGCTCACCTTAACGCTGATTCTGGTGGGGCTGATCGGTTTGCCCTGGACCTTATTAATTATCGCTGCGTCATTGTTGATCGCACTGATCAGCGGCTGGATATTCGACAGGCTGGTGGCGCGTGGCACCTTGCCGGCCAACCCACATCAGACCGAATTCAGCGAAGCACCGGTGTGGCCATTGCTGAAAGCCAGCTGGGGTGAACACGACTGGTCGGCCCCCTCTGTGCTGAGCATGTTCTGGCAAGGCCTGAAAGACTCAAAAATGGTGCTGCGCTGGATTGTGTTCGGTGTGGTGCTGGTGGCGTTAATCCGGGCTTTTGTACCGGAGGAAGCCTTTGGGGTGTGGTTCGGGGCGTCGGTTTCTGGTCTGTTCCTGACCTTGCTGGCCGCCACCCTAATTGAAGTGTGTTCGGAAGGTTCCACGCCCATTGCTGCTGATCTGTTTAACCGTGCCGGCGCGCCGGGCAATGCCTTTACCTTTTTAATGGCCGGTGCCGCCACCGATTACACCGAAATTATGGCGGTGAAAGACACCACCCGCAGCTGGAAAATAGCGCTGTTCCTGCCGCTGGTAACAGTACCGCAGGTGCTGTTTATCGGCTGGCTGATGAACCTGACGGTTATTTAGCCGTCACTTCAGGATTCTGCGGTATTAAACTGCAGCCGCAGAATCTGCCCTTCAAAACGCTTGGGTTGCAGGGCATACCAGAAATCATGGCTGACGCTGTCCGGCCAGCGTCGTTCGCATTCGTCGCGCAATTTTACAAAGGTGGTGCGGCCAGGGTCGGCCAGTAAAATCTGCTTTACCCCGGCTTTACGGGCGCGTTTGAACAGCGCCAGTAACTCATCGGTTAAGCCATCCCAGAAACAGATATCGGCCCCGATTAAGGTATCGAATTTAGCCAGTTGCTTATCGCCCAGATCGGCAAAAGCGGCATGCAGGGGTTTTACCTTGCAGTCGTTGGCCGCCGCCAGCATATCCAGATAGGGAAACACGCTGTCATCAATATCCAGCCCGGTCACTTTGGCCTGCTGCTGGCTGGCGCAATAGACTGAAGCCGGCCCCCAGCCACAGCCCAGTTCCAATACCCGGCTGCCGGTGGGCAGCGGGTTTTCCTGTAACCAATCCATTAATAAAAAACTGGACGCCCAGGGCCGGTGCCCGTGCACACTGGGCTGTGCCACTTTTTTTAATCGCCGTACCAGCGGATGGCGGCTCTTAAACAGATAAATGCCATAGGCATAATGCATCTGATCTTCAGGAAAAATATCCAGGCGAGGCATGGCCACGGGCTCGGCTGCAGCAATAATGGCCGGCAGTCTACCGGCTTTTTACATTCCGGCAAGAGGATGGGCATTGCGCTGTTAATGAATGGGTGTATAAGAATTAATTTGCGGAGGTTGTTATGGCTCGTTTCCCTTTGGTTGCTGTGCCGGCGTTACTGTCGGTAGTGGTGTTAAGTGGCTGCAGCTCGATCAGTGTGGACGAATACGCCGGTCGTACGCCGGAACTGCATCCGCGCGAGTTTTTTAACGGCAAGGTGTGCGCCGATGGCGTGGTGCGCGACTGGAGCGGCAAGCAAATCCGCCAGTTCAACGCGCAGATTCTGGCCAGCTGGGATGAGCAGGGCGTAGGCACGCTGGATGAAATTTTCGATTTTGACGATGGCCGTGAGTACCGCGTCTGGACCTTAACCCCACACCCGGACGGCGGTTATCGCGCCAGTGCCAGCGATGTGCCGGAAGAAACCCGCATGACCCACGCCGGTAACAGCATTCACATGGCCTACACCCTGCGTTACGGCCAGCCCGGCGACACCATCGACCTGCACATGGACGACTGGATGTACAAGGTGGCCGATGGCGTGGTGATTAACGAAACCCGCATGAGCAAATGGGGCCTGGATGTGGGGCAGGTGCTGCTGGTGATGCGCAAAGTGGCCGACGATGCGGTCTGCCTGCCCAATGGCGAAGCCGGCGCCGCGGCTGAGTAATTGGCTTATTTGTATTAGTTAATTTCAATTCTTCATTAAAAATCATCGTTTTATTTCATAGTCTGAGGTGGCCACAATGTGAGCCGCTTTCAAATTAAGGAATAAAACCATGACTAAGTTTCATGTTCTCGGCTTTCCGCGCGTTGGCGCACAGCGCGAACTCAAGTGGGCGCTGGAATCCTACTGGGCCGGCAACAGCACCCAGAACGACCTGCTGAACACTGCCTCTGCATTGCGGGCGGCCAACTGGCAGCGGCAACTGGACGCCGGCGTGGATTATCTCACCGTCGGCGACTTTGCCCTGTACGACCACGTTCTGAACACCAGCTACCTGCTTGGGCATCTGCCGGAACGCGCCCGTCATGCCCATAACCCGGTGGATCAGCTGTTTCTGGCTGCCCGTGGCCGCACGCCCTGTGGCTGCAGTGCCAGCGCCAGCGAAATGACCAAATGGTTCGATACCAACTACCACTATCTGGTGCCGGAATGCTCGGTGCAGGATGAATTCCGTCTGCAGCCGGATTTGTTATTGCAGGAAGTACGTGAAGCCAAAGCGCTGGGGAAACCGCTGAAAGCCGTGGTGCTGGGCCCGCTCAGCTATCTGTATCTGGCCAACAGCAAAGACGGCTGCGAGCGCCTGAATCTGCTGCCGCGCCTGTTACCGCTGTACAGCGAATTGTTTGCCCTGCTGCAAGCCGAAGGCGTGGACTGGCTACAGATCGACGAACCCATTCTGGTGCTGGATTTACCCGCCCCCTGGCAGCAGGTGTTCGAGCCGGCCTACCACAGCCTGCGCAATAACGGCCTGAACCTGCTGCTCGGCACTTACTTCGGTGCCCTGGACGACAATCTGCATCTGGCGCTGAGCCTGCCGGTGCAGGGCCTGCATGTTGATCTGGTCAGCGCGCCGCAACAGCTGCAACCCATTCTGGATCGCATCGGCCCTTATAAGGTGCTGTCGGCCGGAGTGATTGATGGCCGCAATATCTGGCGTGCCGACCTGAAGGCTGCGCAGGAATTGGTACAGAACGCACAACAGCAACTGGGCGAACGCCTGTGGCTGGCGTCATCCTGTTCATTGCTGCACGTGCCCTACGATGTGGAACTGGAAGCCGCGCCGCAGAAAGGTGTAAACCGCTGGTTGTCCTTTGCCCAACAGAAACTGCAGGAACTGGCGCTGCTGCGTGCTGCGCTGGATGATGAACAGGTGTTGCACAGCCACGCCTGGCAGGAACAGCAGGCGCGGGTGCAGGAACGCCGCACCTCGCTGCTGGTGCACAAAGCGCCGGTGAAACAGCGCGCTGCGCAAGCCGCCGCCCAGAGCTGGCAGCGTACCTCGCCTTTTGCCCAGCGGGCGCAGGCGCAGCAGCAACGCTGGCAGCTGCCCTTGTTTCCGACCACCACCATCGGCTCGTTCCCGCAAACCGACGAGGTACGCCAGCTGCGCCGCCGTTTCCGTGCCGGTGAACTGGACACCGCCGCCTATGAGCAGGGACTGGAACAGACGCTGCTCGAATCCCTGCGTATTCAGGAGCAGATCGGGCTGGATGTCCTGGTGCATGGCGAAGCCGAGCGCACCGACATGGTGGAATACTTTGGTGAGCAGCTCGATGGCATTGCCGTTACCCGCAATGGCTGGGTGCAAAGCTACGGTTCCCGCTGCGTTAAACCGCCGGTGATTTTCGGTGATATCGAACGCCCGCAGGCCATGACCGTGCGCTGGAGCCGTTTTGCCCAACAGCACAGCAGCAAGCCGGTAAAAGGCATGCTCACCGGCCCGGTGACTATTCTGAAATGGGCCTTTGTGCGCGACGACCAGCCCTGGTCGGCCACCGCTTATCAGTTGGCGGCGGTGCTGCGCGATGAAGTGCTGGAGTTACAGGCCGCCGGCATCGGCATGATTCAGGTGGATGAACCGGCTCTGCGCGAAGCCTTGCCACTGCGCAAAGCGGCGCACCCGGCCTACCTGCATTGGGCGGTGAACAGCTTCCGCTATGCCGTGAGCGCCGTCGACGACAGCACCCAGATTCACACCCACATGTGCTACGCCGACTTCGACGACATTCTGCCGGCCATCGAAGGTATGGATGCCGACGTGATTACGCTGGAAACCGCGCGTTCGGCCAATAAGCTGCTGACCACGCTGGCGCAGACGCCGTACCACAACGGCATCGGCCCCGGCGTGTACGACATTCACAGCCCGAATATCCCGGCCCAGGCCGACATGCTGGGCATTTTGCGCGGCACGCTGGATGTCGTACCGGCGGCTAACTTATGGGTAAACCCCGACTGCGGCTTAAAAACCCGGCGCTGGGCGGAAGTGATTCCGGCACTGGAGGCCATGGTGCAGGCGGCGGCTGATTTACGGATTGAGGCAGCCCAAAAGGGAGCCGGGCAGGCGAATGCCAACGCGCTGGAAAGGGCGTAATACCGTTATCTGTTAATCCGATTTTGATCTGGTTGCAGACGTTGCTTTGTTAACCCGTCGTGCCGGGCCGGTTACCGCATCGGGGTTCAGGGAGGGATTAAGGCCAGATTGTGTTGGCAACACAATCTGGCTATCCGATAGCCGGTCTGTTCACTCTGTAACAGAAGGTGGAACGACAGTAAGTTACTCGCTCAGCCGCCCATGCTGGCGCGCCCAGCCAACCAATAGCCGGTGCACACGCTCATCGCAGGGCAGGTGGTACTGGGCCGATTCATCCAGCACGGCAGCGCTTATTTCTTCGCGGTAATCACCGATTTCGATGCTCAGGTCGCGGTTGCAGGCCTCGTACAGTTTTTCCAGTAATACCGTTACCCGTTCTGGCGTATCGGCAAACAGGTAGGGGTTTTCGAGGTCCTGTTCCAGTTCGCGGATCACCGACCAGCCGGTTTCACCACGCTGGTACAGGGTGTCGGGATTGATACCGTGCAGGTCCTGCAGACTGATGTCCCAGTCGTCCCAGTCGTCTTCCGGAGCAATTAAGGTGGTTTTGATCTGGCCATCCGGCAGCGACCAGGCGATGGCGACCGGATGGGCGTGTTCTTCGAAGGAGCTGCCGTCGATGGCAATAAACTGCGGGTAACTCATGGCCGTTCCTGCTGCGGGAAAGCGGCGAATCTACCCAGCCAGGCCGGCTTTGACAAGCGTTGTGTCGTCAGGACGGCCCAGCGCGCGCAGGTGCCGGTAGTGGCCGGCCAGCGCCGCCCACAGGGTAGGGTAAGAGCGCAGCGGGTAGCCCAGCTGTTGTAAGGGTTGCTGCAGCAGCTGGTGCAGCTGCGGGTAATGCACATGGCTGACGCGCGGAAATAAATGGTGTTCAGCCTGAAAGTTCAGCCCGCCCAGCGCCCAGGTTAAAAAGCGGCTGTTGGTGGCAAAATCCACCGTGGTGCGCAGCTGGTGCACGGCCCATTCATCGGCCATTGCCCCATTGGCTGTTGGTTGCGGAAATTCGGCTTTGTCCACCACGTGGGCCAGCTGAAACACCACCGCAAACAGAAAGCCCAGAGCGGCGTGCATTAATAAAAACCCGGTCAGAACCTCAGTGCCACGTAAAAACTGCAGCGGCACAATAAGGTAAATCAGCAGGTACAGCACTTTGCTGAACCAGAATTCGGCCTGATCGGCCAGGGTCGGATTTTTACTGAACGGGCGCTTGCCGATGGTGCGGCTGAACCAGGCTTTGTAATCCAGCACAAAAAACCAGAACAGGCTGGTCAGCGGGTACAGCAACCACACGTACCAGTGCTGAAAGCGGTGAAACCAGTAACGCGGCTGGTGCGGGCTCATGCGGAACAGGCCGAGGGCGTCTATGTCTTCGTCCACATCATCGACGTTGGTGAAGGTGTGGTGGTTGCGGTTGTGCTTCTGCGCCCAGTAAAAGCGGTTGCTGCCGATCAGGTTGAAACTGAGGGCGGCCAGCCGGTTCAGGCGGCCAGTGCGGCTGAACGATTCGTGCGCGCCATCGTGCATCACGTTAAAACCAAGCAGGGCGGTGGCAATGCCATGGGCCAGCCAGCCGAGCAGGTTCAGCGGTTCGGGCACCAGCAGCAAGGCGGCATAACTGGCGCAATACAGGCTGATAATCACCAGGGCTTTACGGAACAGACGGGCATCGCCGCTGCGGGGCTGCTGGTGGGTACTGAAATGTTGCTGTACCAGCGCCGACAGCTGCTGATACACCGGCCGTTGGCCGGGCGGAAACTGAGGTGAAGTCATGATTTATTATGATTGTTATGACACCGGGGCATCCTACCCGAGTTTGAGCGGATGCGAAACCGGTACGAACGCACCAGTACGAAGGCGATTGTTAAGGCGGAGCCTTTACTTTACCTGACAGAATGGCACCGGAAATGGCCCTTAAAAGCGCCTTGTGTGGCATCTTTTCCACTTTATCTCGTCGTGGCTTTAGGTCATAGTCGGCCACAAAGAGGGTTGATTGCAGCCCACCTAATAACAACAAATAACGCAATAAGGGGTCTTCTGTGGAAGCTTCATTCTGGGATGGAAAGCGCGCTCCCGGCGTGCCGGATCAAATTGATTTATCCAAATACAATGCCGTGGTGGAAGTGATCGAAAGCGCGTTTCAGCGTTACGCCGATCGCCCGGCTTTTACCAGCATCAACTACACCCTGACGTACCGGCAGATCGACGAATACAGTGCCGCCTTTGCCGCCTATCTGCAGAACCACACCAGCCTGCAGCCCGGTGACCGCATTGCCATTCAGATGCCGAATATTCTGCAATTTCCCATTGCCATGTACGGTGCCCTGCGCGCCGGCCTGATTGTGGTGAACACCAACCCGCTGTACACCGAACGCGAAATGCTGCACCAGTTCAATGATTCTGGCGCCAAAGCGCTGGTGTGTATGGACGTATTCGCCCGTTCGGTGCAGAACATCAAAGATCAGACTGGCCTGAAGCACATTATTGTGACCAGCCTGGCCGATATGTTGCCGTTCCCGAAGCGCAATATTATTAACGCAGCGGCTAAATACATTAAAAAAATGGTACCGGCTTACAGCCTGCCGGAAGCCGTGCGTTTCCGCACCGCGCTGCAGCAGGGTGCTAAATTCGGCGGTTTTGTTGCCAACTATATGCGCAACCCGGATGACACCATTATTCTGCAATACACCGGCGGTACCACCGGCGTGGCCAAGGGCGCCGAGCTGACCAACCGCAACCTGGTGGCCAATATGCTGCAGTCGCGTGCACAGCTGAGCCAGGTCGACCCCGCCACCGGTAAACCCATTAAGCCCGATACCGGCGTAAAAGTGGTGGCACCGCTGCCGCTGTATCACATTTATTCGTTTACCGTGCATTTAATGGCGCTGTTCGAGCTGGGCGATCACAGCATCCTGATTGCCAACCCGCGCGACACCAATATGTTTGTGCGCATGATCAAACCGCATCAGTTAACCGGTTTTATCGGCCTGAACACGCTGTTTGTCTCTTTGCTGAACCATCCGGATTTTAAAAACTGTGATTTCAGCCAGCTGAAACTGACCTTATCCGGCGGTACCGCGCTGGTGGAAAATACCGCCAAGCGCTGGAAAGAATTAACCGGCTGCGGCATTTCAGAAGCCTATGGCTTAACCGAATGTTCACCGGCGGTAACCATGAATCCGACCAATGGTCTGGAGCGCATGGGTACCGTGGGCCAGGCCATTGCGGGCACCGCTCTGAAGTGCATTGACCCGGACGGCAATGAAGTGCCGGTGGGCGAACGCGGTGAGCTGTGCGTAAAAGGCCCGCAGGTGATGAAAGGCTACTGGAACCGTCCGGATGCCACCGAAGCCAGCTTTACCGCCGACGGTGAATGGCTGCGTACCGGTGACGTGGCGGTGATCGACGAAGACGGGTTTGTGAAAATTGTGGACCGCATCAAAGATATGATTCTGGTCTCTGGTTTTAACGTTTACCCGAACGAAATTGAAGACGTGGTTGCCATGCACCCGGGCGTTGAAAATGCTGCAGTAATCGGTGTGCCGGACGACAAAACCGGCGAAGCGGTGAAATTGTTTGTGGTGGCACTGGATCAGAATCTGACCATTGAAGACATTAAAAAACACTGCAAAGAGAACCTGACCGGTTACAAACTGCCGCGCCACATTGAATTCCGCAAGGAATTACCAATGAGCCCGGTGGGCAAAATTCTGCGCCGTGAACTGAAAGACGAAGAAGCGAAAAAACAGGCCGCTACTGCCTGATTGTTCTGACCGCCGGGTGTAAGCAGATCTCCTGAATACACCCGGCAGAACAGTATTTTCCCATTTCCCCCGCTGTTACTCCGCCGCTGACCTGCTAAGTTGGGCGCAACCCATTGCATTAAGGCAGAGTTATGAGCGTACTGTTACAAATCGATTTTCCCTTTGCCGGCCCCTTCGGTGACGAAATGACCGCCGGTTTCCGTGACCTGGCCGCTACCATTAACGACGAGCCGGGTTTTATCTGGAAAGTCTGGACCGAGCATGCCGGCCGTCAGGAAGCCGGTGGTATTTATCTGTTTACCGATGAAGCCAACGCCCAGGCGTACCTGCACAAGCATACCCAGCGTTTACAGGGTTTTGGCGTCAGCGGTATTCAGGCCAAAATTTTCCAGGTAAACGATACCTTATCGGTTCTGAATAACGCGCAGCTGGGCTGATACCGCCAGCCTCTGACCAACCGCTGGCCGTCCGGCTGGCGGTGATGTCGCCCTACTTATCGGTATTATTCATTCACTTATCTGACGTTATTGGCTGGCCATTACAGCCAATGGCGCACGTGTTACAGATCGTCACAATCCGTCCACTTATTCACCATTGTTGGTTATGTGTGCCTCTGAGGGTTGACGATGATTCAGTACAAAGCTCCGTTAAAAGATATTAACTTCCTGATTAACGACGTTTTTAATTTCCAGAACCACTATCAGCATATTCCGGGTGGCAGTGATGCCACACCGGAGATGGTCGATGCCATTCTGGGCGAAGCCGCCCGCTTCAGCGAAGAAGTGCTGGCACCGCTGTATCAGAGTGGTGATGAAGGCTGTGTGTGGAATAACGGTGAGGTGACCACACCGAAAGGCTTTAAAGAAGCCTACCAGCAATATATGGAAGGCGGCTGGCAGGGTATGTCGGCGCCGGTGGAATACGGTGGCCAGGGGTTGCCGCTGTCGCTGGGCGTTATTAAATCGGAAATGATCGGCACCGCCAACTGGGTGTGGGGCATGTACCCGGGCCTGTCGATGGGGGCGATGAACACCATTTACATGCACGGCACTGAAGAACAGAAGCAAACCTTTCTGCTGCCGCTGACGGAAGGCCGCTGGATGGGCACCATGTGCTTAACCGAGCCGCAGTGTGGTACCGACCTGGGTCAGGTAAAAACCAAAGCCGAACCGAACGGCGACGGTTCGTACAACCTTACCGGCACCAAGATTTTTATTTCCTCCGGTGAACACGATTTAACCGACCAGATCGTGCACATCGTACTGGCTCGTCTGCCCGATGCGCCGAAAGGCACCAAAGGGATTTCGCTGTTTATCGTGCCGAAATACCACGTCAACGCCGACGGTTCACTGGGCGAGCGCAATGCCGTGAGCTGTGGTTCCATTGAAGAAAAAATGGGTATTCACGGTTCTTCGACCTGCGTGATGAATTTCGACGGTGCTAAAGGTTTCCTGATTGGCCCGGAACATAAAGGCCTGATGTGCATGTTCACCTTTATGAATACTGCCCGTATCGGTACCTCCATTCAGGGGGTCGGCACCGCTGAATTGTCGTTCCAGAACGCCTTGCCTTATGCCCGTGACCGTCGCTCCATGCGCTCGCTCAGCGGCACCAAAAGCCCCGATCAGGTCGCCGATGCGTTAATCGTGCACCCGGATGTGCGCCGTATGCTGTTAACCCAGAAAGCCATCGCCGAAGGTGGCCGCGCCATGCTGTATCACGCAGCCCGTCTGGCTGACCACATGATGGCTGCACACAGCAAAGGCGATAGCGCCGGTTATGAGGCTTACGACGATAAACTGGGTTTCCTCACCCCAATCCTGAAAGCCTTTCTGACCGAGCTGGGTTATGAAGCCGCCAACCACGGCGTGCAGATTTACGGTGGTCATGGTTTTATTAAAGAGTGGGGCATGGAGCAGATTATCCGTGATGCCCAGATTTCCAAATTGTACGAAGGCACCACCGGTGTCCAGGCGCTGGATTTACTGGGCCGGAAAATTCTGCTGGGTAAAATGAAATCCTTCAACGAATTCCGGGCTGAAATGAAGGAATTTATTAAAACCCATAAAAATACCCGCGAAATGAAACCACTGATCCGGCAGCTGAAACGCGCTATGTTCCAGTGGCGTATCGGCACCTTCCGCATTGCTTTAAAAGCGGCGAAAAACCGCGATATGGTCGGTGCTGCGTCCGTGGATTATCTGATGTATTCCGGCTACATCATTATGGCGTTTTTCTGGGCCAGAATGGCGGATGCTGCGTACAGCGGCATTAAAGCCGGTAATGGCGATACGGATTTTTATAAGGCTAAAATTCAGACGGCACAATTTTATTATGATCGTCTGTTACCGCGCGCTAAGGCGCACGGAAAAATGATGCTGAAAGATCCGAAGTCGCTGATGCAGATGAAGGACGAGCATTTCTCGTTCTGAATCAGGCGCTGGCCAGGGGCAGGATTAAATGAATAATCTGTTGTTGCTCCTGCTGCCGGTGGCTTAATTCAGCATCGTAGCGCAGGCCACAAAGCGCCTGACATAACCGGAAAGCATGAGCGTCGGGAGCAACCGTCCAATGCGTATCCGGCAGTGTCAGGCGCGCTTCCAGATGATCTTCCCGAACCCATACATGCAGGCTCAGCGGCACAGGGTTGCCACTGTTCTGCTCTTTATTTTGGGCAGCACTCAGCAGCAGGGTACGCAGTATAAATTGTGGAATGGCCGGGTTTTCCTGCACCAATAATGAAAACGGAATATGCAGGTCTGCCTGCAGCCCATAATCATTTTGCCATTGTTCAAATTGCTGGCGTAACCAGGCACAAAGGTCGAGGCTGGTGCGGTTCTGGTATAAATCCAGCGCAAAAAATTCCTGCCATTGCTGGACGGCCGGAAGCTGATGAATGCTTTGCCATTGCTGAATATCTTCTGCAATCAGCGCACAGATGGTTTGCATATAATGCGGCTGGCGACCCGAGCGCAAGCGTTGTACTTCACGTTGCTGGTCGTTCAGTTGGCGCTGGAGTTCCTGATTTGACTCATGCAGTTCATGGGTCTGACGCACCACTTCCTGCTCCAGCTGCTGGCGCATTTGCTGCAGTTGTTCGCGGGCTTTTAATTCTTTGCTGCGGTCGATCATGCAGATAAGCACCTGCTCCGGGCGATTATCCTGATAGCGGATTACCTGCAGACTGATATCAAAAAACCGTTCCTTTTGCTGTTTATCCAGCATGCGAAAGCTGTCATGCAGACGCACCTGATGGCCCTGTAACAATTGCCGGATTCGCTCAACCTGCCGTTCCGCTTCCGGACCCGTGATGCAACTGAGAAAAAACTCCATGGGCTGGCGCAGATTCTCAATATCCGACTCATTACTGCCGATCTGGGTGGCAAAATGGTTATTGCAATGGAAGGCATCCTGGCTCAGATCATAACGACAAAACCCCAGTGCGGCGTTATCCACGGCCATGGCCAGTTGGTGCTGCAGTTGTTTGCGCTGGTCGTATTCCTGCTCGCGTAAACGCAGGTCTTCCTGCAGGGTAGTGCGCATATCATTAATGGCCGCAGCCACATAACTGAGTTCATCACGCGGATCACCGGGGCGGTCTACCTGCAATTCCAGATCCGGGTTTTCCAGGCTGAAGGTACTGGCCCAGTCGGCCATGCGTTGCAGGCGACGGGCAATCAGCCGGTGCACAATCAGCAGCAGCATAACGGCCACGGAAAAAATCAGCAGAAACTGACTGATAAGAATGTCTGCCGCCCGGCCGGTGAGGGTATCGTACAGCACCTCATAGCTTTGGCTGACGCGCAGGGTGCCCAGTTCCGTGGTGCCGGTCACGTTCTGATATTGCAGCGGAATGACCAGCCGCTGGTCCGATTTCCGGTACAGATCGCCAATGCTGTGCAGAACGGTGCCATCATGATCCAGCTGAACATACACCACACCGGGAAAATTACTGACCCCTTGCAGCAGGGTTTCCAGCTGGCGTTTGTCAAAATTCCACAGACTGTAGGTGATGCTGTCCTGATAGCTGCTGCGGATCTGCTGCAGTGCTTTGTCGTAATCAGCAACCCCCTGACGGTAATCCGTCCACAGCATCACCGCGCTGGATAACAGCGCGATCAGACTGCTGGTACTCAGCAATGAGTACAGCAGCCGTCGGCCAATGGGCGCAATGACATCAGAAGCAGGGATTTCAGAAGCAGGAGTATCAGCCACGGTGGCAGGTCATCCACAGAATAAAGTGCAGTAACTATAGCTGCCCGGCTGGCAACTGCGCTGACTCAGGAAATATTTTTTGTGCCAATGTGAACGCTGAAATGCGCCTGACCTTAGTGAAACTTGATTTGCCACAAGAAAAACAGGGGTTTGCGTTTATCAATTTTTGAGTATTGACCTGAATCAAAATAGGCAGCCGGAAGCAGGGTAGTCTGGCGCCATCTGGTTCTTACCTGTAATGAGGAAGTTAATATGAAAATGATGAAAACCCTGCTGGCTGCTGCTGTTGTTGCTGCGTCTGTACCTGCTATGGCTTATGAAGCCGGCGATATGATGGTGAAAGCGGGTGTTATTAACGTAAACCCGAAATCAGACAATATTGATCTGGGTGCTCTCGGAAAGGCTCAGATTGACGACAATACTCAATTGGGTCTGACTTTCACCTATATGGTAAGCCCACAAATCGGTGTTGAAGTGTTAGCAGCAACTCCGTTTGAGCATGACGTGACTTTGGGTGGCGCTAAGATTGCCAGCACCAAACATCTGCCGCCGACAGTATCTGCTCAGTACTATTTCATGGATGGTGCT
Source organism: Venatoribacter cucullus (assembly GCF_016132445.1). Lineage (NCBI taxonomy): Bacteria > Pseudomonadati > Pseudomonadota > Gammaproteobacteria > Oceanospirillales > Oceanospirillaceae > Venatoribacter > Venatoribacter cucullus. Next base: position 1,650,873 of record NZ_CP046056.1, on the reverse strand, counting down.
TCCAAGGTTCAGCCCTATGTCGGTTTGGGTGTGAACTACACCAATTTTTATGATGTGAAAGACACCGCAAGCTTAGGCACCAAGGATCTGAAAGATAGCTGGGGCTGGGCATTATCTGCTGGCGTTAACTACGACCTGAACGAACAATGGTTGTTGAACGCAGCAGTGTGGAAAGTCGATATCGATAGTGAAATTGAAGGTGGTGCTGCTGATGGTGCTGATGTTGAAATCGACCCGGTTGTCGTTATGATCGGTGGCGGTTACAAGTTCTGATGTTCTGATTGCTTCACAGCTTAAAAAGCCACGCCCCGTGCGTGGCTTTTTTATGCCGGCTCAATAATTCCTGCGTTAATCATCAGCTCTGTTTATTCACCCGCGCGCGCCGAACGCTTAACCCTGAACGCCCAACCGCCCAACCCCGAACACTCAACGCTAAAAGCGTCTCCCGTCTCCCGTCCAGCCTCAAGCCTCAAGCCTCAAGCCTCAAGCCCCTCACAACACAGGCCCCAGCAACCTGGCCGATTTGGCCAGCAATACCGGCCACCAGTGTTTGTTTAACCCGGTGGGTTCCGCGTCGACAAAATCCTGCAACAGCATCCGTTCGGTCTGGCGGGCAAAATCCGGGTCTTCGATCAGGGCATTAATTTCAAAATTAATCCGTAAAGAACGGTTATCCAGATTCGCGCTGCCAATGCTGCTCCAGTCATCGTCTATCAGCAGCACTTTCTGGTGCAGAAACCCTTTTTTATAGGTGTAAAACTGCACGTTGCACTGGCTGAGGCTGCTGATGTAGCTGCGCATGGCCTGCTGCACCAGCCAGCTGTCGCTTTTCTCCGGTACCAGAATACGGATATCCAGCCCCCGCAGGCCGGCCAGCTGCAGGGCATTAAACAGATTCTGATCTGGCACAAAATAAGGGCTGACCAGCCAGCAGCGGCGTTTGGCGCTGTGAATCAGGTGCGAAAAATACAGGCTGGCGCTTTCGGTTTCATCCGCCGGCCCCGAGGCAATGCACATTACCCGGCTGTTGCCGGCTGGTTGTGACGCCTGCCAGTGTAAGGCCGGCAGATGCTGAGTCGCCCAGTGCCAGTCTTCACTGAATGCCAGCTGAAAACTCAGTGCCGCCGGTCCATGAATTTCCACATGGGTATCACGCCAGAAGGGCAGTGCCGTACCGTCGCCCAGATATTCATCGCCCAGATTAAAACCACCGGTAAAGGCGGTGTGGCCATCACAGACCACCAGTTTGCGGTGGTTGCGGAAATTCAGCTGCATACGGGTACGCAGGCGCAGGGGATTAAAGCGCGATACCCGTACCCCGGCTTTACGCAACCGCTGCAGGTACGCCCGGCTCAGGCCACGGCTGCCGATTTCGTCATACAGCAGGTAGGTGGCAACGCCCTGGCGGGCTTTATTACACAGCAGGTCGGCCAGCTGCTGGCCGGTGCGGTCGTCACGCAGAATATAAAACTGCACACAGACGGAATGTTCGGCGGCAGCAATGGCACGGAAAATCTGGGTGTAGGTGTCGGCGCCGCTGGTCAGCAGCTGGCAGTGGTTGCCATCGACCTGAGGCATACGGAACAGCGGGTACAGCGGGTAGGTGAAGTCGCCGGGAGGCAGCGCTTGTGGTTCGAGTTCGGCCTGAACCTGATCGGCGATCAGATCCAGGTCTTCATCATGGTGGCTGCGCGCGCGTAAATAACCATGAAAGCGGCGACTGCCAAAGAACGCATAAAGGGGCAGGGTGATCATGGGCATCAGTATTAACCCCAACACCCAGGCGATGGTGCCCTGGGCAGTACGCCCCTGCCACAAGGCATCAATGGCGGCCAGCAAACCAAGGCTGTACACCAACAGTGCCCAGATCCACCACGCCAGTTCCTGCATGTTCTTCTCCCGTCATTGATGACGGCAGTAAACGGGATATTTACATCCCGATCAAGCGCATGAACTCGTCACGGGTGGCCGGGTTGCTGCGGAAGTCACCCAGCATCACCGAGGTACGCATCATAGAATTCTGCTTTTGCACGCCGCGCATCATCATGCACATGTGCTGGGCTTCCATAATCACCCCCACGCCGCGGCAACCGGTCACTTCCTGTACGGCTTCGGCGATCTGCTTGGTCATGTTTTCCTGAATCTGCAACCGGCGCGCAAACATATCGACGATACGGGCAAATTTGGATAACCCCAGCACCTGGCCATTCGGCAGGTAGCCGATATGGCAGCGGCCAATAAAGGGCAGAACATGGTGTTCGCACAGGGAATAGAACTCGATACCCTGAACCACCACCATTTCGTCGTTATCGCTGGTGAAAACAGCACCATTAACCACTTCATTAATATCGGTGGTGTAACCACTGGTCAGAAACTGCATGGCTTTGGCAGCCCGTTTCGGGGTGTCCAGCAGGCCTTCGCGTTGCGGGTCTTCGCCCAGTCCGGACAGTACCTGACGGTACAGGGTTTCAAGATTGCTCATGTCGATACCGTGATTGGTTGTAATACCTGAGTAGTTTACTCAATTAAAAAACTTATACAAACAGCTTTTATGTATAAGAAAATTCGGTCACCTGCAGCTGACCATGGTCACCCGGCAGCCCCAGCTGCTGCAGGTAATGCAGTACGCCCGGCGCCGGCGGCTGGCTGCCGGTCCAGAAGCAGCCAATGGGTGCGCTGTCTGCGTGTTGCAGGCGTTCGGCCTGATTGCCCAGCAGGGTGGCGACCCGGCGGGCAATGGCGGCACCGGAATCGACCCAGCCAATATCCGGAAACAACTGCTGCAGTTGGGGTTTCAGCAGCGGAAAATGCGTGCAGCCCAGCACCACATGGCTGAGTGGCCGGGGCTGATACAGCCAGTGCTGCAGGTGGGCCTGCAGGCCGGCAGGTACGCTGCCGGTGGCAATAAAATCTTCCGCCCATTGCACCAGCTCGCCGCTGCCAAAGCGGCGCACCTCGCAATGCGGGGCAAATTCCCGGATCAGGTCATCAGTGTAGGGGCGGTTCACCGTCGCCGGGGTTGCCAGCAAGCCAATCTGGCCACTGCTGCTTAAACCGGCCGCCACTTTGATGGCTGGCACCACACCGACCACCGGCAGCTGTAATTGCTGGCGCAGTGCTGGTAAGGCCAGGGTGCTGGCGGTGTTGCAGGCGACCACCAGAATATCCGGATTCAGCTCGCGCACGGCGCTGGTGCAGACACTGAGAATACGCTGAATCAGAAAATCATCGGCCTTGGTGCCATAAGGAAAGGCGGCGGAATCCATCAGGTACTGCAGCGGTAAGCCGGGCAATAACTGGCGGATTTCACTGACAATGCTCAGGCCTCCGACACCGGAGTCGAAGATCAGGACGTTTGCGCTCATGCCGTTTCCGGGTGGGTAAAGCGCGGCAGTTTAACAAAAGGTGGCAGAGGCGGCAGCTAAGTTATTGCCTGGGCTGCGTTCCTGTCAGATCGCACTATAATCAACCCATTGGAAAGGGAGCAGTGAACGCGTGGATTTACAGCAACTATTGGATAATGCCCGGCGCAATGAGGCGTTGTTGCACCGGCTGCAGGCGTTTGAATTACAGTTGTTGTCTTGTCAGAGCTGGAGTGACCTGCTGCGGTTACTGTTACAGGGGCTGCCTGAGCAGTTTGGCCTGGATGACATCAGGCTTTGTCTGGTCGATGCCGATGGTCAGTTGTATCAGTCCATGGGGCAGTCTTTGACCCCGGAACAGGCCCCCTGGCTGGAAGCTCTGGAATTTGTTACCCACTTGCCGCAGTGCCGGCCGGGGCCGGTGGCGGTAAACCCGCCCTGGCACAGTGGCCTTGTGTTGCCGTTGCTGCGGCATGAACGCTGTCTGGGCAAACTGACATTATTTTCCACCCGCCGCGACCGTTTCGGCGATGACATGGCGACCGATTTTCTGCAGCATCTGGCGGCGGTCATTGCTGCCTGCCTGGTAATGGTTGAGCAAAGCGAACAACAGACTCGGCTGGCGCTGACCGACCCGCTGACCGGGGTGGAAAACCGCCGCGGGTTTGAACGCCTGTATACCCGCGAGTGGGCCAGAGGGCTGCGCCAGTTTCACGAATTTGCCGTTATTCTGCTCGATCTGGATTTCTTCAAGCAGGTGAATGACCAGCATGGTCATGCCACCGGTGACCGTGCGCTGCAGGCGTTATGCAACACCCTGCGCCAGATTGTCCGGCCTTCTGACCCCATTGGCCGGCTTGGCGGTGAGGAGTTTGCCCTGCTGGTGCCCGGTTGTTCGTGGTCACAGCTCGATAGCCTGGTGCCCCGTATTCAGCAGGCTATCCGACAAATGGACGTGCGTAATGATAGCGGTCAGCGGGTTACCATGACCGCTTCGGGCAGTTATCTGGTTGTCACGCCCCGGGCGCACAGCCGCATTGAGCTGGATCAGGTGATTCGTTTGCTGGACAAGTATCTTTACCAGGCTAAGGCACAGGGGCGGGATTGTTTTCTGGCCGCCCGGCCACCGAATTAAATCGTGCAGAAAGGATTGTTGATGAACGAACAGCATTATCCGCTGGTTATTCCACAGCCGGCCAAACCTGCGGAACAAAAAAGCCGGCATCTTCCTTACGGTGAACGCCTGAGCCGGGCGCAGTACGAGCGGGAAAAGCAAAGCCTGCAGATTGAACTGCTGAAATTACAGAATTGGGTACGCGAAAGCGGTGAAAAAATCGTTATTTTGTTTGAAGGCCGTGATGCAGCCGGTAAAGGCGGCACCATTAAGCGCTTTATGGAACACCTGAACCCGCGTGGTGCGCACGTGGTGGCGTTGGAAAAACCCAGCGAAAGGGAACGCACCCAGTGGTATTTTCAGCGTTATATCCATCATTTACCGGCCGCCGGTGAAATGGTGTTTTTTGACCGCAGCTGGTACAACCGAGCCGGTGTTGAGCGGGTGATGGGCTTTTGCAGTACCGAAGAATATATGGAATTTATGCGTACCGTGCCGGAACTGGAACGAATGCTGGTGCGTTCCGGCATCCGCTTATTCAAATTCTGGTTTTCGGTTAGCCGGGAAGAGCAGCTGCGGCGTTTTCAGAGCCGTCAGATTGACCCGCTGAAACAGTGGAAACTCAGCCCCATTGATCTGGCGTCACTGGATAAATGGGATGATTACACCGATGCCAAAGAAACCATGTTTCATTACACCCACCACAGCGATGCGCCCTGGACGGTAATCCGTTCCGACGATAAAAAACGCGCCCGTCTGAATGCCATGCGTTTTGTTCTGAATCAGTTTGATTACCGGCATAAATCACCCAGCCTGAATTTAACCCCCGATCCGCTGATTGTGCAGCCGGCGACCGCTGCGCGGGAAGCCTAGGAGACTGACATGCACGACCGACCGCATTATCTGCATGCGCAAAAAGTGGTGAATAATTTTCGCCGGGTGTTAGGGGAAGAATTGTGCAGCCGCATTGGTGACTATCATTTCAGTACGTTAGAGGTGCTGATTGAATCGGCTATTAATACCAGCGTGATGGATGCCATGCAGCTGGCGGAACAAGACGTGGAAGAATTACTGAAAAAACTGCGTAACCACACCCACCGCTGAGGGCGGGTGTGGCGCGGGTATGCCGAGGCCCTTAAGGTTTGGGGCTGAAAATAAGCGTGAAATTAACCGGCACCACTTCGCTGATGCGTTCCAGTTTGGCAATGTCGCGCAGCTTCTGAATACCAGCGGTTAATTCAAACTGGTCGGCCTGCACCAGCACCGGCTTCAGGCTGGTAACCACCAGACGGCCATCGGCGGCCGGCACAATTAAAACCGGTACGGATACATCGGCTTCCAGGCCATGCAGGCTCAGTTTACCAGCCAGGTCATAGGTCTGAATGGCACCGGCGGCAGCCTGTTGCAGCACTTTGGTATTCACTTTGGCGGTCAGGGTGGCGCTGGCAAAGCGGCTGGTTTCAAACAGCATTTCCTGCATACGGGTATCGCGGATAGCAATGGCGGTATCAACGCTGCTCAGGTCAATGCTCAATGTGGCTTCACCGTTGTCAGCAATATTGCCCTGCAGGCGGTTAAAACGATGAACTTCAGCCAGATGGGTATTTTTGAACGACATAAAGGTCAGTTCAGACGGTTGTTCCAGTTGCCAGCCGGCCTGAGCCAGGGCGGCGAACAGAAATAACGGAGCCAGTATCAGAGTGCGCATTGCAGAATCCTTATTATCAGTAACGGGTTTATTGCAGCAGGGTAACGCCGGGAAAACGGTAGCTTACCAGCCATTGCAACTCGCGCTGCACGGCTGGTTTATGACGCTCTTCCAGCGTCCAGCGTTCCCGGTCGAGACGGAACTGTTCTTTTTTCGGCAGCGCTTTGTAAGCATCCAGAATGGGCATTCCGGCGGTGGCTTCGTGATGTTGGCGCAGGGTGGCCAGTTCATCCAGTTGCCAGGCATCGGGGTCGAGCGCACTCATTAAATACTGAATGCGCAATACGCCTTCGGTAATTTCACATTGTTCTGCCAGCACGGCGCGGGCAATAAAGCGGATATCCTGCAGCAACTCCAGCTGGCGGTTGCGCAGGTGCAGCTCCGCCTGCGCGGCTTCGTCCTGTTGCGTCTGCTGCAGGTTTTTCACTTTCGCGGTCAGGTGCCAGGCGTAGTAGGCCAGTGCAGCGATAATTACCAGCGCCGCAAGAATCAGCAAGGTGTAGGTCAGAGTCATGGCAGTTACCGGGTCAGCAAAAGACGGAACCGCATCATACCCAGCAGGGCGGCAAAAATTAACCTGCAGTTTGCAGGGGTATCAGAGGTTATCCGGGCTGATCTGGCACAGCGTACAGTCACCGGTGCCGCTGCTGCCTTCGCGATAGCGCACCCGTATACGGGGGCCTTGTTGCGGAATAATCACAAAACGGCGGCCGTCACGGCCGCTGGTGGGCGTATTTTCTGTATTCTCAGCCGGGCGGGTCTGAGGATGATCGGCCGTTGGTGGCACAGGGTCGGATTTATGTTCGGGTGCTGTCATCAGCATTGCCCCAGTTCGCGCAGTGCTTCGCTGGCGGTAAAGAAGATCCGTCCCGGTGCCAGTTGCGGCAACAGGTCGGTGCGTTGCAGGCGGTCCATCACCAGACCTTTGAACTCGGCCAA